>NZ_JBJURH010000005.1:0-408585 GCF_046098215.1 Streptomyces sp. Da 82-17
CGCGGTCTGCTCCGCAGACACGACGCGCCGCCGCTACGCGGCGGGTGAATTGCCGCGCTCCGCGCGGGAATTCAGGCTCCGCCTGAATTCGCACCGGTCAACTCCGTTGCCCGGTGCGGGAATTACTTCGTAATTCCCTTGGAGGAAATTCGCTCCGCGATTTCCTCTGAAAGCGCTGGCTAGTGGGTGGGGGCGCGGCCAGTTTTCGTCTTTCCGTTTTCCCCTGACCGCCCCTCAGTTCCCGCTCTTTTTTGGGAACTTGGCCCTCGTCCCTGCCTCGCGCTTTCTTCAATTCGTGAGCACGACCAGCGCGCCCCAATCCCCCGCCCAAAGTCCTGAATTGCTGGCCCTTCAGAACCATTCTAGGGCCTGCCTGTTGGGCCCCACACCCGCCCTCCCCACGCGGAGGCCGGCCCTGCAGCGCCCTCGGCTGAGGCTAGTCCCGGAACAGCCCGAGGCGTTCTGACGGGCACTCAGTGACCTCCCCTGGGACGAAGGGTGGGAGGCCCCGGCCGCCCCGCCCTCCCGATCGTCACCGCGGGCCGGGGCCCGTCCCGCGTGGTCCACTCCGCGCGGAAAGCTGGGATCGTACGGGCGCTCAGTCGGCGTCGGGGTTGTAGTGGTCGTTTCCTCTTCATCCACGCGGCGTGGGCACTTTGACAATGAGGTCGGCGGTTTCGCTTTTCCCGAGGATTTGGGAGAGTGCGGCGAGTGTTTCCGCGTACACCTTCCACTTCTACGCCGCCTCGCACCGCGACGGGTACCTGCGGACGCTCTCCCGCATGGCCGAGGAACTTCCCATGTTCGTCGCGGAGTTCAGCACCCGGGACTCGGCGGGCGAGGGGACGAACGACTTCGCGATGGCCCAGATGTTCCTCGACCTGATGGCCGAGAAGAACATCTCCTGGACCAACTGGAACTACTCCGACGACCAGCGCTCCGGCGCGGTCTTCAAGCCCGGCACCCGCTCCGGCGACCAGGGGACGGGCACCGAGGTCCTCAAGGAGGCGGGGGTCTGGATCTGGGAACGCGTCAAGGGCTGAGCCGCCCCGGCCCGGTGTGTCGGGTGGCCAGCGCCGCGAGGGTGCCCAGGGCGAGGAAGCTGGTCATGATGGCCGCCATGGGCGCGGGGCTGCTGGTCCCGAACAGGCCGACCAGCGGGGAGGCGGCCGCGCCGAGAAGGAACTGGCCGCCTCCGAGCAGTGCGGAGGTGGCCCCGGGGGCGGCGCGGCCCCGGCTCTGGGCGACGGTGATGACGGCCGGGAAGTACAGGCCGAAGGCGCTGACGGCGATCAGCAGGAAGAGCCAGGTCAGCGGCATCGTGCTGCCGACGGTCACCTGCACGGTGAACAGGGCGGCCGTCGCCGCCGTCGCCACGGTGGCGCCGATGACGAGGAGCGCCTCGGGTCGCCGGTGACCGGCGAGACGCCCGTAGGCGAGGCTGCCGGCCATGTTGCCGAGGGCGTTGACTCCGTAGACGAGGCTGGAGAGCGCCGGGGACAGGTGGTGGATTTCCTGGAAGACGAATGCGGTGCCGGCGATGTAGGCGAACACGGCCGCTCCGCCGCAGGCGAGTGCCGACATCGGTGCGAGGACGGCGGGTTGTGCGGCCACCCGCGCGACGGTGCGCAGGCTCGCGGTCAGACCGCCGGTCAGGCGGGCGTGGCGCGGGTGGGACTCGGGGATCCAGCGCCACACGCCCACGGTCAGGAGTACGCCGAGGACGGCGAGGAGGGCGAAGACGTAGCGCCAGGAGACCGCCAGGAGCAGGGCGCCGCCCGCGAGCGGGGCCAGGACCGGGGCTGTGGCGGTGATGGCTCCCAGGCGTGAGAAGGCCGAGGAGAGTTCGCGGTCGTCGAAGAGGTCGGTGACGACGGCGCGCGAGACCACGATGCCGGCGGCGCCCGCGATGCCCTGCCCGAACCTCGCGGTGTTGAGGACGGCCACGGTCGGCGCCAGGGCGCAGACGGTGGAGAAGGCCGCGAACAGCACGGATCCGCCGATGAGGACGGGTCGGCGGCCGATCGCGTCACTGAGCGGGCCGAGGACGAGCTGTCCGGCGATGATGCCGACCAGGAAGCTGGTCAGGGACAGCTGCGCGCCGGAGGCGTCCGTGCCCAGGGAGCCGGCCAGGTCGGGCAGGGCGGACACGTACATGTCGGTGGCCAGCGGGCTCACACCGCTCAGCCCGGAGAGAACGAGCAGGGTGCGGGCGCGTTTCGGCGTGAGGGCGCGAGCCTTTGACGGCTCTTGCGGGGTCACGGGACGGCTGGTCATAGCGCGGCCGGAGCCCCTCCCTCTGGGGCGGATGCCTGTGTGCGAGAGGTGTGGGGTCCGCGCGGGGCGCGCGGGGGCGGGTCCGTGGGTGTGCTGGTGGCCGCCACTTGTTCCAGCAGGCCGGCGGCGATCTGCAGTACGCCGCGCTCGGCCGGTGACAGGTTCTCGCGCAGCGCTGTCGCCAGCCATAGGTTGCCGTCGCGTACGTGCTCTCTCAGCGCGGCACGGCCGGCTTCCGTGATCGTGATGTTCTGGCGGCGGGCGTCCACGTCGCTGCGTGCGCGCCGGATGGAGCCTTGCTCCTCCAGTTCGTTGAGCACGCGGGTCAGTGACTGCGTCTGGAGCCCTTCGAGGGCGGCGAGTTCGGATGGGGTCGAGGGTCCGTCGTGCCGCAGGTTGGCCAGGACGGAGGCGGCCAGTCGCGTCAGGGGCCGCCCGCTGCCCGGCTGTTCGGCGCGCAAGCGGGTTGCGAGCCTCGACACTCCCCATCGCAGCGACTCGGCCAGAGCCAGATCTGCCGGTTCCTGTCCCTGTTGCTGTTGCTGTTGCCGCTCGGTGTTGTCGCCCATGCTTACCAAGCTATCGCTTGCTAAATACCGCGCTCAACAGAGCAGGGAGTGGGGAGTTCAGCCATCTTTCATAAGCGTAAGCGTCCTGCTTTGCCGACCGGCTGCGCTCTGCCGCCGGCTAGTCGTCCCCGGTCGGCTTGACGTTGACCTCGGGGGCAAGGTTTACGTTTCCCGAGGTGAGAGACATGCGGATTGGTGAATTGGCCCGTCGGGCGGGCGTGACGACAAAAGCGGTGCGTTACTACGAGTCGCTGGGGCTGCTCACGCCCGAACGGCTGGCCAATGGCTACCGGGACTACGACGAGCACGACGTGCGGCTGACACGGGAGATCAAGCTGCTCGGTGGCCTCGGCATTGCCGTCGAGCGCACCCGGCCCTTCCTGGACTGCCTCACGGCGGGACACCGGCACGCCGACGACTGCCCCGCCTCGCTGGCCGGATACCGGGACGCCATCGAGGAGTTGACCCAGCGGATCGACGGACTGACCGCCCGCCGGGACCTGCTGCTCGCGCACCTGCGGACCGCCGCTCACCGCAACAGCTGCGCCCCGCCGCCCGACGACGACAAGGACGAGGACCCGATGACCGACTACGTGAACCTGCCGACCGGCCTGCCCGCCCCCGAGGACGACGGCGCGACGGCGCATCTGCCGGGTGCGGAGATTCCGCGCCTCCGACTCCGGGCGAGCGACGGCGAGTTGATCGATCTCGGTGCGCTCGGCGAGGGCCGGACCGTGATCTATGTCTATCCGCTCACCGGCCGCCCGGGCGTCGATCTGCCCGAGGGGTGGGACACGATTCCGGGCGCGCGCGGCTGCACGCCGGAGGCCTGCGCGTTCCGCGACCACCATCAGGAGCTGCTCGCCGCGGGAGCCGGGCGGGTGTTCGGCCTGTCGACCCAGGAGCGCGCATACCAGGCCGAGGTCGTCGAGCGGCTCGGCCTGCCGTTCCGGATGCTTTCCGACCCTCCGCGCCGTCTGGGCGAGGAACTCGGCCTGCCCGCCTTCGAGGCGGGCGGCCTGACCCTGTACAAGCGGCTGACGCTGATCGTCCGCGACGGGGTGGTCGAGCACGCCTTCTACCCCGTGTTCCCGCCGGACGAGCACGCGCAACAGGTCATGGACTGGCTGCGCGACCACCCGCTCGGGACGGGGCGTTGAGCGAGCAGGGCGCCCGGGAGCCGTAAGTTCTCTTCCCGCTCACCCTGTTGCGGCCTGCCGGGTGGCAGGGTCCGTAGCCGGTGAAGGGAGCCGGTACGGGACGGGATGGCAGTGCGGGCCCGCCTCCGACGGTGAGGTCATCCGCTGCCGGGGACAGGGCGTGTTCACGATGTCGTGGTCGGCTGGCGCGCTCGTCTCGCCGCTCGCCGATGGCTGGGGGCTCGACTCGGCCGGTGTCGATAGCTGTGGCGGGGTGCCCGCTCCTCGCCACGGTGACGGCGGTGGGGTGCTGGCGCTGATGCAGAACCTGGCCGCGCGTGGTGGCGGAGGGCGCGCATCGCAACGAGGACGCCACGTCCCGTGACGCGCCCCCTCTGCGACACGACACCAGGGGTGATGGGCCTCACACGCCTCAACTGGCGCGTGCGTACAACCCTTTCGCTGCGTCGATGATCAAAGCTGCGCGGCCGGTGTGGTCGTGCGCGATTCGGTCCCGCCCGTCCGCGGTCTGCATCCGCCTGTCAATAATCGAAAATGGAGCTTCCACATGTCCCAGCACTCCCGCAGGAAGTGGACGTCTGGCAAGAAGGTGACCCTGGGCGTCAGCGCACTGGCCGCCTCCGGGCTCGCCGTCGGCCTGCTCGTCACGCCGTCTGCGACGGCGGGCGAGACCGGCGCGGCCGAGGCACTGAAGCAGATCAGGGCCGCGGCCGCCGACGCGTCGGAGGCGAAGGCCGCCGCGCCCAAGGCCAGGACCCTGGCCGCGAGCACGGCAGACGCCACCGTCGTTTCCGGTATCACCGTCAACGGCGGCAAAAGCGCCCGAGTCGGGACGACGAACACGCAGACGGTCACCGTGAAGTGGACGGTCAGCGGCGGGTCGACGCTCTACGGCAGCAACGCGGCGATCTGGCGCGGCACCGACCAGGACAGCGGACTGAAGCAGTACATGCTCTCCGAGCAGTTCGAGGCGGACACCGACCCCTGCGTTCAGTCCGCCGACGGCACGTTCAACTGCACGGCCACCTTCAAGATCGACCCGCAGAGCGACCTGACGAACGAGGATGCCGGAGCCTGGAAGATCGAACTCTATGCGATCACCGACGCGGCCACCGACGTGGACACCGACAACGCCATGACCTGGCACCTCAAGCGCTGGTCCCGGCTGAGCAACAACGCGGCCCCCGAGCCGGTCGCCAAGGGCCAGACGATCACGATCACCGGCAAGCTGGAGCGCGCCAACTGGGACACCCACAAGTACGCGGGCTACACCCAGCAGACCGTCCGCCTCCAGGAGCGTTCGCTGACCGGCTCGTACGCCACCACCAGCAGCCACCTCACCGGCACCGGCAGCCTGGCGGGCGTAGAGAAGCAGACTCGCACCGCCACCTCCGACCGCTGCTACCGCTACAAGTTCGAGGGCACCTCCACCACGCCGCCAGTCACCGCCACCGGTGACTGCGTGGACGTGCGCTGAGCCTGACGTCCGGCGACGCGGATCAGCCGACCGGCTGATCCGCGATTCCTCACGCTTCGCGATATCGCACCGGTGACGCCAAGCCCCGCGACATAAGCGCACTCGGTGACACCGGTCGACCGCAGACTGCCCTGCAGGGAAGTCCTCGACGCCGAGTTCTTCCCGGCCTTGCGACAGAAAGGGCGCGGCTTCGTTTCACCGTGTTCGCCCCTCGACGTCGTCACCGCCAGCGACATCCTCAGCGGCTTATGGAGCCGGGGAGCGCAGTCGCCCATCAAGGCCGGGCGCGGACACTCAGGAGGCCGACCCAGCCAGTCGGGCAACGGCCGATCGCATGCGGGCCTTGCACTGCGCGGTGTCCGGCCTTCCGGACACCGCGCCCATAGGCCTCGCCGAGGGCCCCGAGAGAGCCTCGGCAACTGTTGAACTCCTCGCCGCCCCAGGCGTGTTACGGCGCCGGGGTGTAGTGGACGACCGTGGTCTCGCATGCCTCTGCGAACACCGTCAACGCCTCGGCCTCGCTCTGGTCCGCGCTCAGGCCCCAGCGGAGCTTTGTGACGGCCCACTCGGCGATGTAGCGGCACTGCGCGTCCGGGTTCGGGGGCATCCACTGGGCCGGGTCCTGGTCGGGCTTCTGACTTCCCTGCGCTTGGGGTCCATTGCGAGGCGCCGGAGTCCCAGGGCTCGGCCAGCGGCGTCGTGTGGTCGATGTCGAGCAACACCGCCAGAGGCGCTCTGACGGGTGGTCACTCTCTTAGCTGGGTACGGCCGGTGGCACCGGGATGCTCGTCTGTCGTCACGGGCTGACGGCCCCGACCGCTCGTCGTGGAAACGGCAGTTCTGGCGATGGCTGTCCTCGTGGCGACATTTGTACAAGACCGAGGGCCGGCGGCCGCGGCAGCCTCCCGGGTATGGCTCTCTACGACGGTAAGCATGTGCAGGGGATGCACGTGGTGCACGACGGCCCGCGGGACGCGCCGCCGCTGGTGCTCATCCACGGGTCGGGGTCCTCGGGCAGCTCTTGGGGCCCGGTCATGCCGGCGCTGGCCAGCCGATGTCACACCGTGCGGATCGACCTCCCGGGCCATGGTCAGTCGCCGCCCGCGCCGTCGTACGACGTGACTGAGCAGGCAGCCAGGCTGGCTGCGGCGCTCGATGAGCTCGGCCTTCGTCCGGTCACCGTGGCCGGGCACTCGAGCGGGGGGTACGTCGCCACCGCCCTCGCCGAACAGCGCCCGGACCTGGTGGGTTCGCTCACGCTGATCAGCAGTGGTCCGAGTCCCGACGCGCTCCTTCCGCAGCCCGTTCTCCTTCGGGCCCTGGTCGACCCGCCGCTCGGCCCGCTTCTGTGGAGAGTCCGTTCCGACGCGATGCTCCGCCGGGGGGTGACCGCCGTGTGCAACCGCCCGGTGGACGTCCCGAACGACCTGGTCGCCGACGTACGGGGCATCAGCTATCGCACGTTCAGGACGGTGCTGCGGCAAAACGGCGCGTACATCGCCGAGAGGAGCCTCCCCGCGCGCCTGGCCGCACTCGACGTCCCGGTTCTGGTGATCTTCGGCGCTGCCGACCCTCGCTGGGATCCGTCTTCGGCGCACCACTACGACACGGTGCCGAGGGCGCGAGTCAGTCAGCTGCCTGACGTCGGGCACTTCCCCATGCTCGAAGCGCCGCAGGCGACCGGCGAGTTGCTGCTGCGCTTCGCGGCGACGGGCGGCCGCTGACCTGCCGCCGGCACTCCCACGACGAGCACCCGGGAGGCACGGCGGTCACAGTGACGTGCAGTCCGGCAGCTTGTCCCTGAACGTGGCGTACGAGGAAGCGTCCAAGGTGGTGGCGCTGATGTACACGTTCTTGTTTCCCTCGTCGTCGTCCGTCCGTAGCCACAGGGAAGTGTTCCGTCCGTGGGCCTGGAACGTCTCTCCCTTTTCCTTGCAGTAGAAGTAGTGGCTCCCCTTGATCAGGGTGCCGGCGTGAGTGTCTTCCCTGGCGTCGGGGGTGTGGTGCGTCCACTGGTCGGTGACGGTGCTCAGGACGTACGTAACCCCGGGCGACGCTTCGCTTCCTGCGGTTCCGCCGACGTCGCTGCCTTCCTCGCCGTTGCCGCCCTTGTTGTCGAGGACGACGCCGATGGTCGTGGCTGCGGCCGCGATCAGCCCCAGTGCGATCGCCCATCGTGCTCGCCTGCCGAGCCGAGGCGTTCGCTGCCTCTCGTGGGGGCCCGGATGCCTCGGTGGGTGTGGCGGGCTGTCGTCCGGGGGCGGCGCCGGGATCGGGCCGCGGGCGAGTGCGAGGTGGGGTGCGTCGCCGGTCGCGCGGCATCGGGGGCCGGGGAGTTTCCTGTTCCGTAGCTCGTCTCGTACGTGTCGGTAGATCCCGTCCATCGTGAGTGGCTGCGGCGCCGAGAGTGCGCCGAGCAGGGCCTCCGTGAAGACGCTGTTCCTGGACTCTGATGGTGCGTAGGACAGGGAAGTCGCGTTGGTGGAGGTGAGGGTGTACGTGCCGCTCGGCGGGAGTTGGCCGATGATCTGGCCCGCGGGGGCGGCCATGGCGTCGATGGCGCGGCCGGAGAAGCAGCAGTCGAGGACCAGGATGCGCGCCCGTGCCTTTGCGTGGGTGAGGGTTTCTTTGATCAGCGTCAGCGGGAGCGCCGCCCACTCGGGGTGCTCGCTGTCGGTGTCCGGCAGGGCCAGGTGCAGTTGGCCTCTGTGGTCGAGCACTCCATGGCCGCTGTAGTAGACGAGCAAGAGGTCGGTGGCTTCTTCGGCAGCCTTGGAGAGGGTTTGCCCGATGGCGGCCTTGTTGATAGGTGGGCCGTCGAGTCCCAGGACCGCGCAGCGTTCGGCCGCTTCCTGTTGGGTGAAGAGGCCGTGCTCGGCGTTCGTGAGCGCGTTCCGTAGGTCTGCCAGGTTGCGGCGAACGGAACGGAGGGGCGGCAGTTCCGGGTCCTGGTAGGCATCTACGCCGATGCAGACGACGCGGCTGTGTGCGCCCCTGGGGAACCAGATGTCGGTCATCGGTCTGTCAGTTCTGTGGTGGCGTCAGGAGCTGCTCGAGCTCGCGGGTGACGGCGACGGGGTCCTGGGCGCGCCGCACTTCGACAGTGATGTCGCTGCCGCCGGGTCTGGTGATGGTGATCGTGACGTCTGTGCCCCGCTGTCCCAACCAGGTGGAGATCGCCTGCACGAGCAGGGCGCCGGCACCTCCGGAGCCGAGCGTCACGGCCAGGAACTCCAGGACGCTGCCCATTTCTCCTTGCTGAACGGGACGTCGCGTTAGGCGCAGTCGGCCGCGGAACGCGTCCTCCTGGTCGAGCCATTCGAGGAGTGAGGGCAGGTGCAGTTCTGGATCGTCGGCGCACTGCAATGCCAATGTCACTTCGGTTTCCGTTGCGTCGGGACCGCGCAGATGCATACGGGCATTGTGGCAGTCGCGCACGTTCCCCGGGAGTTGACTTGAAGTCGCCAACTGCGTTGGTGTAACGCCGAGTTGGGGCTGCGGCGTGGGCTCCGGGAAGCGGTCGTCCAGGGGCAGGCGGTCCCCCCGAGTGGGGCGAACACGCGGGTTGTGCGGGCGTGTTCGGGCCCCGGGCGTGTGCGTACGGCTGTTGTTTCCGCGGCGGAGGCGGTGGGGCGGGGCGGGGTCAGATGGTGCGGAAGAGGTCCCTGGCGGTGTGGACGTCGGTGAGGTCCTCGATGGCGCGGAGGTTGTCGCACAAGGCCTCGAGGACGGACCCGGTGTCGGCGGCGCGTGGTGCGCCGACGGCGAGGCCGAAGACGCGGAAGCCGAGGCGGCGCTTGGCGTCGTTCCAGCCGCGCATCCATTCCTCTGTGACGTCGCATTCGTCGTCGGTGAGCATCACGATGTCGCCGCGTGTGCGGGCGGCGTCGTCGAACTCCTCCTCGAGCAGCTCGCGCGCCGCCGTCAGGGGGGTCTGGTAGCTGGTGCCGCCGCCGAGGAAGGTCTCCGCGAAATCGAGCACCTGGGCTGTGTGTGCGGGCCGGTCGGCGGGGAACCGGAAGATCTTGAGCTTGTCGGCGGCGGAGAACAGGATGCCGACGAAGTCCCGGCCCGAGTGCCGGGCCTGGTCGAGGAGTGCCAGGGCGCACGCCTTGGCCCACGCCTCGCGGGTGATCCCGCCGGGGCCCTCCATGTACATGGAGTGGGATGTGTCCACGCAGGCGATGACGGCCCCGCGGCCTGTGGTCCGTTCGCCCTGGCTGTCGTAGAGCATCAGCTCCCCGGCGGCGTACCGCGCGGCGAACACCGCTCGCATCTCGGGCAGTCCGAGGTTCGCCAGTTCGGAGGGGATGACGCGGGTGAGGTCGTCGCCGAGGGTGACGCCGACCAGTTCCCCTGTGGTGTCCTCCACTTTGTGGGCGCGCTCGCCGTCGGCCATCTGCCGGAAACGGCCGATGAGTTCGGCCCATCGGGCGAGACGGCCGGTGCGCAGCCGTTCGGCGAGCTGGGCGCGCCGGTCGAACGGCATCCGCTCCAGTTCACCGGTGCCGACGCCCCATGCCCGCATCAGCTCGGCTTCCTGCCGTACCGCCGCCGCGGCCTTTGCCGCCGCGTGGCGTGCTCCTGTACGGATGCCGGGGGCTGCCGCCGCGAGGGCCCGCTCGGCGTTGCGCAGGGCCTGTCGTGCCGCGGCCTCTGCCGACTCGGCGGCCTCGATCGCCTGTTGTACGGCGTGGGCCGGTGCTGTCTCAGTGACCGGGGCGGCATCGTGGTCGGTCGCGTCGGCGGCCTGTTCGAGCGCCTGCTCCATGGCCTGCGCGGCGGTGTCTGCGCTGTGTCGGGCCTGCTCTGCCCGCTCGGCGTGTTCCCGGGCGTCCCGGGAGCGTTCGAGAAGGCGGCGCAGTGCGGCGGCCTGGGCGAGGACGGCCATGGCGGCCGCGTAGGGATCGCCGGCGGTTTCGCGGCGAAGTGCGGTGAACTCGGGTGTCTCGAGGAGCGCGGCGACGACCTGGTGGTTGATCAGACGTGAGGGTGTCATCTCGGCACGCTCGTGGAGGCGTGGGGTGACCTTGTAGGCGGCGAGGAACACGTCGGCGAGGAGGTCGGCTGCGTGCTCGTGCCGCTCGCCCAGCGTTTCGGCCGTCTCGCGCAGTCCGGCTGCCTCTGCGTAGGTGTCGCGCCAGGTGAGCCGGTCGAACAGGTCGGCGTCGACGGCAGCGGTGTGCCGCTCGGGAGCGGCGGAGGACCGGGTGTGCATCAGATCTGTGCCTGCACCATGTTCGCGTCCACACCGAGCGCCTCGGTGAGAACGCGGGCGCGGACGGCGCGCTGACGGCCGGTGATCCGGTCGATGGCGGCGGTGGAGCGGCCTGCGACCGTCGCCTCCTCGCGTAGCTTCTCCAGCCGCTTCCCCGCCGTCGCGAGCTTGATGTGGGCCTTCTTGATGGCCCAGTCGCTCAGTGCCTCGCGGGACTGCCCTGCCATGGCGTCGAGTTGGGCTTCCAGCTCCTCGATGGCGTCGGCCAGGTCGAGCGCCTCCTTGGCGTCGGGGTTGACGAGGTGCAGCACCTCGCGTTCGACGGTGGGGCGCTCGGCCGGGGAGTTCCACAGGACGTGGGTGAGCACGGACAGGTCGGTGTCCGCGACCGCCGGGCGGCCTTCCAGGTACGCGGATGCCTGGAGCAGGCCGACCGCTTGGCGCCAGCGGCGGTCGGAGGCGACGAGTTCTTTGCGGCGCAGGGCGGCCCGCAGCGTGCACAGCGCGTCGACGATCGTGTCGGGGACGTCGACGGTCGGGACTGCTTCGGTCACGGCGTGCTGCAGCGCGGCAAGGTCGACCGTGGTCCTCGCCGTCGGTGCCGGGCGGTTGACGGCGGAGCGGACCAACGCGGCGAAGTTGGAGGGGGATTCGAGGTACCCGACCTCGATCCGCACGAGGAGCCGGTCGTAGATCGCGGCGGAGTCTTCGCCGCCGGGCAGTTCGTTGCTGGCTGTGATGGCGCCGATCAGCGGGCAGCGGATCGGTTCGCCGCCGCTCTCGGGGTGGTAGATCCGCTCGTTGAGGTATCCCAACGTCTCGTTCAGGGCCGCCGTGGAGCATTTGAAGATCTCGTCGATGAACGCGACGTGCGCGGTCGTGGCTCGGCCGTCGTAGACCTGCCGGTACTCGCCGCGGGCCAGGGCGGCGACGTCGATGGGGCCGAATATCTTGGTCGGCGCGGTGAACTTCGACAGGAGTATCTCCCAGTACGCCGCGCCGTCGAATCTGGCCGTGAGTTCGCGGGCCATCTCGGACTTCGCTGTTCCGGGCGGGCCGAGCACCAGTGAGTGCTGCCCGGCGAGCAGCGTCACGAGCAGTGTCCGCAGCACGTCGGCCCGCTCGTAGAAGCGGTCTGACAGCTCGTCAACGATCGCCCGCAGCCGCTTGGCGGTTTCCTGCGCGTCCTGCGCGTCCTGCGCGCCCATACTCAACTCCTCGCCTGTGACGCCCTGTTGGGCTGACAGGGACCGCCCTTGCCCCCCGCTGGACAGAGGGGCATCTTCGGCTTCAGGGCAGTCCACTGCTTCACGGTACGGGCCAGGACGACCTTCCCGAGGGCGTGGCCGGCGGCACGGGGTCGGAGAACTGTCGTCCGCCGGTCGTCGAGAACCGTGGTCCGCTCTGCGGTGTAGCGGCACGGTGCGCCCGGTTGGGCACGGCGGCCTCAACTCCCCTTCGTGTGGCTCAGGTTGAAGGGCGCTCGCCGTCACGAGCTGGTGGGGTGATGCCGGGGGCTCGGTCGTGGCAGGTCTTGTTCTTGGGCGGCGTCTTGCCGCGGAGGAGGTAGTCGTCGACGACCTGTCGGGTGCAGGGGCCCTTGGGGTAGAAGATGTGGCCGCCCGAGGTGTTGGTGACGAGTGTGGCGCTGGCGAGTTGGCCGTCGACGCTGCGGGCCCAGCTGATCGGGGTCGAGGCGTCGTAGCGGTTGTTCACGAGCAGGATCTCGGGTGCGCCTGCGGCGGTCATGGCGCGGCCGGCCCAGGGCATGGAGGGCGCCGGCCACACGGCGCAGACCCGGTCGTCCTCGGCGGACTCGCCGAAGATCGGGGCGTCCTGTCCGGCCTCGGCGATGGCGTTGTCGAGTGCTTCGGGTGTGCGTTGCTCGGGGCGCAGGTGGAGGCAGCGTACGGCGGAGGGTCCGCCGGTCTCGTCGTTGTCCGGGTCGTCGTCTCCGTCGCCTCGGCTGTTCCCGGCGAAGGCGGCGAGGGGTGCGATGTCGTCGTCGAAGGCGGCGGCCAGGGCCTTGGCCAGCGCGGGCCAGGTGTCTTCCCGGTACATGGCGCCGGACAGGATCTGCAGCAGGGCGGACGAGGTGAGGGGCGGTTCCCCGCGGGTTCCGGTGGCCAGCGGCTTGGCCCGTACGCGTTCGACCAGGGCGTCGATCTTCTCGATGGCTTCGCCTCGGCGGGGGCCCATCGGGCAGTTCCCTCGGTCGATGCAGGACTGTACGAAGACGCCGAGGGCCGTTTCGAAGGCGACCGCCTGGCCGGCCGCGTCGGCGGGCCAGAGGGCCGGGTTGACGACCGAGTCGAGGACCATGCGGCCGACTCGCCGGGGGTGCAGCTGGGCGTAGAACTGGCCGATGACGGTGCCGTAGGAGAAGCCGAGGTAGTTCAGCTTGTCGTCGTCGAGCACGGCGCGGACGACGTCGAGGTCGCGGGCGACGTTGTCGGTGCCCACGAACGGCAGGAGGTGCCCGGATTTCTGGCCGCAGACCTTCGCGTTCGCTTCGGCCGCCTTCGTCAGGTTCTTCTGCTGGTGCAGCAGGCGCGTGGCCTGCCGGGCCGACATGCAGCGGACCGGGGTGCTCTTGCCGACGCCGCGCGGGTCCATGCCGATGATGTCGTAGCGGGCCCGGAGTTCGGGCGAGAGTTGGTCGGGGGCGGTCTGGTACACGTACGCGAGGCCGGACTCTCCCGGGCCGCCGGGGTTCGTCAGGAGCGAGCCGATGCGGTGGTTCTGGTCGGTCGCGGGGAGCCGGTTGAGGGCGATGTCGATGGTCTTGCCGTGCGGCTTTTCGTAGTTCAGCGGGACGGTGAGCGTGGCGCACTCGAAGGCGGTGGGCTTGTTGTCGCCCCTTGCTTGCTCGGGGGCCTCGGCTGCCGGGCACGGCTGCCAGTCCAGCTCCTGGCCGTGGAACTTTGCCTCCAGGAAGCCGGCGCCCCCGTCCAGTCCTCCCCCAGCCCCGCGTAACGGAGGGCACCGGGCGTCACGCCCTCCATGGGCCCATCCGGTCGAGTCGGCGCCGCTGCTGACGTGCCGTCGGCTCGTCCAGCGCCTGGCCGCGGGCCGTGAGGCGTTCGGCGACCGCTTCCCGGTGTTCGACCGGTTTGTGGTCGTCGTACTTGAACTTGGCTCGTACGTCGGTGACTTCGAGCCGGAGGCCGCGGATGCCGGGCAGCATCCGGCCGTACGGCGGCTGGTCGGGGGCGACGGGGGCGTGGTCGCCCTCCGGCTGGAAGTGGGCGAGCTGGCGACGCAGCAGTTCGGCCTTGGCCTCGGGGGCGTCGACGAGGTGGGCGTGGCAGGTGAACTGGACGGCCGCGTAGTAGCTGGTCGGGACGCCGTCCGTGGGCGGGAGGGCGGGCCCCGCGCGCCAGGGGCCGGGGACGAAGGCGTAGTCGCCGATGACGGTGAAGGTGACCTTCGGGTCCTGCTCGATCGCCCGCCACACGGGGTTGGGCCGGGCCAGGTGGATCAGCAGGTCGTCGCCGTCGACGGTGAAGTGGGTGGGCACGACGGCGGGTGCCTGCCCGGCCGGTCCGTTGACGCTGAGCTGGCCGAAGTCGTGGCCGTCGGCGATCCACTGCTGCCACTCCTCCCGGTCGAGGGCGGCGTCCCAGGGCTGGATGAACATGCGGGGGCTCCTTGCGTACGTACGAGGGAGAGCGGTGCGGCACCGGTGCGACGGCGGCTCGGCCGTGGTTCAGGTGAGGGCGAGGAGGCTGACGGCGACCGCCGCCGTGCCGAGGCCGACGAGCTGGCCGCGGTGGATGCGCTCGGCGAGCACGCTGCGGGCGAGCAGCACCGTACCGGCCGGGTAGAGGGCGGTGACCACGGCGACGACGGTGAGGTCGCCGCTGCGCGCCGCGAGCAGGAACAGCAGGTTGGCCAGCGAGTCCAGCACACCGGCGGTGGCTGAGATCGCGTAGGCGGGCTTCTCCGGGCCGAGCCTCCGGTACATGGCCGCGGCCGCGGCGAGGGTGACGGCGGACGAGACGGCCCGGCCGACGATGAGCGGGGCCACGCCGCTGTCGGCCGGCGCCTGGTGCAGGAATACCAGCTGCAGGGCGATGGCGGCGCCGGCGCCGAACGCGAGCAGCAGAGCCTTGCGCGAGGGCCGGGAGGAGCCCACGCCGTGCCCCGCGCTGACCAGGACGACGGCGGCCAGGGCCAGCGGCAGCCCCAACAGCCCTGCGAGGCCGAGGCGTTCGCCCTGCAGCAGGCCGACGGCTACGGGCAGCGCGGCGGAGACCAGTGCGGTCACCGGGGAGAGGATGTTCATCGGGCCGATGGCGAGGGTCTTGTAGAGCAGCGCGAAGGCGAGGGCCGAGGCGACGCCGGAGGCCGCGCCCCAGCCGAGCGCGCCCGGGCTGAACGAGGCGCCGAGGACGGGCCACAGCAGCAGCTCGACCGCGAGGCTGGCCGGCGCGGCGACCATGACGGTGCGCAGCACATGGGCCTTGCGGGCGCCGAGGCCGCCGAGGAAGTCGGCGCACCCGTAGGCGAGTGAGCTGCCCAGGGCCAGCAGCAGTGCGATCACGAGAGAGTCCCTTGCTTCACTTGGTTCACTTGGTTCTTCTGGTTCTGTCACGGCCCGCCGCCATTCAACGGAACGACCAGACCGTACAATGAATCGACCGAGACGTGTCAACCAAACGACCGTGTGGTGCATTCCACTGGTCGACTGCCGGGGATGGTGATCAGGTGGCCGAGACCGAGACCGAGGCGGCCCTGCGTACGCTCGCGCACAACGTACGGGCGGCCCGCACCCGCGCCGGACTCTCCCTGGACGAGCTCGGCCGCCGCGCGAAGGTCAGCAAGGGCGCGCTCGTCGGCCTGGAGAAGGCGCAGGGCAACCCGAACTTCGCGACCCTGGTCCGGCTCGCCGACACCTTGGGCGTCTCCGTGTCCGCGCTGCTGGAGGGGCCCGCCGAGGGCCGGGTCCGCGTGGTGTCCGAGTCCGACGTGATGCCGCTCTGGGCAGGCGGGCAGGGCGGCGAGGCCCGGCTCATGCTGACGACGGCCGGACCGTCGCCGGTCGAGGTGTGGCGGTGGCGGCTGGAGCCCGGCGAGGAGTACCCGAGCCACCCCCACCAGGCCGGGGTCGTCGAGACGGTCAGCGTGACCGCGGGCCGCATGATCCTCGTCGTCGACGGCGCGGAACACCCCGTCGAGGCCGGCCAGACCGCCACCTTCGACGGGGACGCCGCGCACACGTACCGGGGCGCGGGCGACGAGACGTGCCACCTGCTGATGACGGTCCACCTGCCGCCGGGGCCCACGTCGAGCTAGGGCTCGCCTCTCCGATCTTCGTGGACCAGGCCTCGGCGTTGGTGCCGGCGGCCTTCGCCCTGGCGACCAGCTTCTTGGCGTCGGGGCACAGGATGTCGCGTTCGCCGTGGAAGACGGAGATCCGGGGCAGTGCGCGCAGGCTGTCGTTGACCGTGCTGAGCCAGGGGTGTTCCAGGGGGCAGCCCCCGGCCCAGCGGCTCATGGCCCATCGCGCTCCTTCACTGCCGAGCATGCGTGCTCGGGTGCGAGCGCGTACAGAGGGACGGTCACGCGCAGCGGGGTGGCCGGCCCCAGGTGTCCGCCGATGTGCCAGTGCGGTGGGACCAGCGGGTGTACGTACGCACCGCCGTACATCGGTCGAGTCGACGAACACCCGCCGCCCCAGGCTCAACGCCTCGTCCAGCAGGGTGTTTTGGGGCGGCGACGGCGGGCCGGGGTCGCGGCCTGGTCGCCGGGCGTCCCGTCGCGGGCTGGCGGCGGTTCGGGTTCAGGCGTTGTAGCCGCCGTGGGCGTCCAGCACCGCGCCCGTGACGTACGACGCGGCGGGGCTCGCCAGGAAGGCGATCGCTGCGGCGATCTCGTCGGGGTGGCCCATGCGTTGCAGGGACAGTGAGCTGAGGAGGGCCTTGAGGGTGTCGGGGTCCGGCGGTTGCATGCCGCTGTCCATCAGCCCTGCTTCCACGACGTTGGCGGTGATGTCGCGGGGGCCGAGGTCTCGTGCGACTCCCATGGTGTACCTCTCGATGCCTGACTTGGTCGCCGAGTAGTCGGCAACGCCCGGGACGCCGACCCGGGAGCCGAGGCCGGAGCTCACCGTGATGATGCGGCCGCCCGTGCGCAGCACTCGGGAGGCGGCCCGGATGACGGCGATCACGCCGAGGTAGTTGGTGGCGTGCATCCGGTCCAGTGCGGCGGTGTCGGCGTCCGGGTCGTCCACCGTACGGCCCTGTTCCACCGAGATGGCCGCGTTGTTGACGAGGATGTCCAGGCCGCCGAAGTGCGCGACCACGTCGTCGATCAGCTCCGGCGCCCGGCTCGTCTCCGCCTGGTCGGACTTGAAGGCGACGGCCTTGGCTCCCTTGCCGTGCACCTCGTCGACGACGGCCTGCGCCTGCTTCTCGGAGCTGACGTAGGTGAAGGCGACGTCGGCGCCCTGCTCGGCCAGCAGTCGTACGGTCGCGGCTCCCAGTCCGCGCGATCCCCCGGTGACCAAAGCGACCTTGCCCGTGAGTGGCTTGCTCATTCTTCTCACCTCGTTGATGGATCCTTTCCGGCTGTCGCAACGCTAATTGTTACGACAGGTTGTTGCAACCTTCGCTGTTACGACTGCTGTAACATGAAGCGTCACGGCCGAGAGGAGGAGCCCATGAGCGCCAACAGCAGGTTGACCATCGCCGCCCATGCGCTGGCCTGGATCGGCCTCTACCAGCGCCAGGGCCATGAGGTCGCCACCTCCGAGCAGATCGCGAACAGCGCGAACACCAACCCCGTCGTGATCAGACGGCTCCTCGGCGAGCTGCGCAAAGCCGGACTCGTGGAGTCCCGGCGGGGCGTGGGCGCGGGCTGGTCGCTGGCACGCGAGCTGGAGTCGATGACCCTGCTCGACGTGTACGAGGCAGTGGAACCCGGCCCGCTGTTCGCCATGCACCGCACCACCCCGAACCAGGGATGCGTGGTGGGCCACGGCATCCAGCCGGCCATGCAGGGCATCTACGAGGGCATCGAGCAGACCGTGCGGCACGAACTGGCCCGCGTCACGCTCGCGAACGTACTCCAGGACGTACTCGCGACACCTCGCTAGCCTCTCCGTTCCGCCCTGAGGGGCCGCTCCGAGTCCACTCGGCGCGGGCCCCGTCGCTGCCGCTTGGCGAGCAACCCGCCGTGTCCGCGCGTGGCATGCTGCTCGTCGGCCCATGGTGGCACCGGCCGGTGTCACCGTCGCCTCCGTCCCCGATCAGTTCCTGCCTAGGTGAGCACCACAGATGAAAGAAACAGTGAGATTCCCCAGCGTCGTCGGCCCCGAACTGGCCGGAGTCATCGACCTGCCGGAGGGCGAGGTACGAGGTTGGGGGCTCTTCGCGCACGGCTTCACCCTCGGCAAGGACTCGCCGGCCGCCTCCCGTGTCAGCAAGCAGCTGGCCCGTGAAGGCATCGGCACGCTCCGCTTCGACAACCTCGGCATCGGCGACTCCGACGGCGACTGGGGAGACGGGTCCTTCACCATCAAGGTCCAGGACACCATCCGCGCCGCGGCCTTCATGGCCGAGCGTGGAACCCCCGTGGACCTCCTGGTCGGGCACTCCTGGGGAGGCGCCGCTGCACTCGCCGCCGCCCGCGAGATCCCCGGCCTGCGTGCGCTGGCCACGATCGCCGCGCCCGTCGACCCCAGCCACGTCGAGCGGCAGTACGACTCGGTCCTGGACCGCGTACTCAGCGACGGCTCCCACCAGTGGTTCGTCGGCGGGCGCACGCTCGTCCTCAAGCGCGCCTTCGTCGAGGACGTCCGCAAGGCACATCTGCGCGACCGGATCGGTGAGTTGAACCTTCCGCTCCTCGTCGCGCACTCCCCCACCGATGCCACCGTCGACATCTCCAACGCCGCAGAGATCTTCCAGGAGGCCCGGCATCCGCGCAGCTTCATCTCGCTCGAAGGGGCGGACCACCTGCTGACCGCACGAGGCCAGGCACAGCGAGCCGCGCACATCATCAGCGCGTGGGCCGACCAGTACCTCGACGAGCCACGGCCATAGCGCCGGGTCTTCGTCTCGACTGCTGGGCGGTGGACCTACAACTGGCCCTTGGGGCGTACTCGCTTGCGCGGCGCGCGGCGCGGGCCGGTGACCGTTGCAAATGCGGTTGTCGGCTGTCAGGTGCGCTGGCACGATTTCAGGTGATCGCTGCTGGGACGTCGGACTGCCTGATCGTGACGGGGATGCCCGGAGCCGGGAAGTCGACGGTGACCAGGCTCGTGGCCGAGCGGCTGCCGCGCTCCGCCCGGCTCGACGGGGACTTCATCAGCAGGCTGGTCGTCAGCGGCCGTGTCGGGGCCCTTGGTGAACCGGCCGACGAGGCAGCGCGGCAGGTGGAGTTGTGCAACCGCAATCTGTGCACGCTGGCGAACAACTTCGCCGACGCCGGCTTCGTGCCCGTGATCGACTGGGTGGTCCCCGACCGGAAGCAGTTGGACTTCTTCGTCTCGCTCCTCCCGGCCAGGAATGTGCTGTTCGTCGTTCTCGCACCGGGTGTCGAGGCATGCCGGTACCGCAACACTCTCCGGGATCCACGAGAACGGTTCGACTTCGACGGCTATGAAGAGCTCGACGCCGCCATGAAGCGCGAACTCGGCGATGCCGGCTGGTGGTTCGACACCGCCGCCCTCACCCCCGAGGAAAGCGCCGACCGTGTCCTCCGCGAGGCTCGCCGTCGCGCGACGGTGAACTGACTGCGCGGCGAAGCAGTCGGAGTCGGGGCTCAGTCTCGTCGCCGCCTCCTCCGGCGAGGTAGGCGGCGTACGGCTGTTGAGGGTTGGAGGGTTGGGCACAGTCAGGGGCGTCCCTCCGGTGGCGAGTTGGGGGGCCGTGCGCGCCATGGGGGTGTGTCAGTGGGGCGCTTCCGTGCCCGCCGATCCGTCGGCCGGGTGGGTCAGCCATGGTGTGGCCGCTGTCAGGAGGTACTGCACGCCCAGTTCGATGGTCGGCTCGGGCACCGGTGCGAACAACGGGGAGTGGTTGTGGGGGATCTGGGGTGGGATCCCTTCGGTGAGGAGGTCGGCGCCGGTGAACGCGGCCGGGTCGAGTCCGCCGAACGTCCAGTACACGGTGGGCGCGTCGAGTGCTGTGCCGAAGGCGCCGAAGTCCTCGCTGCCGGTGAGGGGTTGGTCGAGGTCGATGACGCGGTCCGGGCCGAGGGCCGAGCGGAAGGCGTCCTGGACGACGGCGGTGGCCTCGGCGTCGTTCACGGTCATGGGGAAGGCGGTGATGACGCTGATCTCCGGGTCCTTCGGTGCCGCCGAAGCGGCCGCCTCAGCACGGACGATCCGCTCGACCGCGTCGAGCAGGTGCGCGCGCGTACCTGGGGTGGCGGAGCGGAGGTTGACGGTGAGGTCGGCGGTGTCGGGGATGACGTTCTCCCGGGTGCCGGCGTGCAGCGATCCGACGGTGACCACGGCCGTGCGGTCCGCCGCCACTTCGCGGGCGACGACCGTCTGCAGGCGCATGACGGTCGCGGCGGCCATCACCACCGGGTCCACCGTGGCCTGCGGGGTCGACCCGTGTCCGCCGCGTCCGTGCAGGCGTACGGCGAGGCTGTCCGAGGCGCCCATGAAGGTGCCCGGTCGGGTGGCGACGAGGCCCGCGGGGGCCGGTGCCACGTGCTGGGCGAGGCAGATGTCGGGGCGGGGGAAGCGTTCGGCGAACCCGTCGGCGACCATCGCCGGGGCGCCGCAGACCTCCTCCGCCGGTTGGAAGACGGCGAGGACCGTGCCGTGCCAGGCGTGCTGGTGGGCGGCCAGCTGGGCGGTCGCGCCGAGCAGGCAGGCCACGTGTACGTCGTGGCCGCAGGCGTGCATCACGGGGACCTCGCGGCCGGCCGCGTCGGTGGCGGTGCGCTGCGAGGCGTAAGGCAGACCGGTCCCCTCTCGTACGGGCAGTGCGTCCATGTCGGCCCGCAGCAGGACAACGGGGCCCGGGCCGGTGGTGAGGACGCCGACCACTCCGGTGCCGCCGACGCCTTCGGTCACCGTCCAGCCCTGTTCCCGCAGTTGGGCGGCGACGATCCGGGCCGTCCGGAACTCCTGGTGCGACAGTTCGGGGTGGGCGTGCAGGTCGCGGTAGAGGTCGAGCAGGGCGGGCAGGCGACGGTCGAGGCCGGCATGGAGGGCGGTCGTCATGACGACTCCTTCTGGGAGGGGGCGTGGGCGCCGGTGTGAGGTGTGCTCCGGCGGACGGCGGCGGTGAAGGAAGCGGTGTCCTGCGGTGTCAGCAGGGCCAGTACGGCTGTGACGGCCGGGCCTGCGGCGAGGGCGGCGAAGGCCACTTCGAAGGAGAAGGCGTCAGCGATCGCGCCCAGGAGCGGCGGTACGACCATCCCGGCGAGCTGCCCGCCGAACACGATGACGGCGCTGCCGACGCCGACGAGTTCGGGGGCGAGGCTGCGCAGCGGTACGGCGAAGATCGGCATGTAGCAGAGGGAGGCGGCGAGGACGGCGATCGTTCCGCAGGCGACGGCGCCGGCCAGGCTCGGGGAGAGGGCCATGAAGCACAGGGCCGGCGCCGCCACCGACATGGCATGCACGACGACCTTGCGGTGGTGGCCCTCGAGTCGGTCGGACAGCCGCCCGCCGAGGAGCGTGCCCAGCGCGGAAGCGAGGGCGGGGACGGCGACGAGGGCGCCGGCGGAGGTGAGGGAGAGCCCGCGTTCGGTGGCGAGGTAGGAAGGGATCCAGGTGCTCAGGCCCCACATGAGGGCGGCGTATCCGAAGAGCATCAGGGAGAAGCGCCACAGCACGCCGATACGCAGGACCTCCCGCAGCGGAACGTTGCTCGCGCCGTGTCCCTCCGCCTCGGTCTGCTCGCGCGGGGCGGGCAGCCGGAGTCGTACGGCCACGTAGACGAGCACGCCGAGACCGGCGGCCAGGACGAAGGCCCAGCGCCAGCCGACGAGCGCGGCGAGCGGCGGGACGACGAGGGGCGCGGCGACGGAGGCGAGGGCGTTGGAGCTCATGATCAGCCCTTGTGCGCCCATCCGTTCCGCCGGCGACGTCCGCTCGACCACGGCTTTCATGGAGGCCGAGGGGAAGATGCCCTCGGCGGCTCCGAAGGCGAAGCGGACCACAAGGAGGGCGGTGAAGGACCAGGCGAGGCCGGTGAGTGCGGTGAACAGAGACCAGGCCAGCAGGGCCCAACAGGTGACCCGCTTGGCGCCGAAGCGGTCGGCGAGCATGCCGCCGGGTATCTGGCAGAGGGCGTAGGCGACGAAGAACACGGAGACGACCAGGCCCTGTTGCCCGCGGTCGAGGTGGAACTCGTCACCGATGGTCGGGAGGATCACGGCGATGGCGATCCGGTCCACGTAGTCGACGAACCAGGCCGCGAAGAGCAGGACGACGGTGGCCCTGACCGGTTTGCTCATCGCGGGCCGGGGTGGGGCGGAGGGGGTACGGAGGAAGGGCACGGTGGTCCTCTCTGAGATGGCCGCGGTGGGCCGCGGGCTCTGCGGTCCCTGCTCCGTCGGTCAGTCGAAGAGGTCCGGCTGGTCCTCGGTGATCTGCTCCCACAGCGGCCGGAGTTGGAACCAGCCCGACAGGGGGCTGCCGGTCTGCTCGCGCACCTGGAGTGCGGTGTCCCGGTCGATGAGGTGGGGGGTGCCGGCCGCCATGGCGAGGAGTTGTGCCTGGCAGGAGCGTTCCATGGTGATGAACCACCAGGCCGCTTCGGCGACGCTCTGACCGACCGTCAGCAGGCCGTGGTTGGCGAGGATGACGGCCTTGTACGGGCCGAGCGCCTCGCCGATGCGGCGGCCTTCCTCCGTGTCGTTGACGACGCCGCGGAAGTCCTCGTAGAGCCCGTGGTCCTCGAAGAACGCGCAGGCGTCCTGGGTGAGCGGGTCGAGGCGGCGGCGCAGCGACGAGAAGGCCTTGCCGTGCACGGAGTGGGCGTGGGCGGCGGCGATCGCGTCGGGGCGGGCCTTGTGCACCTCGGAGTGGATGCAGAACGCGGCGCGATTGACGGGGTGCCGGCCCTCGACGACGTTGCCGGCGTGGTCGACGAGTACGAGGTCGGAGACCCGGATCCGGCCGAAGCTCATGCCGAAGGGGTTGACCCAGAACCACTCGGGGTTCTCCGGGTCCCGCGCCGTGATGTGGCCGGCGACGCCCTCGGAGAACCCGAACTTCCCGAACAGCCGGAAGGCGGCGGCCAGTTCCTGCTTGCGGTGCAGCCGTTCCTGCTCCACGGAGTCGAACTCGGGCGGGAGCATCGCCTGGAAGCCGGGCGGTACGGGGCCGATGCCGGGGTGCTGGGGTGCGGTGGGCGGGGCGGTCGCGGCGGGAGTGGTGGGCGTGGGCGTCCCGGCGGGCGTCGGAGTCATGGGTGGCCTCTTCGTTGAGTGCGGTGGTCTCGGGCCGTGCGTGATACGCATTCGTATCGGATACAGATCTGTATCGGATACGGTGTTGTATCGTGAGGCGGGTCACGCCGGGGTGTCAATGGCCAGGAAGGAACGGACGTGCCGAAGGGACCCACCAAGCGCCGACCGCAGACCACCGCGCGCCTGCTGGAAGCTGCACAGGAGACGTTCGCCGAGCGCGGTTTCCACGGCTCCTCGATCGAAGTGATCTGCGAGCGCGCGGGCCTCACACGCGGGGCGTTCTACTCCAACTTCCGCGCCAAGGAAGACCTGTTCTTCGCCCTGTTCGACCTGCACGCGCAACGCGTCGTCGACCGCCTGGCCGAGGCCGTCGACGAACTCGACGCGGCCGACGACCCGGTACGGACGGTCCTCGCGCGCATGGGCGCCGTCGACGAGACCGAGCGCCGCTGGTACCTGCTGTCCACCGAGTTCACGCTGCACGCGATCCGGCACCCCGAGACGGCCCGCGCCCTCGCCGACCACGACCGCCGCCTGCGCGAGGAGATCACCGGCCTGCTCGCCCGTCTCTTCGACCGCCTCGGCCGCCGCCCCACCGTCGACCTGGACCTGCTGGCCCGCCTCACCGGGGCCGTCCACGAGGGCTCCCTCGCCCAGAGCCTCGTCGAACCCGACCAACTCGCCCCCGAGCAGCTGGCCGTCACCTTCCTGCCCGCACTCCTCGACACGATCTCCGAACCGGCGACGACCACGGGGAGCTGACCGGCGCCTTGAGGCGGGAGGCGGGAGGCGGGAGGCCCCCGGCGCCCCCGAGAGCCTGCAACGCCTCGTCCGCTTCGGTCGACGCGATCCACCCGACGTGTGCAGCAGGATCAGGTCGGTTCCGGTCACGTCCGGGCGAAGCCGAGCCGCCTCGCGGGCCCGAGCGCGCCGCAGCACCCGTGACGACCCGGCGAGCGGCGCGATCGCCGCCGCGCACGGCAAGACCCCGGCGCAGGTGAGGCTGCGCCGGCGCCTCGACCAGGGCCGCCTCGTCGTTCAGCATCGAGCTCCCCGAGGCCTGACCCACCTGCTCCGGCGTTGTCGGTGGCCGGTGTTAGCGTCGCCGGCATGGCCAACCGTTCGTACCTCTACTCCGCAGACACGACGCCGACCGAGGCGGAGACGCCCCAGCGGATCCGATGCATATCGGAGCACAACTGGGAGATCCCGCTCGCGCACAAACTCCTGGCGGGGCACGGCACATCGGTGGTGCCGTCCATGATCTGGAGCGCTCCGGTCGGCGTCGCCGCGGACTACGCGGAGGGGGCGGCCCTGCTCCGCGACCTGCTTCGGGCGGTCGGGAAGGGCTTGGAGGACGACGCCGAATTCGCCGACTGCGTCGCCAGGACCACGGCGCACCTCGAGAAGCAGCAGGCGAAGCACTTCGTCCTCGAGGCCGGGGAGATCGTCTCGATGACGGACGACGATCCGGTGGCGAGTGTGCGGGGCCTCGTGTCCGAGGGCATCCCCGGCGCCGTCGCCCACGCCGAGGCGGCGATCGCCGGCCGGAACGACGCCTGGCTGGCCTCGGTCCGGGCGGACTGGCAGAAGCACTTCGCGTCCTTCTACAGCGAGACGCTCTACTTCTCCTTCCCCCACTGACCTCCCGCCCCTCGGCCGCATGGTCACCGCAGGGCAGGCGCTCCCGAGTCGCGCAGGGCTCGGCGCAGGAAGTCGAGGGCCGTGTCGTTGTCCGTGAGCATCCGGTCGAGCGATTCGGCCTGCGGCCACTCGTCGATGCGGTCGAGGCTCCAGAACTGGGCCTCGGACAGGGCGGCGTTGGCGGCGCGCATCAACTGGACGTCCAGGTACGGGAATTCGCGTGCGTGGGCGCGCAACCAGCCCTCCAGGCGGAGGTGTTCGGCGATCTGCCGGTTGAGGCGCTCGATACGGCGGGGCACCCGGCGTGGGGCGGTTGCGTGGCGGCCGGTGCGCAGCTCGGTCAGGACGCGGCCCGTTGCGCCGTCGTCGCTGGGGGCCGGGACGCCGGCGAGGGCGGCCACGGTCGGTGCGATGTCGATGTTCTCCGCGTACGGGATGGTGGCGCCCTTCGCGACTTCGGGGCCGGCGAAGACGAGTGGGGTGCGCCAGGAGTCCTCGGCCTGTACGGGGTGCCAGCCCAGGCGGGACTGGCCGTCGGCGAGCAGGACGAGGAGGGTGTCGTCGAGCATGCCGAGCTGTCCGAGTCCGTCGAGGAAGGTGCCGAGGAGCGCGTCGGCTCGGCGTACGACCGCCGGGTACGGGGATCCGTGGGCGTAGATGTCGCGGGCCCAGGGCTCGGAGGCGGGGGCGTTCGCGACCTGTTGGCTGACGTCGTTGGTGTCCTGGAGCACCAGCCGCATGAACGTCAGGTCGGAGTGTTCGCGCAGGAGGCGCAGGGCGAGGCGGACGTTGTCCTCGTCGGTGTCGTCGCCGTCGAGGCGGGTGAAGTCGAATCCGGGGTCGAGGGAGCGGTAGGCGCGGCTGTTGGCGATGTGGGCGGTGAACCCGGCGAAGCCGTGCTGGAGGTAGCGCTGTTCGTGCGACGGGCGGACGAACAGGGAACCGGCGAACGTGGTCGGGTTCGGGAAGGACGTGGTGGAGAGCGGCAGGTAGCCGCTGACGGTGGGGTGCCAGGGGGCGATGAGGAGCGCGTCCCGCACCGTGGTGCCGCGTGCGGCGAGGCGTCGGACGTTGCGCAGGCCGAGGCGGCGGGGTGCCTCGTGGTGCAGGCTGTCCATGTGGAACATCACCACGCGCCGTACCCCGCCGGAGGGCCGTACGGCGGGTGCGGCGGGTCGGTGTCGTTCGGCTGCGGCGGCCGTACGTTCGCCGCCGGGGCCGGTGGGCAGGCCGGTCGCGCCCGCCACGATGCCTGCGCCCGCGGCCGCACCGGCGCCGGTCAACCGCAGCACACGGCGGCGGCTCGGCGCGGCCCGCCCCTCCGCACTGGCCCCGCCCACCGCGCTCCCCGTCCCGCCCCGCGTACGCTCCGCACCGCTCATGACCGTCTCCCCTGCTCCTGACGGCACCGGGCGGTGTCGTCGCGTTCGGGTTCAGACTGTCGGGCGCGGGCGGGCTTCCCGGGATCCATATCTCGATCGGCCGGCAGTGATACGTACGGGATATCGCCGCCCCTGCCTCGCCTGCCGCGGCCGCAGTTCATGACCGCTGCCTACCGTTGTGGGCGTGGAGTTGAGACACATACGGGCCGTGGTGGCCGTCGCCGACCATCTGCACTTCGGGCGTGCCGCCGCCCAACTGGGCATCGCTCAGCCACCGTTGAGCCAGTCCGTGAAGGCGCTGGAGCGTGAGCTGGGTGTCGTGCTGTTCGAGCGGGACACGCGGCAGGTGCGGCTGACGCCCGCGGGCGAGCTGTTCGTCGCGGACGCGCGGGGTGTGCTGGCGCTCGCCGGGCAGGCGGAGACGCGGGCGCGGTCGGCCGGGCGCGGCGACATCGGCGAACTGGCCGTCGGGCTGGTCGGCTCAGCGGTGCTGCGGCTGCTGCCCGCCGTGCTGCGGGCCTACCGTGCGCGCCGGCCGGACGTGGTGGTGCGCTTCCACGAAATGCCCACCGCCACACAGCTCGAGCGGCTGCGGGAGCGCACGCTGGACGTCGGTTTCGTACGGCCGCCGCTGCCCGGCCCCGCCGACACGGAGTTCACGGTCGTGCCGGTGTCGCAGGAGCCGCTGGTCGTCGTCCTGCCCGGCGACCACAGGCTGGCCGGGCGGCAGCGGGTGCATGTGCGGTCGCTGGCCGACGAGGGGTTCGTGCTGTTTCCCCGGCAGTTGGGGGCGGGGCTGCACGACCGGATCACCGCCCTCTGCCGCCGCTCCGGGGGCTTCGAGCCGAGGGTGGTGCAGGAGGCGGTGCAGATGCAGACGATCGTCGGTCTGGTCGCGGCGGGCTGCGGGGTCGGCATCGTGCCGGGCTCGGTCGGGTCGCTGGCGGGGCTGGGCGCGGTGTTCGCCGAGCTGATCCCGACGACGTCCCCGGTCGACCTCGCCCTGGCCGTGCCGCGGCAAGGCGTCTCCCCCGTCACCGCGAACTTCGTGGCCGTGGCGCGGGACGTCACCCGGGGAGGGCGTCTGGGGGGTGGGTGAGGTCGGGGTGGTACGGGGAGGGCGCGACGGCGGACAACGGTTCCAGCGCCCGCCGTGGTGCCGCCCGCCCCGGCCTGTCGTCCCGTACGCAGACCCGCGCAACGCAACAGGCGCCGGAGAAGAGCCTTCCTTACGATCGGTTCGGTGGCCCCAAGGGCACCGTTCAGATTCCGGACGAGGCCCCGGACCCCATGGCCTGCCCGCGGTTCCGGACCAGGATCCTGCCCTCACACACAGCAAGGACTCGATCATGAGCGAGACCACGCCTGAACCCACTACCACCGACGCCGGCACGCCCGTGGAGAGCGACGAGCATTCGCTGACTCTCGGGCCGGGCGGACCGATCCTGCTGCAGGACTCGTACCTGATCGAGCAGATGGCGCAATTCAACCGTGAGCGGATTCCCGAGCGTCAGCCGCATGCCAAAGGCAGCGGAGCATTCGGCCGATTCGAGGTCACCCACGACGTCAGCCGGTTCACGAAGGCTGCGCTCTTCCAGCCGAACACCACCACCGAGCTGGTCGTGCGGTTCTCGACGGTCGCCGGGGAGCGCGGCAGCCCGGACACCTGGCGTGACCCGCGTGGCTTCGCGGTGAAGTTCTACACCAGCGAAGGCAACTACGACATGGTCGGCAACAACACACCGGTGTTCTTCGTCAAGGACCCGATGAAGTTCCAGCACTTCATCCGTTCTCAGAAGCGCCGTGCCGACAACAACCTTCGCGACCACGACATGCAGTGGGACTTCTGGACGCTGTCTCCCGAGTCCGCGCACCAGGTGACCTGGCTGATGGGCGACCGGGGCATCCCGCGCACATGGCGCCACATGAACGGGTACACCTCGCACACGTACATGTGGATCAACGCCTCCGGCGAGCGGTTCTGGGTGAAATATCACTTCAAAACGGACCAGGGGATCGAGTTCTTCACGCAGCATGAAGCCGACCAGATGGCCGCCGCGGACACGGACTACCACACACGTGACCTCTTCGAGCACATCCGGGACGGGGACTTCCCCTCGTGGACGCTGCATGTGCAGGTCATGCCGTACGAGGAGGCGGCGAGCTACCGGTTCAACCCGTTCGACCTCACCAAGGTCTGGCCGCACGGCGACTATCCCCTCATCCCGGTCGGCCGCATGACGCTTGACCGCAACCCCACCGACAACCACGCCGAGATCGAGCAGGCGGCGTTCCAGCCCAACAACCTGGTGCCGGGGATCGGGCCCAGCCCGGACCGCATGCTGCTGGCCCGCCTGTTCTCGTACGCGGACGCACACCGCCACCGCCTCGGCGGCAACTACCAGCAGCTGCCCGTCAACGCGCCGATCGTGCCCGTCCACACGTACTCGAAGGACGGGGCGATGGCGTACCGGAAGACGAGTGATCCGGTCTACGCCCCCAATTCCAAGGGCGGGCCCGCCGCCGACACCGAGCGTTACGGGAATCCGCCGAGTTGGCACGCCGACGGCGACATCACCCGAGCCGCATACGTCTCCCACGCCGAGGACGACGACTGGGGGCAGCCGGGAACCCTCGTACGCGAGGTCCTGGACGACGCGGCACGGGACCGTCTGGTGGACAACGTCGTCGGCCATCTGCTCAACGGCGTCACCGAACCGGTCCTGCGGCGGGCCTTCGAGTACTGGTCCAACATCGACGAGTCGATCGGCAAGCGCATCGAGGACGGAGTCCGCGCGAAGGCCGACGAGAAGGACCCCAAGGCGGCCGAGCAGGGCAACCCTGCCCGCCGCGACATGCAGCGCAAGGCCTAGGCACTGCGCCCCGGGGCGAACCGTCGGGCGCTGGGCAGCGTCTTCCCGATCATCTGATCGTTGGGTTGGTCGTGAGGGATGGGGAGATTTCTGATGCGGCGTGGGCGGTGATTGCGCCGTTGTTGCCGCCGGTGGGGCGGGCTCGGGGCCGGTGGCGTGATCACCGCCAGGTGCTGGAGGGCATTGTGTGCAAGTTCCGGACCGGGGTGCCCTGGAGGGACCTGCCCGAGCAGTTCTGCGGCTTCGACAAAGCCGTCTACCGGCGGCGCAACGTCGTCGAACGCTGCTTCCACCGCCTCAAGCAATGGCGCGGCATCGCCACCCGCTACGAGAAGCACCCAGCCCGCTACCAAGCCGTCATCACCCTCGCCAGCACCCTCATCTGGCTCGCCCAGTGATCGACAAGACGCTCCCTAGTCCTGGACCGCCCGGACCGTGATCCGGGCCGCCTCCTCATCCTGCTCGGAGAGGTCCGGCGAGGTCGGCGCACTGCCGTACACGACCGTGAACGTACGCCGCCTGTCGCCGGCGTGGTCCGTGAACGTCACCTCGTTCGGGCCGGTCTGCTTCCGCTCGGCGGTGATGCCGTACGTACGGCGGAAGTCGGAGACGTTGGAGTCGATGCCTCCGCCGAGCTTGTAGCGGAGTACGACCGTGCCGTCCTTCTCGGTCCTGGCGGACTCCGGCACGTAGAACCGCCCCACGTCGTCCGACAGTTGCTCGTGATGCAGCCCCGCTGCCCGCTCCTCGTCCTCCCAGGGCTCGGGCGGTGGCGGGATGACGAGGGAGACCACGAACCACACGGCCACGCCCACGATCCACAGCACGCACAGCGCCAGGAACGCGAACAGGGCACGCCGCTGCCACGAGCCGCGCCTCAGCCGTTCCACGTGCGGACCTCGCTCTGGCCGCCCATGTCGTACTCCTTGGCCTGGCCCGACTGGTGGAGCCTGGCCATCTCGGCGTCGGAGACGTTGCCCATCGCCGGTACCGGGGTCGTCTTCCCCGCGTCCCAGTTGTAACGGTCGTACACATGCGTCTGGTACTTGATCGTGGTCTTCGGCTCGCCGTCCGGGCCGGGCACGACCTCCACCTGCGCGACCGTGTTGTAGTGGAAGGAGCCCACGGCGTGGAACCAGTCGGGGTCCTTCGTCGCGGTCCAGCCCTGCCAGCCGGTCTGCTGGACCATCTTCACCGGCTTCCCGGTCCGCTCGTACTCGGCGAGTGCCTGCGCCTCCCAGGCCGGGGTGTTCTCCTTCAGCTGCGCCTCGACGTTCCGGTTCATGTCCGGCAGGTCATCCATCATCGAGTCCACGTCGATGTCCAGCGGCTCACCGGTGTTCGACAGGTAGTGGAGCATGTGCTTCGCGGAGATCGGGCCGCCGAGCACTCCGGGTGAGCCCATCGCGAAGAGGCCCATCTTGTTCTTGATGGCGCGGTCCTCGTCGGTGGCCTCGCGGGTGTCGTAGTCCCCGGCGCCCTCGTCCCGCAACGGCGGCGGCAGCAGCACGCCGCCCTGGCCGGAGAAGACCCGGTTCAGGTCCTTGGCGCCCGCGGTGTCCTGCTTGAGGGCCTCACGGGTCCGCTCGTCCAGGACGGAGAACTCCACCGCCTTCTTGACGCGCTCCAGTTCGTACCCGACGTGCTCGTTGACGTCGGCCGCGTAGCCGAGCGCGGCCGTCACGCGCGTACGCAGGCTCTCCGCGTTCTCCGCGTCGAGCCGGGCCGCGCCCTGGCTGTCGGGGTCGTTGGGCGGGTAGTTCCGGTCGGGTACGGAGACACTGCCGTCGTCGTGCAGGGTGAGGTGCTTCTCCTTGGCCAGCTCCTTGGCCTCGTCGAGCCAGGTGGAGGCGAGCTTGAAGCCGTGCTTGGCGGCGGTGAGCGTGTCCGCCGCCGCCTTCGACTCCTGCTTGGCGATCGTCAACTCCTGGTAGAGGGAGAGGAGTTGCAGGCGCGCCTGCACCGACGCCTCGCTCTGCCAGACGAGCGGCAGCTTGTCGAGGACGTTCTCGACGTGCGTACGCGCCTTCCTGGCCGCCACCGCCAGGTCCTCCCACTCCTCGCCCGCCCGCTCCCAGGTCTGGGGGCGTACGTCGTCGAGTTCGGAGACGGTGATGTCCTCCCGGCGGACCGCGTTCGGGTGCGCGTGCGGATCCTTGTCCGGGCGCTCCTCCGGCTTCGGGCGTTCTTCCAGTGTCGCCATCACGCACCCCCGCCCAGGCCGGCGAGGATCACGTCGAACTCCTGCGCCGTGCGGTGTTCCTGTGTCGTGTAGGTGGTGTGGGTGGCCCGCATCTTGTCGGCCAGCGACCGGCACTGCTTCGCCAGGCGCGTGACTTCCTCGTCCCAGGCGCTCGTCGTCCCGCTCAGCATGCGTCCGGCGGCCAGCATGCTGTGCATACGGGCCGTGTTCGCCGACTCGGACAGGCCCTTGTCGGCCTTCTCCAGGAGCCTGGCGGCCTCGTCCAACTCGTCGGCCATCTTGCCCAGTTCGCTGGTGCTGACGCCGTATCCGCCTCCGGCGCCTCCGCCTCCGCCGCTTTGGGTTGTGGGGGGTCCTGGCGCGGAGGTGGGCGCGACGGCGGGCGCGGGTGCCGGGGCGGGCGTGGATGCCGGGGCCGGTGATGCGGGGGCCGGGTCGAGGTCGCGTACGTCCGTGGGCTGGTCCGGCTGAGCGACGGCTGCGGCTGGGGCCGTCGGGGCCGCCGATGCCTCGGCCGAGACCGGGCGGAAGCGGTCGCCCGGGTCGGCGTCCGCCGCGGTCATCGGCTGGAGGCCGCCGTACCGGCCGGGATCGGAACCCGACGTACTGGCGTCAGAAGGTGAACCCACGACATCCCCCTGTCCTGTGCGGGCACTTCACACTGCAAGGAGTGTGCCACGAGGGCCGGGGAACCTGACGCGTGCACATCAACCGGGGCCAGGCTGGCTCGACCGTCGAGCTCACCGGCCCCGGGGCCGGGCCAGGGGGCGTCTTCCCGATCTCCGGATCAGCCCGCGGCGTCGAAGTGGCACCTCCCTGCTCGAGCGCAGCCGAGAGCTTGGGGGAGCCGTGCCAGGCGTCGGGGGCCCGCGAAGATCGGGGAGACGTCCCCTAGAGCTCAAGGTCCTCGGCCAGCTCCTCCCAGTGAAGGCTGCGGAGCGCGAGGTCGGCGTCGTCGCCCGACGGGACGTTCAAGACGGTCTGGAACCAGACCACGGTGAGAGCGGAGCGGTGCAGCGCCGGGTCGAGCTCCGGGGCGATCGCCGTCGAGCGGAAGGCGCCGATGCAGGCCACGGAAGGCAGCACCTCGACCGGCCCGAAGGCGCCGGCGGACCGGTCGTCCGGGTACTCGCGGGAGGGTGGAACCAGATGGACCGGCGTGGCGGGAAACGCACGTTCAGCCTGCCGCCGGAAGCCGCTGACCTTCAGGTCGTTGAGGGGCTTGCACGGGTAGCCCTCCAGCATCCCTGCGTAGGTCGAAGACATGCGCAGCTCGGTGAGCTCGATCGAACGTCCGGACGCGAGGGCTATGCGGCTCAGCGGCATGGCGACACCCTAGGCGCGCGATGCACTTCCGACACCCGGCCCAGGGCTGGTCGTCCATGAAGTCGAGGTCGTTCCACGCCTGTTGGACCCGGCCGGAGGCGCGGCCCGCTTCGGCGTCGGTGGGTTCGCCGAGGACCGCCTGGGTGACGGCAACCGTGGCGGTGGGGGGGACGGTGCCTCGCACGGCCTCGATGGGCGTGAGGGTCATGTGCTCGGCCTCCTCGGCGAGGGGAGGAGCGCAGATCCGTCAGGACGCTGACAGTTGCGCCGTGTTCGCTTCCCATCCGGGTGAGGCCGCACAGGGCGGGGTGAATGAACTCCGTTCAGAAGGGGACGGCCAACCCTGCTTCCCGTAACGCCTGCAACGCCCTGCCCATGCACTCGGCAGGCGACGCCCCGTCAGCCCTCATCCCGCCGTCCAGGGGCCCGCCGGAGGCTGCGAACGTCCACGCCGGGCGGCCGTCGCGCAGCCGCTCCGCGTCGACCCGGATCATGGCACCGACGCCCTGCTCGCCGAGCCATTCCAGGATGAGCATCGTCACGTCCTCGACGCCGCTGTCCGGATCCACCTTGGGCCGTCGCCCCGTTCCCTCGGCCACGATCCCCACCCTACTCAGGGGGTTTCCGCAGTGATCGGGGCTTGCTGCGGGAGACCGTCAGGCTGGTTGACTCTCCCACGGGAGGAGAGTCGAGGGTGGAGCCCATGCGTAGGGACGATGCGGATGCTTCGCGGCCGACGTGGAGCATCGGGGCGGTGGCGCGGCAGACCGGGCTGCCGGTGAAAGTGGTCAGGCACTGGTCGGACGTGGGCGTCGTCGCACCGGTCGGCCGGACCGCCGGGGGCTACCGCCGCTACGACGCCGCCGGCGTGGCCCGGCTGCACCTGGCCCGTACGCTGCGGGAGCTGGGGTTGGGGCTGAGCGAGATCCGGGCCGCGCTGGATCGCGAGGACGGGCTCGCCGAGGTGGCGGCCGCGCACGTCGAGGCACTGGAAGCCCGGATCCGCCGCCTGCGGACCCATCAGGCGGTCCTGCGCACCGTCACACGTCGCACCACCCACGAAGGACTTGAGCTGATGGCCCGTCACGCCCGGATGTCCCCCGACGAACGCCGCACGCTGGTCCACGACTTCCTCACCGACACGCTCGGCGATCTGGACGTGCCCCATTTCCGCGCGGGGCTCCTCGCGGCCGCCGCCGACCTGCCGGAGGATCCCACCGACGAGCAGGTCGAAGCGTGGCTGGAACTCGGTGAACGGGTCGCCGACGGGGAGCTGCGTGCCGCTGTGCGGCGCATCGCGGAGTACCCGGCCCGTCATGGGCAGGGGGCGCAGGACGCCGCCGTGGCAGAGGAGATGCGCGCGCTCACCGACGTCTGGACCGCGCGTGTCCGTACGGCGATGCAGGCCGGCATCGCGGCGGACTCCCCGGCCGCCGACCGGGTCGTCGCGGACGTCGTCGCCGCATGGCTGCCCAGCCGCGCGAACGTCGCCCCCGCCGTGACCTCCGACGGCGCCGAGGCACGCACACGGTTGTACGAGCAGCTGACCTCGGCCGCCGAGCCCGCCGTCGAGCGTTTCTGGCACCTGCTGTGCGTCCTCGGCGGGCGGCCCGCACCCGCCGGGATCGCCGAGGAAGGGCGGTGGCTGACCACCGCGCTGCGTGCCAATCCCGCGCCCGGTGCGCGCGAAGCCCGGCTCGAGGCCCTCTACGCGGACGACACCGACCCCTGGCCGGGCGGTGTCCTGGACGCGTTCGTGCGTGTCCAGGACACGGTCGGCGCCCTCGTGCGGGCAGCGTCACCGGACCAGTTCGGCCTGCCGACTCCCTGCGAGGACTGGAGCGTACGAGATCTGCTCGACCATCTGGTGTGGGAGAACATCATCTGGGGCGGCCTGGCTCTCGGCGCGCCTCCGGCCGACGGCCACGACAAGGATCACCTCGGCGGCGACCACGTCGCTGCCTTCGAGTCCGCCGCCGCCGGGGCTCGCAGTGCGTTTCGGCAACCGGGCCTGCTGGAGCGGTCCTTCGGCCCTGCTCCCGGCCGTCGGCTGGTCGAGCAGCTCCTCGTCGAACTGCTCGTGCATGGCTGGGACCTCGCGACCGCGCTCGGCCGCGACCGCGACCTGGAGCCCGACATCGCGCGCGCCGCTCTGCCGGTCGTCCGGGACATCTACGGTGATCTGCCCCGCACCGTCGGCGGATCCATCGCCCCAGCACAGCCGGCGGCCGAGCGCGCCCCGGCCCTCGACCGCGTCGCTGCGTTCCTCGGCCGCCGCGTCTCGACCTGACCGCCCGACGGTGCAGCTATCCATGCCCATGGCGGAACCGTTCCGCCTCGGAGCGCTCAACTCCCTTGTTTGATACGCGAGTTGAGGGGAAGCGATGCCCAACCGGGCCCCGCACGCACCACACGCACCGCACGCCCGGCGCGGCGGCGCTCACGGCCCGGCAGCCGTCCGACGACCAGGGCACCGAACGGGGAGAGACACAGTGACAGTGACGCATGCTTCAGGAACGGCCTTACGGAGACTGGCCCTCGCCGCGAGCGCCGCACTGACCGTGGCGGGCCTCGGCCTCGCGACGGCCCCGTCCGCGGCGGCGGACGACGCCGGGTACGAACTGCCCTACCCCGCAGGCGAGTCGTACACCGTCACGCAGGGCCCGGAGGGCACGTACTCGCACACCGGGCCGTACAACGAGTACGCCTGGGACTTCGGGCTGCCCGCGAACTACGAGGTGTCGGCGGCCCAGGGCGGCACGGTCCTGGTGTCGGACTGGTCGCCGTACTGGCAGAACGGCATCGAGGTGATCATCCGGCACCCCAACGGGCAGTGCACCCACTACGCCCACCTCAACCGGGCGATCTTCAACGCCGGGGACCAGGTTCCCCAGGGCCGGGTGATCGGCTGGTCCGGCGCGACCGGGGCCGCCGACGGGGCGCATCTGCACTTCCAGGTCATCGACTGCAACACGAGGGTCGGTCTGCCCGCGACCCTTCAGGGCTGGACGCCTCCGACCGGTTCCCGGCCCGTGAGCGTGAACACCCGCGCCTGACGGCGGTCGGCGTACGCGTCAGCCGGCCCGGCGGCCGAGCGCCAGGGTCAGTTCGAGGACGGTGGCCGGCGACGCGAGGTCGGGGAACAGGTCGCGGAGCTGCGCCATCCGGTAGCGGACGGTCTGGGGGTGGACGAACAGCGCCGCCGCCACCTCGTCCCGCCTGCCCTGGTGCAGCAGCCACTCCCGCAGCGTCTCCTCGAGGCGCCGTGCCGTCGCGGGCGGCAGGGTCCGCAAGGGCGCGAGGGCGCGGGCGCGCAGGTCCGCGTACGCGTCCTCGTCGGCGCTCAGCACCAGTTCGGGCAGGTGGTCCTCGGTGTCGCGGATGTCGGCGGAGAGGGAGCGGGCGCGTACGGCACGGGCGTACGAGGCGGAGGCGCGCGTCCATGGGCGGGCGGGGCCGGTGACGGCGGTGCGGTCGGCCAGCTGCCGCAGGAGGCGTGGCCGGTCGGCGTCGGGGACGAGGAGCACCCCGGTGGCGTCCGGGAGGTCGTCGAGGACGAGGGTGCTCGGGTCGAGCGTGCGGTAGGCGGGCCAGGCCTGGGCGGCGGGCAGCAGGACCGCGGTCAGCGAGTCCGGGGGCTGCCAGCCGGCCCGCCCGGCGGAGGTCTGCAGCACGTCCGGGCTCGCCCCGGCGAGGAGGTCGCGGGCCAGGTGTTCCAGGTGGCGCTGGTGGGCTCGGCCCCGGGCGGCCAGTTCGTCGGCGTGGCCCGCGGCGCTCGCGGCGGAGAGCTCGTCGATGTAGGCGAAGGTCAGCTCGGCGAACTTGGCGACGTCGGCGGCGGGCAGGCCCGCGGGTACGGCGCCCGCGGCTAGGCAGCGCCAGGCCACGCGGGCGCCGACGCGGTAGGCGCTGAGCAGGGCGTCCATGGAGCGGCCGTCGCGCACCTCGCCGCGGCCCAGCTCGTAGGCGGCGTCACCGGCGTCGCCGCTGGCGGCCTTGCCGCTCGCGAGGTCGAGATAGTGCCCCAGGGCGGTGCGGACGGCTCGGCGGATGGTGGCGCCCATGTGGCCGGAGAGGGCGTTGGCGTAGGGCGGGACCTCGTCGATGATCGCCTGGACGACCTCGTCCGCGGTGGTCCTCAGCGTGGCCCGCAGTGCTGTGACCGTCGTCTCATCCAAGGCCAGTTCGCTGGCCCTGCGGATCGCCTGACTCACGTTTCCGCCCCTAGTTTGTTCTTTGCGAACAATTTTGCTGACCAGATTTACGTCCTACGGTCAGGACTTTACGCCCTGAGGCACAGCAAGCTGGGGCCATGACGAGTACAGCCCTTCGCGGCAGGGCGTGGAAACTGCTGGAGATGGTCACGACGCCGCTGCTGCCGTCGGACTACCTCGACCTGGTCAGCCCGCTGCGTGCGGGCGCCGACCTGCGCGGCCGCATCGAGGCCGTGCACCCCGAGACGGCCGACGCGGCGACGATCGTGATCAGGCCGGGCCGGGGCTGGCGCGGCCACACCCCCGGTCAGTACGTACGGGTCGGGGTCGACGTGGACGGCGTACGCCTGTGGCGTGCCTACTCCCTCACCTCACCGACCGACCGCGCGGACGGCCGCGTCACGATCACCGTGAAGGCGATCCCGGACGGCAAGGTCAGCAACCACCTGGTGCGCAGGGCGAGGCCGGGCACGCTGATCCAGCTCGACCAGGCGACCGGTGACTTCGTACTGCCGCAGGCCAGGCCCGCCAAGGTGCTGTTCCTGACGGCCGGCAGCGGCATCACGCCCGTGATGGGCATGCTGCGGGACACCGGGTTCGACGACGTCGTCCTGGTCCACTGCGCGCCCCGGCCGCAGGACGTGATCTTCCGCGACGAGCTGCACGGCCTGGCCGCGGACGGGAAGCTGCGGCTCATCGAGGTGCACACCGACACGGACGGCAAGCTCGACGTCGCCCGTCTCGACGCGCTCGTGCCCGACTGGGCCGAGCGCGACACCTGGGCGTGCGGGCCCACGGGCCTGCTCGACGCCGCCGAGAAGCACTGGGCCGGGCACGGCGTGCCGGAGCGTCTGCACACCGAACGCTTCCGTCCCAGCGTCGCCGCCGTGGGCGACGGCGGCGAGGTCACGTTCAGTACGACCGGCAGAACCGTCGACGCGGACGGCGCGACGCCGCTCCTCGACGTCGGCGAGGAGGCCGGTGTGCTCATGCCGTCCGGGTGCCGGATGGGCATCTGCTTCGGCTGCGTCACGCCGCTCAAGGCGGGCGCCGTCCGCGACCTGCGCACCGGCGAGATCACCGAGGCCGAGCCGGGCGTCCTCGTCCAGACCTGCGTGTCCGCCGCGGCGGGCCCCTGCGACATCGAACGGTAGGAACACAGCTTGACCGCCATCGACCCCACCGCCCATCTGACCGCGGAGCAGATCGAGGAGCTCGGCCGCGAGCTCGACGCGATCCGCGACGAGGTGATCGCCGACCGCGGCGAGAAGGACGCCGCGTACATCCGCAAGGTCATCTCGGCGCAGCGCAAGCTCGAACTGGCCAGCAGGGGCGTGCTGTTGTTCTCGTTCTTCCCGCCCGCGTGGATCCTCGGCACCGCCGGGCTCTCCGTGGCGAAGATCATGGACAACATGGAGATCGGCCACAACGTCCTGCACGGCCAGTGGGACTGGATGCGCGACCCGAAGATCCACTCCACCACCTGGGAGTGGGACCACGCCTCGCCGGCCGACCAGTGGAAGCACTCGCACAACGAGCTGCACCACCGGTACACCAACGTGATCGGCAAGGACAACGACCTCGGCTACGGCATCATGCGCGTCGACGAGGACCAGAAGTGGCACCCGTTCCACCTGGGCCAGCCGCTGTGGAACTTCGTCAACGCCTGCTTCTTCGAGTACGGCATCGCCGCGTACGACCTGGAGCTCGGCAAGAACCTGAGCAAGCGCCGCCGTAAGAACCCGGAGTTCCGCGCGCAGGCCAAGGCCGTGGGCCGCAAGATCCGCAAGCAGGTGCTCAAGGACTACGTGATCCACCCGCTGCTCTCGGGCCCGTCGTTCCTCACCACGCTCGCCGCCACGTTCACCGCGAACGTGGTCCGCAACCTCTGGTCCCACTCGGTGATCATGTGCGGGCACTTCCCCGAGGGCGTGCAGGTCTTCGAGCGCCGGTCGATCAAGGGCGAGACGCGCGGCCAGTGGTACCTGCGCCAGATGATGGGCTCGGCGAACATCAGCGGCAGCAAGGCCATGCACTTCATGACCGGCAACCTCTCCCACCAGATCGAGCACCACCTGTTCCCCGACCTGCCGAGCAACCGGTACGCCGAGGTCTCGGTGAAGGTGCGCGCGCTGTTCGAGAAGTACGAGCTCGAGTACGTCAGCGGGCCGCTGCCCAAGCAGGTGTTCTCCGCCTGGCGCAAGGTCTTCCGGCTGTCCCTGCCGAACAGGAAGCCCAAGGTGAACGAGCCCGGCGTCGGCGAGCCCGAGGCCGGGGCGCCGGACCGGGAGCAGGAGCTCGTCACGGCCTGAGGGCCGCCTGCGCAGCCGCCGGGTCGCCGAACTCACCTAAGCCGAACGGGAGTTGGACTCGCTCTAGTCGTGGCGTGCGAGCTTGACCGAGGAGTAGAGAAGGATCACCGTCAGGGCCGGAATGAGTACGAGGTCCGGGACTGCGCCGAGGAGCAGTCCCCCCGGTAGCGCGCCGGCGACCGAGCCCGCAGCCATGATCACAGTGAAGCGAAGGTGGGTGCCGAGCACGGAGAAGCTGCCGTCGCGGCTGTAGCGGGCGAAGGCCACGAGCATGGTCGGCAGCGACACGAGCAGGGACAGGCTTCCCGCCACTTTGATGTCCTGGCCGAACAGCAACACGATCGTCGGGATCAGCAGTTCACCGCCCGCCACACCCATGATCGCGGCGACCACGCCGATCCCGAACCCGGCAACGACCCCGCCGGGCACCTGCGCCCACAGCGGGAGAGCGACGGTCCCGAGGGTGGCTGTGTGCGTGAGCAGCAGGGCTGCGGCCATGAGCACCATCAAGGCCGCCAGCACCTGGTAGAGGGTGGTGCTGCGCATGCGTACCGCCCAGCTCGCGCCCGCCCACGCGCCCAGCAGGCTTCCGGCGAGCAGATTCACCGCGACCGTCCAGTGCCCCGCCATCTCGGAGGCCGGGACGGCCGCCCATCGGGCGGGCAGTGCGACCAGGACCACGACCAGGCTCATCGCCTTGTTCAGGATGACCGCGGAGAGGGCGGCGAAACCGAACAGGCCGATCAGCAGCGGCAGCCGGAGCTCCGCACCGCCGAGGCCGCACCTGCGCCGAACGCATAGGTCGTCGAGTGTGCCGAGCGCGTGGGAGCAAGGTCTTTCCCGGTGGTCATGGCGGGCATCCTCGCTGGCCGAGCCCTCGCGCACCACGGCTCCGTCCGACCTTCGGGGAAAGGTACGGAGCGTCCGTCGGGGATTCATCCGGTCCTCCGAGCCCGGCGGTGAAGACCGATCCGGTCCGTGCTGCCTCTGCCGAACGGCAGAGGCAGCACGTTCCGTCCCGTACGTCTCGGTCATGACGTCCGTCATGCGGGTAGCACTCAAGTCGGACCCCTTGACCAGCACAGGGACGGATTCGCCGCAGACCCTCGCGCTCGTAGCGTCTTGATCGTCAGGAACGGTCAGGAAGTGAGCGTGACGGTGGATCAGATGACACAGCTGCCCCAGCGGGAGTCGGCGCGGGCCGGCGGCGTGGAGAGCAAGGCGTTCGCTCCCGAGTACCAGGGCGCCCTCGGGTCGTTGTCGGTGAACGCGTCCCTCACCGATGTGCTGGCCCGGGGCGTCGAGGAGCTCCGGGCGGCGGAACAGGCCGGTGACCGAAGCGAGATGGCGCGGTGCGGGCTCGCTGTCGCGGAGGCGCATCGGCGTCTTGGCGACGTCGCGGAGGCCGACCGGGCCTGGAAGGCGAGTTACCGGACGGCACGTTCGGTGCGGGATCTCGGTGCGATGGCGTGGGCCCTGTGGAGTGGGGGCACCCTCGCCCGGCAGCGGGGCGCGCTGGCTCTCGCGTATCGACTGCTGGGGCTTGCGGCCGAGTTGGGTGAACGTGGCGGCGATGTGGTGGTCCGGGGCTATTCGCTGGCCGGGTTGGCGGAGACGGGGCGGATCCAGGGCGACTACGAGGCGGTCCGTGACCTGCACGCGCAGTTGCTCGCCGAGGCGCGCGAACGTGGCGAGGCACGGCATACGGTGTGGGCCCTTGAGGGCATCGCGCAGATGCACCGCAACACCGGCTCGTACGACACCGCGCTCGACCTGTTCGAGGAGGCGGCCCGGGTCGCGGAGGCGGCGGACGACCGGCGGGGGCATGCGTGGGCGTTGCGGGGGATAGCCGACGTGGTGTCCGTGCGGGACGGGGATGCGGAGCGCGCGCTCGCGTTGCTCGCCGAGGCCGAACTGAGCTGTCGGCAGATGAACCTGTCGAGTGCGCTGGCGTACAACCACAAGATGCGCGGCAACGTCCTCTACCGCGACGGTCGCTACGCGTCGGCCCGGGACGCGTATGCGCAGGCGCTCGACGGGTTCGCTGCGATGGCTGAGCTGCGGGGGACGGCGCTGTCCCGGCTGGGGTTGGTGAAGTCGCTCGCCCGGTTGGGCAGGGACCGGTCGAAGACCGCTGCGGAGTTGGCCGGTCTTGCCGATGACCTGGAGCGGATCGGTCTGCGGCACGGGCGGGACATGGTGGGCAAGGCCGCCGCCGAGTTGGGCGTCGGTCCGCTGCCGGAGGGGACGGCGTCGGCGGCCGGCGAGGGGGTTCGGCGATGAGTGCGGCTTCCGCTGCGCCTGGGGTGGTCGTGGGTGCCGCCGTGCCCGACATGCTGGAACGGTGCCGCGAGTTGGTGCGGCCCGCGCTGTCCTCGGCTCTGGCGAGCCTCGACCCGTGGACCGGTGAGGTGGCCGCCTTCTCGCTCGGGTGGCGCGATGTGACCGGCGCCCGGGCTGTCGGGGCCGCCGAGGGCAAAGGTGTGCGTCAGGCGCTCGCGGTGCTCGGTGCCGAAGCCGTCGGAGCGGATGGCACGGTCGCGGTCGCCGGGGCGGTCGCGGTCGAGCTGATCCATGCCTTCTCGCTGCTGCACGACGACGTCATGGACGGCGATGTGCTGCGGCGGGGCCGGGAGACGGTGTGGAAGGCGTACGGGACCGGCCCTGCCGTGCTCACCGGTGACGCGCTGTTCGCGTTGGCCCTGCGGACTCTCGCCGATGCGCCGACGGTTCACGCGGCCGCGGCGGTGCGGCGCCTGTGCGCGACGCTGTCCGAGCTGGTGCGGGGCCAGGCGGAGGACCTGCATTTCGAGTCCCGCCCCTGGACCGGCGCCGATGCCGTACGGCCCCGGGAGTACCGCGCCATGGCGGAGCGCAAGACGGGTTCGCTCCTTGGCTGTTCCGCCGCGATCGGCGGGCTGCTAGGCGGGGCGCCCGCGGCGGCCGTGGAGGCGCTGGATGCGGCCGGGCGTCATCTCGGTGTGGCCTTCCAGACGGTCGACGACCTGCTCGGCATCTGGGGTGATCCGGCCGTCACCGGCAAACCGCTCCACAGCGATCTGCGGAATCGGAAGAAGACCCACCCGGTGCTCACCGCTCTCGCCGCGGACAACAGCGCGGCGCGTGAACTTGCCGGTCTCCTCAACTCCTCGACCCGCCTTGACGATGCCGAACTGGCCCGCGCGGCCCTGCTCATCGACGAGGCCGGCGGAGCCGCCGCCGCCCGGGACGAGGCCCGGCGCAGCCTCGACTCCGCCCGCGCCTGCCTGAGCGGCGTACCGCTGGTCCCGCGGGCGGCCCGGGATCTGGATGCGCTGCTGACGTTCCTGCTGCACCGCGTGGTGTGAACGCGGCCCGGTATCGAGCAGGGCCAGCGCTCGGCGGCGCGCGGCCGCCTGCTCTCCTCTCCGGGGATGTCGTTCGTCCCTCCACGGACGTGGATGTCGTTCGTCCCTCCACGGACATCGTTCGGCTCTACGTGGATGTCGTTCGTCGGATGTCGTTCGTCGGGCTGTGTGCGTGGGGCGCCCCGGCTCTCGACGTGGCGCCGGCCAGGCGGCTGGTGGACGTGGACGTCCGGCTTCCCGCAATGGGCCGGGCTGCCGTTGCGGCCGTTCGAACCGACCGGATCCGGCCACGCCCTCTACCGCCTCGGCGAAGAGCCCGCGGGGGGGGGGGGGGGCGGCTGCCCCGCCCCCGGAGCGATCGGGCGGCGAGCCGAAGTGTGGACTTCCTCCTCGCGCCGCGCAGTGGAACACCGCCCTTGCCGCGCCCGCCTGGGAACAGCCACCGGTGCGGTGTCACGGCGACCTGCACACCGGCAACCTGTTGACCACCAGCGGCCGCATCAGCGCCGTCATCGACTTCGGCGAACTCGCCCTCCAGGCCCCGGCCTGCGGCTCACCCTTCACCCAGGGCGCCGCCGCCGTTGGTGACCCAGCGGCCGGTGACCGTGCCGCGTGGCAGGTGCTCGGGGCTGAGCCGACGCCAACTTCCGTTCGATTGCGGTGAGTTCGCGGAGCCGGTTGCTCCGAAGGTGTTTCGTGGGCCGCGCTGTAGTGCCAGGATGCCTTGCCGGAGAGTGTTCTCGGTGCGGCCCCGCAGGTGGGGCGGCAGGTGCTGTGGCGCGCCGGTCCGGAGGGCCGTGGCCATGAGGTCGACGCGGCGTCACGGCGGTACCGGGGGCCTGGTAACGGTGGGGAGCGTGGGCCGTGTTCGTCGGGCGGGATCGGGAACTGGCCGCATTGCAGGGCGCGTTGAAGGCGCAGCGGCTGATCACGCTGACCGGCACGGCCGGGGTCGGCAAGAGCCGGCTTGCCCGGCAGCTGGTCGAGCGTGAGCAGGCCGCCGGCGGTGACGAGAGCTGCTGGGCCGATCTGTGGCAGCTGGCCGACGAGCGGATGCTGGCGGCGCTGGTCGCGGATGCGTGCGGGTTGTCCGACCACACCCCGCGGATGCCGTTGGACGTCGTCGGCGAGTGGATCGGCGAACGGGATCTGCTGATCGTCCTCGACTCCTGCGAGCATGTGCTGCCCGCCTGCCGGCAGTTGGTGGAGACGCTGCTCGCACGGTGCCCCAATCTGACGATCCTGGCCACCAGTCGTGAGGTGTTCCATCTGGAGGCCGAGCATGTGGTGGTGGTCGAGCCGCTGCCGTGTGCGACGGACGCCGCCGAGCTGTTCCTGCGGCGCGCGGAGCAGATGGGGGTGGTGCCGCAGCCCGGTGAGCTGAACCAGGTGACGGAGCTGTGCACGTATCTCGACGGGCTGCCGTTGGCGCTGGAGCTGGCGGCCGGGGCGTTGCGGCACAGCAGCATCGAGGAGTTGCTGCGGCGTCCGCGGCACGATCTTCAGCGGGGCGAGTCCGACCCGGTGGGCGTTCCGACGCCGCGCCGGCACGAGGTGCTGCGTACCGCCCTGGGGTGGAGTCATGAACTGTGCACGCCCAAGGAGCGGTTGCTGTGGGCGCGGCTGTCGATCGTGCTCGGGCACGTCGACGCGTCGATGGCGGCGGCGCTGTGCGCCGGCGGGCCGCTGACCTCGGGCGATGTCAAGGAGGCGCTGGCGGGACTGGTGGAGAAGTCCGTGGTCACGCGCCGCGGCGAGCGCTACCTGCTGCTCGACACGGTGCGCGAGTACGGGCGCCTCTGGCTCGCGGAACTCGGCGAGCTGGACAGCATGGCCATCGCTCACGCCACGTACTTCCTCGACCTGGCGCGGCAGGCGGACTCCACGTGGACGAGCGCCGAGCAGACCGGCTGGTACCGCACGATCAAGGAGGCCCACCCGGATCTGTGCGCGGCGCTCGACTACCTGCTGGACCACCGCGTCGACGACGCCCTGGAGTTGGCGACGCTGACCGGCTTCTACTGGACGTGCTGCGGGCATGCGCACACCGCCCAGCAGTATCTGGCCCGTGTCCTGCAGGCCGGTGACAGCGGGCAGCAGGCGCGGACGCGGCAACGGGCCGTCTGGGCGCTGGGGTTGACGCATCTGCTGCAGGGCAACCACGCCACCGGGGACCACCTGGCGCGACAGTGTCTGGCCCTGGCACGTGCCGACGAGGATCCGTCCGGGCTGCTGCGCGCCGCGTATCTGCAGGCCATGAGCGACCTGTTGCGGGGCAACGCCCGTCAGGCCCTCGACCTGCTGGACGGTGCGCTGCAGAGCGCGCAGGAGGACCGTGGCGATACGGCCGCACTGGCCGGGCACGCGGTGATGATGTGCCGGATGCTGCGGCTGTTCGCGCTCACCGGTGTCGGGCAGTTGGAGGAGAGCCGGGAAGGGGCCACCGCCCTGCGCGCCCAGTGCGTGGAGATGGGCGAGCACTGGGTCCGCTCGTACACCGACTACCAGCTGTGTGTGATCGCGCTGCGGGAGCAGCAGGGTGATGCGGCGCTGGAGCATGCCCGTTCGATGCTGGCGTCCAAGCAGCAGATCGGCGACACGTTCGGGATCGCCCTCGGCCTCGACATGCTGGCCGCGTCGTACTCGGCGAGCGGCGACGGGCGTTCCGCGGCGCTGGCCTCCGGGGCGGGGCAGCGGCTGTGGGAGGCGGTCGGCCACCCCCAGCGGGGCGCGCCGGACGTTCAGCCGCTGCGGGAGATGGGCGAGAGCACCGCACGCCAACTGGTCGGCGCCGGCACGTACGAGAACTACTACCGCCAGGCCGCCCACGCCGACCCGGGCGCCATGCTGGCCTGGGCGGCGGGCGGCGAGGCTCCGCTGTAGGCACGGGAATACCCCGGTCGCCCTTTCGCCCTTTCGCCCTTTCGCCCCCTAAATGCGATAAGCAGCTCACTTGCCGTGCGCCCGCTCTCCCTCCCAAAGGCCCCTTGGGGGGCGGGGGTTGAGGGGGGCGCGCGGTAGTGAAAGTGCGCGCATGAATTCGACCGGGCGCGTCTCCTGTCGTAAAGGCTTTTCCAAGATCCGCCCCTGGTAATTTCCGGCCTCGTGATCAATTCGTTCAGCGATGCCCCGGGGTACGGGCCTGGCACCGACCCCGGCCCCGGACACCAGGCCGCCGTCCGCCCCGCCCTGTTGCGCCCCTGCGAGCCCGACGGCCGGGCCGCACTGAAAGCGCTGCTCGCCTCCGGATCCGTACGGGAGGTGCATGACCGCATCGACGAGCAACTCGTGGAGCTGGCGCGCTGCCTGCGCCCGGGCGACGAGCTGTCGGGGGCGCGCCTCGAGGCCGCTGTCGAGGAGCTGACGGGCGGCGTCGAGCCCGGCCGCCACGGCACCTGGGCCTGGTATCCGTGGTCCGGGCGGCTGGTGCATCTGCTGCCGTGCGAGCAGTTCCGGCGGGTGCGCACGGACCGCAACCGCGACAAGATCACGGCGGTTCAGCAGCAGGGTCTGCTGGAGCGGCGGATCGGCGTGGTCGGCCTGTCCGTGGGCAACAGCGCCGCGCTCACCTGCGCGATGGAGGGCATCGGCGGGTCGTTCCGGCTTGCCGACTTCGACGCCCTCTCCCTGAGCAACCTCAACCGGCTGCGCGCCGGAGTCCACGATCTGGGCCTGCCGAAGACCGTGCTGTGCGCCCGGCAGATGTACGAGATCGACCCCTACCTCGACATCGAGCTGTTCCACGAGGGGCTCACCGACGACACCATCGAGTCCTTCTTCGACGCCCCGGAACGCCCCCTCGACCTGCTCGTCGAGGAGTGCGACACCCCGTGGGTGAAGACCGCCGCCCGCGAGCACGCCCGCCGGCACCGTGTCCCCGTCCTCATGGACGCCAACGACCGGGGCCTGCTCGACGTCGAGCGGTTCGACCTGGAGCCGGACCGGCCGCTGTTCCACGGCCGTACGGGAGAGGTCAGCGCCCGCGAGGTGCGCGGGCTGCCGCCGTCGGACGCTCTCGCCCACCTGCTGCGCATCTGCGACGAGAGCCGCCTCAGCCCGGCCATGACCGACGCCCTGCCCCGTATCGGCAGCACCCTGTCCAGCTGGCCCCAACTCGCCAGCGGGGTCATGCTGGGCGGCGCCCTGGTGACGGACACCGCGCGGCGGATCCTGCTGGGGGACGGGGTGGCGTCCGGCCGGTACTACGTGGACCTCGAAACGCTCATCGCGCCCGGCGAGACGCTCGGCACCGCCGTTCGCCCTGCGGCTCTCGGACGCCCGACGGCAGGAGCGACCCGATGAACCGGCTGCCCGAACTGCACGGCGAACACCTGTGGTTGCGTGAGCTGCGCGCCACCGACCTGGCGCCCTTCGAACGCATCCAGACCCACCGGCTGCTCACCCGCTACCTCGGCGTCGACCGCATGGACGCCCGGCAGGCGCAGGACGCGTTCGCCCAGCACCTCGCCCAGCCGTACACGCACCCGCGGCGCAAGCACACCATGGCCGTGTGCCCGCCCGGGCAGGACACCATGGTCGGCACGATGGGCCTGCTCGTCGAGGAGTTCGGCCGCAACGCCATGCTCACCAGCCTGGTCCTGCTGCCCGACGCCCCGGTCCGCGGCCACGGCCACGAAGCCGGGCGGCTCCTCATGGCGTACGGGTTCGGGCCGCTCGGGCTGCACCGGATCTGGGCCGGACACCGCGCCGACCACACCCGCATGGAAGACGTCATGCGCGCGGCGGGCCTCCACCCCGAGGCCACCCTGCGCCAGCTGTTCCACACCCAGGGCCACTGGCACGACGTCACCACGTACGCGGCGCTCGCCCCCGAGTGGACCGCGCAGGCCACCCCTGCCGAACGCGCCATCCTCCGCAGCGCCAGGCCGGAGTCCGGCACCGGTACGGTGACCCCGCCTCGGGCCGGGGAGTGGGCCGGGGCTGCCCGGTGAGTTCCCTGCGGGGCTGCGGTCCGGTGAGCGCTCGGCTCGCCGTGGGGCGGCGGTGAGTACGTCGGCGAAGTCGACCGGTGCGGTGTTCGGCTGCCGCGCCGTCGTGGCCGCTCGCGCAGTCCCCGCGCCCCTGAAGTCCAGCCCCTCCGGCGATTGAGGAGCGGGGGTTCGGGGGCGGAGCCCCCGGGCGCCGCAGGGCTACTTCCTCGCTTCGTCCGCGGACGGCCCAGGCCGGGGTCCCGGTCCCCGGCCTGGGCCCTCCCGTCTACGGGATTCCGCGTTCTCAGCCGACGTCAGGGAGCGGCTGGGGGGTTATCGGCGGGTGGCCCTGGAGGCTGCTGCCGAGGTGGGGCTGTCCGTCGGTCGACAGCAGGTAGGACGCCGGGGTCAGGCTGCGGGCCCCGGTGACCGTGACGGTGGTGTCCGAACCGAGGAGCGTGGTGAGCGCACCGCTCTCGCCGTCCTCGCCCAGCGCCGCGACGGTCAGGTCCTTGCGGCCGTCGCCGTTGAGGTCGCTGAGCAGCAGGCGGGAGCCGAAACCGTCGCCGGCCTCGTTCTCACCGGGGACGCCCTCGGTGCCCTGGTCGAAGACCTGGCGGTTGGTCGTCGTGAGCCCGATGGAGCCGCCGTACATGACGGTCACGTGCCCGGCGTCGGCGACGGTGTCGGCGTCGGTGTCCTCGTTCGGGTCGCCGACGGCGAGGTCGTCGTGGCCGTCGCCGTTGATGTCGCCCGCGGCGAGCCCGACGCCGTACTGGTCGTACAGGTCGCCGTCGCCCGGGGTGTCGAAGTCGTCCTGGGTGAGGGTGTACCTCTCGACGTCGTCCACCGTCCAGGTCGGGTCGGTCTGGGAGACGGGACGGCCCGGCACGTAGGTGATCTCGCCGCCGTGCTCGCCCTCACGGCCGAGGACGATGTCCCCGTAACCGTCGTTGTCGAAGTCCCCGAAGACCGAGGAGTAGCCGCCGCGGTAACCGACCTGCAGGGGCGAGGAGTTGAGGCCCAGCGTGCTCGCGTCGCCCCCGCTCCGATAGAGCTGGGAGTGGTTGAACAGCAGGTCGTCCGCGCCGTCGCCGGTGACGTCACCGGAGGTGAGGGCGACGACCTCGCCGCCCCAGGCGTTCAGGTTGCCCAGCGGGTAGGTGCCGCTGTCCGCGCCGTCGTCGGCGATGCCGCCCGCGTACAGCCAGGCCTGGGCCGAGGTGTTGCCGGCGGCCAGGTCGTCCTTGCCGTCGCCGTTGAAGTCGCCCGCGGCGAGGGTCCGCCCGTGCGCGTCCTGGTCGGCGCTGGTGGGGTCGGCGAGCGCGGCGCTGCCCCGCAGGCCCTCCGCAGAGCCCCACAGGATCTGGACGATGCCGGCGTCCTGATCGTCGCCGACGTCCTCGCCCGGGGCGCCGGTGGCGAGGTCGTCGAAGCCGTCGTCGTTGAAGTCGGCGATGGCCACGGAGAATCCGAAGTGGTCACCGGCCGCCGCCTGGCCACCGACACCCTTGGAGTTCTGGGTGAGCGTGACCCGCGCGGCCTGGTCGGCGCCCGCGCCCGCCGCGGAGCCGTACGCGACGGTGACGGCCCCGGCGCCCGCCAGACCGTCGACCGGGGCGTCGGGGGCGGAGGCGGCGAGGTCGACGTAGCCGTCGCCGTTGAAGTCTCCGTCGCGGCCGGACACCGAGGCGTGTTCTCCGGTCGCCGCGGCAGCGCTGCCCGCGAGCGCGGGGACCAGCAGGCCGCCCGTCAGGGCGGCGAGAGCGATGGCGGTCGCCATGCGGTGGTTACGTCGAGACGAGGGCTGTCTTCCCTCTTCAAAGGTCACGCGATATCTCCCGATGTGAAACGTGACGACCCCCGGCCGGGGGTCCGTGGATCTGGCGTGGGGGGAGAGCGAACATCAAGCGTGGGGGGACCGGACGTCACTGCAGACGGCTGTCCGGCCGGTTGCCGATCATGACTGAGTCGGCGCGCAACAATAACCCACAGGTCGCGCCGCCTGTCATGCCCCCGGCAGCCGTTCATCACGGAACTGCCGGTTGTCCAGGCCGAGTTCAGACGCCCGCACCTTCGGCCCCTGCCTTCCGGGAGGAACTCCGGCAGGAACCTCGTACGACAACGCCCGGCGGCGCGTTCAGGACCGGACGATGCGGCGGACGTTGTCGATGTCGCCGCAGCCGGCCCGCAGGTGTGCGGCGCGGTCCTCGATGAAGGCGGCGCCGAGCTCTGCGCGGCGCTCCATGGGCACGTTCTCGCGGGCGTCGTTGAGGACCGTACGCTCCTCCTCGTCGGTGTGGTGGGTGACCGTCTCGACCAGTTTCTCCAGCTTCTCGTCCCAGTCGTCGCCGCCCACGTCGTCCACTTCGAGCAGGGCGAGGAGCGCCTTGTTGCCGTCTGCGTGTTCTTCGACGCCGTGGTCGACCTCGTCGTCGTCCACGTCGCGGAACCGTTTGAGCGCCGGATAGACCCGGTGTTCCTCGGCGAGCGCATGCGCCACCAGGAGATCGGCGAACTCCTTCAGCGCGGCTGCGCGTTCGGCCTCCACGCTGCGCATCCTGCGGAAGAGCTCCTCCATGCGCCGGTGGTCGTCGAGGATGAGCTCCACGACGTCGTCGGACGATGCGGTTTCCGTCATGTGGTCCTCCCTGTCCCGCTGTGGGTACCACCAGCTCACGCCGTGAATCCGTCGTCCGCCACCCAGCCGGCACTGCACGGCTTCGGTCACCGAGAGTGAGGGCCGCGGCGCCCGCCGAAAACGCCGGAGCCGTACGCGGGACGCCCGGCGGACCCCTGACCGTTTAAGCGGCGCCGGACCGAGCACTGGGAAGTGTGGAGGTGCTGTGGAGGCAGCCCGCACGGCCGACCGCCCAGGTCAGGCCGCCGGGCCCGCGTGTATCCGCCGTCCAGGAGGCATGTCATGGCCGTCGACACGGTGCTCAGGCCGCGCCTGTCCCGCCTGATCACCGCACCCGGGGTGTACGTCCCGCAGTACGACAGCGGGCTCCTGGCGCGTGCCCTGGCGGCGGAGGACGTCACTGCCGCCACGGACGTGCTCGACCTCGGGACCGGCAACGGCTGCCTGGCCCTGTGCGCGGCGCGTCGGGGTGCGCGGGTGACGGCCGTCGACATCTCCCGGCGCGCCGTCCTCGTCACGCGCGTCAACGCCGCCCTCGCGGGGCTGCGGCTCACCGTGTGCCGCGGCGACCTCACGGACGCGGTGCCGGGCCGTACGTACGACCTGGTCGTCAGCAACCCCCCGTACGTGCCCTCGCCCGCCGGGCCGCCGCAGCGCGGTGCGGCGCGGGCCTGGGAGGCGGGGCCCGACGGGCGCGCGGTCGTGGACCGGATCTGCGACGCGGCGCCGCGCGTGCTGCGCCCCGGCGGGGTGCTGCTCATGGTGCACTCGGCGCTGACGGGCCCCGACGCCACCCTGGCGCGGCTCGCCGCGTCCGGCCTCGACACGACGGTGGTACGGCGTGCCCGCGTCCCCTTCGGGCCCGTGCTGCGCTCGCGTCGCGGCTGGCTCGGCGAACAGGGCCTCGTGAACCCCGACGTGCATCAACCGCCCGACGAACAAGAGGAGTTGGTGGTGTTCCGTGCCCGGCTCCGCTGACCGTCCCCGACGCGTCCGCCTCGACCCCGACGGCCCGCTGCTGGTGGAGGGCCCGGTCGAGGTGGTCGACGAATCGGGGGCCGTGTCCGTGTCCCGCCGCTTCTGCGTGGCGCTCTGCCGGTGCCGGCGCAGCCGCACGTACCCCTGGTGCGACACCAGCCACCGGCAGCGGGTGAAGCCGGCTGCCGAAACGTCCTCCGCCGAGCCTGCGCAGAAGCCGGAGACCACATGACCGGCCGACCCAGCCCTCACGCCTCCGGCCCGCCCCTGCCCGAGCCGGCCGGCCCGCTCTCCGCCGCGGTCATCGCGTCGTTGCCCGAGGAGGGGCCCGGCCAACTCTCCGTGAAGAAGGCGGACTTGAGGGACTCCGACCCGTACGGCGAGGATCTGCAGCTCGCCCTCCACGTGCTGTACGAACTGCACTACCAGGGCTTCGCCGGCGTCCCCGACGACCGCGAGTGGGACCCCGAACTCCTCGGGCTGCGCGCGGAGTTGGAGTCGTGCTTCCTCGACGCGCTGCGCGCCGACGTCCCGGCCGGCGCGGACACCGAGCACGCCCTCGCCCCGCTTCTGGTCGAGCCGACCGGCTTCGACGCGCGCAGCGTCAGCCACCACCTGGAACGCGACGGCGAGCTGTGGCAGCTCAGGGAGTACGCCGCGCTCCGCTCGCTCTACCACCTCAAGGAGGCCGACCCGCACGCATGGGTCCTGCCGCGGCTGCGGGGGCGCGCCAAGGCGGGCATGACCGCCGTCGAGTACGACGAGTTCGGGGCCGGCCGGGCGGAGGAGATCCACGCCCGGCTGTTCGCCGACCTGATGACGGACCTCGGCCTCGACACGGCGTACGGGCGCTACGTCGACGCGGCCCCCGCCCAGGCCCTCGCCACGGGCAACGTGATCTCCCTGTTCGGGCTGCACCGGGCCCTCCGCGGCGCCCTGGTCGGCAACTTCGCCACGGTCGAGGTCACCTCCCCGCCCGCCGCCCGCCGCCTCGCGGCCGCCCTCCGCCGCACCGGGGCGGGCCCGGCCGCCGCGCGCTTCTACGACGAGCACGTCGAGGCCGACGCCGTCCACGAACAGGTCGTACGGCACGAGGTGGTCGACGGTCTGCTGGCGAGCGAACCGGAGCTGGACGCACAGGTGGCGTTCGGCATCGGGGCCACCGTGCTGCTCGAAGACCGGCTGTCCGCCGCGCTGTTGGAGGCATGGCGCGGGCACCGCAGCGCACTCCGCAGCCCCCTCGACCAGGCCCCGGGCGTCTTCTAGGAGTCGACGAACTCGGCCGTCGGGGCGGGGGTGTGGGCATCGGCCGTCTCTGGCCGACCCGGCCCACAGCACGACCCGGAGTCCGCACCCTTCGTGAGCACCGAGCACCGCCGCCCGCCCCGCCGCCGTCGACCGCACACCGCGCTCGTCCGTGCCGGGGCGCCGCGGTCGAGGCGGCCGCGCTAGGACCGCGTCGCTCGCCTGCACTCGTCCCCGGCGGGCTCGCCCTCCGCGACCGGTGTGCTGCGGTCGTACGGGTCGATCTCCGGGCCGGGTTCGTCAGCGCGGCGGTCCGTGCCGAAGGGCGGGTCGAAGTAGCCCGTGGGTCCGCCGCAACCGCCGTTGGTCATGTCGTACTTGTACGAGACGATCGAGAACGTGCCCGGCTCGGTGATCACCTTGTCGGGGTCGTCCCAGCTCAGGACCAGCTCGCGGCGGACGATCGTACGCACGATCTCGTCGTCGCCGCCCGCGTGCGCGGGGGTGGCCGGGTAGACGAAGGTGACGTCCGCGGTCACCTGGAGCGCGCCGCGCTCGCCCTCTCGGTACGTGAGCCGGCCCCTGGTCTTCACGACGTCGCCGACCAGGCGAGTGCGGGAGGGCTGGAAGCGGCTGAAGAGGAGAAGGGGGTCGTTCTTCTCGCCCGGGTCGCGGAAAGCCGTGTCCAGCAGGTTCTGGACGTCCTTCTGGTGCGGGTTGATCCGCGCGAGCGCCCGCTCGGGACGGTCCCCGCGCAGCACCCCGCGGTCCAGGTTGGACGCGACGAGGAAGTCGCGGCTGCGGGCGAGGGCCTGCCCGACCTCGGCCTCGCTCATCCAGCCGAGGGCCTCGGCCTTCGGCACGGTGATGCCCGCCGCGCCGTCCGCCCAACGCGCCGCGGGCGAGCCGCGGAACGGCTCCTGGAGAGTGGGGCGTTGGGCTGCCTCCGCCCGGGGCGCCTGGGTCGGGCGGGCGGTCTCGGGAGCCGACGGAGAGGAGTCGGCACCGGCGAACAGGTCCACCGTCCAACCCGGCGCGAGCGCCACCACCAGCAGCACCGGCGCGACCAGCAGCCCGGCCGCGTACCAGCCCTTGCGTGTGCGCCGCTTGGGCCGCGCGGGTGTGTAGCTGCGCCAGCCCTCGGGGGGTCGGTCGGGCTCCGCGCGCAGTCGCCGGGCGACTTCACGGGCGCGTGCCGACGGCTCCTTGGGCGCGTCGGCGGCGCCCGCCACCGACTCGCGCAGAAACCGCTCCCACTCCTCGTCGGACCTGGACGAGCCGTCCGGCTCCGTACCCGCACCCATCCCAACCCCCTGACAGTCCCTGACCTCGGCCCACTCCCCTGGGGCGCGACCGCATGATGACACAGGGCGGCTGCGGGGAGACTGGCTGGTCGGTCACTTCCCTTCTGCAAAGGGCCAGTTGAGCTCGACCGGGGGCAGGGGCCGGGGCGGGCTCAGCTGTCGCAACCGATGCCGTCCCCGTCGGCGTCGAGCCGGTGCGGGTCGTCGGGGCCGACCCGGACGGGGCCGGGTACGTCGCGGCAGTCCACGTCCGGCGCACCGGCGGGCGGGCCGGGCGGGAGGCCGTCCGGGTCGCCCGCGTCCGGGTCGCCCACGTCCGGGTTGTCCGGCTGGACCGGCTGCGGCTCGGGCGCTGGCTCGTCAGGAGGGCTGGGCTCCGCCGGCGAGTTGGGCTCGGGCTCGGGGCAGGCGGCCCAGAGACCGGTCGCGGTGCTCTCGGCCTCCGCCCCGTCGCGGCTGATCTCGGGCCACCGGGCATCGTTCGGCGGGTACAGCCTTGCCTCGGCGTGACCGGTCTCCACCAGGGACGCGTTCACGAACACGCCCTGCGCGTCGAAGAGGTAGAGCAGGTAACGGTCGTAGGGGTCCTTCAGGTCGACGTCACGCTCGTAGCGCAGGGCCGACCCCGGAGGCAGCAGCTCCGTCAGCCGCGCGGTGGCCTCCTCGGCGAAGCAGGCGCCCTTCTCCGGCGCGTCGATCGCCAGCAGGCGCACCCGTACCACCTCACCGGCAGGCAGTACGTCGCCGTCGCCGCGGACGTCGAGCGTGTCCCCGTCGACGACGCGTACGACGGTGGCCTCCGGGCGCGGAGCAGGGGCGTCGCGCCGGCTGCGCTGCGGGGCAGGATCGGAAGGGCCGGCAGGGTCGGCAGGGCCGGCAGGGCCGGAGGGCGGGGCGGGCGGCGTGGACGTCGGGGTCGGAGTCGACGGAACGGCAGGATCCGACGAGGAGGACGCGGGCGAGGACGAGTCCCCGGTACCGCCGCCGGAGAGGCCGATGCCCAGGCCGACCAGGGCGACGAAGCAGGCGACGAGCACGAGCAGAACGGTCCGCCGGCGCGGCCCGCGGCCGTACCCCGCACGCCGGAACCGGCCCCGACGCGGAGGACGCGAACCGTCCGCGCCGGGCGGCCGCCGAGGGGTACGTGAAGATGCGGCCCGCCGAGTGTGGCGGCGCCAAGCTTCGGGATCGGGTGAGGGGCTCATGTCGCGCCACCGGAAGCGTAGGTGTGTCGCTCTCAGTGCATGCCGGCGCCGTACGGCACGACAAGGGCCGAGTGGCCCTGCGCGCGTAGGACACCTGGGCAACCCGAAGCCCCTGGTGCGCGCCCCGCGCCCAGCGCCCCGGCCAACTCCCGCCGGGGCGCCGGACGTTCGCCCTTCGCAGGCCGGAGGCCTGCGGCGCGAGGGTGGGTCAGCCGGCGGTCCAGATGACCGGCTTGTCGCTGTACGCGTCGCCCTCGTCGAACTCGGCGGCGGTGACGTCGCCGCTCTTCGACGCCGCGAGCGAGCAGGTCTCGAAGGACGCGCCCTTGGCGAACTCGGCGGGTGCGGACTCCTTGTCGCACTTGCCGGGGATGTCGCCGATCAGGGAGAGGCCGGTGCTCTGGTTGCCGGCGAGGAGGCCGCGGAGCTGGACGTAGGCGCGGGAGAGGTCGGTGTCGCCGACGTTCTCGACCTTCATCTTGATGAAGTACGGCGTGACGCCCTTCGCCTTGTCGCCGAACCTGGCCATGTCGGCCTCGGCGCCCTTGTCGATCGACGTGACGGTGATGGCGAGGGTGCCCTTCTTGCCGGAGTACTCGAAGGGCAGGACCGCCTTCTCGCCGACCTTGAGCTCGGTGCCCGGGGCGGTGGCGTCGGCTGCGGGCTGGGCGTCGCCGCCCTCGTTCTCGCCGCCGTCGGTGGCTTCGGTGCTGGGGCTCTCCTTGCCGGGGTCGGGCGCCGTCGTCGCCTTCTCCTTGCCCGTCGCCCCGTCCTCGGTGTCGCCGCCGCAGGCCGTGAGCCCGAGGCCGAGCGTGGTGACCAGAGCGGCCGTCAGTGCGATACGCGCCTTGCGCATGTGTCAAACCCTCGCTATGTCATGAAATTGTTCGCCGGTCCGGCGATGTCTCGCGCAGTTTGTCAGGCATGTGTGCGTGTTTGGTGCGCGTGAGGTCGCAGTGACGTCTCGACTCTTCGACGCGCGCGCCGCGCTCAGCAGGTCCGCAGGCGGGGTGAGCAGCGTCGTCGTACCTCCTGGTCCCCGCCCGCCCCGGAGGTGATCTTCATGAGAAATCCTCACTTGAGAGACACCTGGGGCAGGAGTGCACGCGCCGGTCGCCGTCGCCGTCCTCGACGAGAGGCGGTGACCGGCGCGTACGCACGATCGGCGGGCGGGCCCTAGGTGAGGGCGAGGGCGACGATCTGGGTGGCCTCGTCGGAGGAGAAGTTGTCGTCGCTGACGAGGATCAGGGTCCGCTCGCCGTTCGGCAGGACGGGGCCCCACGTCATGCCCTCGGTGTTGTTGACGGACGAGAGCCCGAGGTCGTCGAAGTCGGCGACGAGGGTCTTGCGCATCGGTACGACGGACTCGCCGGCCAGCGCGTCCATCGCCTGCACATCGGTCGCGCCGCGGGTGGTGGCGTCGTAGATGCGGATCTTGTAGCCGGAGCCGGCGACCCAGGTGCGTTCGAGGACGAGGTAGCGGTCGGGGTCGTTCGGGAAGGCGAGGAGGGAGGGGACGCCGGTGTCGGGGCCCCAGGGGCTGGTCGGGTCGGACGGGGCGAAGATCTTCTCCAGCGGGTACGCGAACTGGCCCTGCACGCGGCCCGTCCGGGTCTGCTGCGTGAGGCGTACGAGGGCGCCGCGGTCGGTGTCGGGAAGCGGGCCGTCCTGGAGGAGGGGCCCCTCGATCGCGCTGGTGACCCGGGTGCCGCGGGCGCCGAAGGACAGCGCTTCGATCACCTGGTTGCGGCGCGGGCCGCGGTCCTCGCTGATCGTGTAGTTCGCGGGGAGCCGGAAGCTGCCGCGGTATCCGCCGGTGCGGGACGCGTACTGGATCGACGGCTGCACGACCGGCTCGGCGCTCGTCCTGGGCCGGTCGCCCTCCTGACCCCACCAGTAGCGGCAGGTGAGCGGGTCCACGCGGATCTCCTCCGGGTCGACGGCCTTGCCCGGGTCGGTGTTCGGCGACGGGTACGTGGCGCCGTCCGGCCGGCGGAAGGCGTGCGTCCCGGTGAAGTCGACGGCGTGCACTCCGGCGGCGTCGACGTCGAGGTTCGCGGTGTAGAAGCGGGCGGGGTTCAGGTATGAGCGGTCGTCGCTGATGAACACGTACTGGCCGGTGCAGCGGTCGCGGTCGATGCCGGACAGGCCGCCGACCGTGGTGCCGTCGAAGGCCAGCTTGTGCGGGACGGTCCGCTCACCGAGGAGCCGGACCTGCGCGCCGCCCGGCTCCGACTGCTTCGACCGCTCCGACTGCTCCGACTTCCGTACGGAGTCGCCGGGTTGGGCGGCGGCCGTGGTGGCCGGGGGCAGGGCCGAGGCCAGTGCCGAGGAGAGGAGCAGGGCTGCGGCAGCGCAGGCTCGTCGCATCAGGGAGGTTCTCATGGCGGTGATCATGGCCTGGTCGGCCGACCGGCGCGGCCACCTGTCCGCAGATATGCGTCAACAAGCCGCCTCAATCAGCCATATGAGGCTGCATCAGGTCTCGCCTGCTGGTGAAAGCGCCGGGTCCTGTCAGGGTGCCCGGGCCGGTGGCTCCTCCGGAAAGTGGCCGGTATGCGTACGCCCGGTCGGAGTAGTGGGGAGGGCTGACCCGGCGACGACGGTGCCGGAGAACTCGTGGCCGGGGATCTGCGGCAGCGAGGCGCCGGTCAGGGGATGCGGCTTGTCCGCGTCGAAGGGCGGCCGGGGTGTCAGTGGTGGGCTCGGGGGTGTCAGTGGTGGGACGTACGGTCTGCTCATGACTGATCAGTGGTGGGTGGGCGTACGTCAGCGGGTCGAGGCGGCTGGTGGCGGGCCCGGGAGCGGCAAGGTCTTCGGGGCGTTGGGGCACGAGTGGGTTCTGGAGGATCCGCTCACGCCCGGCGAACTCGCCGAGCTGGAGGCGCAGATAGGCGTGCGGCTGCCGGCGGAGTACCGGGCGTTCCTGCTGGAGGTGGGCGCGGGCGGCGCCGGTCCCGCGTACGGGCTGTTCCCGGTCCGGCGCGTGCAGGGCCGTTGGCGCTGGGAGGGCGACGGGGCGGATCTGGCCGACCTGTCGCTGCTCGCCGAGCCGTTCCCGGAGCGGGGCCCGGACCCGGAGCTGGTCGACGCTCTGCTCGATGAGCGTCCCGAGGAGGAGGACTTCGACGACATCGAGGAGTTCGACGACGCCTCGGAGGCGTGGGACGAGCGGTGGGCGGCCGTCATGTTCGCCCCGGAGCGCACCGCCGGCGCGATCGTGGTCTCGCACCGGGGCTGTGCGCAGCGGGAGTGGCTGGTCGTCAGCAGCAGCCACCGCGGCACGATCTGGTCCGACTGCCGGGCGGACGACGTCGACCTCGCCCCGCTCCTCGCCGACGACGGTACGCCGGTGAGGTTCGCCCAGTGGTACACCGGCTGGTTGGAGAAGGCCGAGCGGGCGGCGTTGTCGGCGCGGTAGGTCCTCAGTCGGCGGGTCCCGCCCCGGGTGCGGTCGGCGCGGTGCAGGCGGCGGCGATGGCCTGCGTGTCCCAGTAGAACGGGCGGACCTCGGTGATCTGCCCGTTCTTGACCGTGATCGCCTGCAGGACCGCGAAGTCGAGCTCACGGCCGGTCGCGCGAGCGCGGGCGCGGACCTGGGTGCGTACGACCGCGTGCTCGCCGGTGGCGAGGAACTCCTGCTCGACCATGTCGAACGACTCCCACACCTCCCCCATCCTGAGGAAGAACCGCGTCATGCCGTCGTGCCCACGCCAGGTGCCTCCGTAGGGCAGGCCCTCTGCCTGGTGCAGCTCGACGTCGGGCGCGAAGAACGGGGCGAGCAGGTCGAACGAAGCCTCGCCGGGGCCTCCCGCCGCCAGGTACTCGGCTTCCGCCGCGTACATGCCGGTGAGGACGGTGGCGGGCTCGGTGCTCGGCTCGGGGGCGGGCTCGGTGGGCGGCTCGGTGGTGGGCAGCGTCGTCATGCCGTCAGCATGAGCACTGCGGCAGGGGCTTGCTGGCGGCTGTCGGACGTCCAGGTCGAAGCGGCGTGGTCGGAGGGGTCAGGGGGCCTCACGGAAGATCAGGGCCGTGCCGAGGGCTGCCGCGGCCGGGACGAACGGCTCGCCTCGGCCGGTCTCGCGTACGGGCAGCCCGTTCTCCTCCAGCAGCGCACGCACCCGTGCGGTGTCGGGGACGGTCACGGTGCAGGCGATCAGTGCCGGGAGCGCGGGCGGCTGCTCGCCGGGCAGCAGATCGGGGAGGTCGGTCACGCGTACGAGGGTGAGCGGTGCGTCGGCGTCGATGTCGACGGGTCGGCCGAGGTACCGCTCGAATCGCTCGCGTACGAAGGGGAGTTGGTCGTCGGCCACGCACAGCACCGCCTCGGCGAGGTCCTGGGCGCCGTTGGGGTGGTCGAGGTGGCGGAGGTGCTGGAAGTCCGGGTCCAGGTCGGCGACGACACCGATCCGGCCCACCGGTGGTTCGTGCGCCGCTTCACCGCCCTCCCCGTGACCGATCTCCAAGTAGCGGACCGTTTCGGTGCGTTGGCCGTCCGGGGTCTCGACGGGTCGGCCGACGGTGTTCACGCCGCCGTGCCCGACACCGGCCGCGGTGAGCCGGTCCGCCGCGCCGTCGATGTCCGGCGAGGAGAACATCAGGATGTGCAGCCCCTCGAACTGGCCGCGCCAGTCGGCGAGTCGGGCGGAGGTCGCCTCGATCCGCGACTGGAGTACGGGCAGCTTCTCCGGCGGCGCCTGCAGCGGCACGGTCCGGGTGTCGCGGGGAAGTCCCGCCGCCGTGCTTCCGGCGTTCACCGGGGTCACCAGCTCGATGAAGCCACGGGCGAGGTCGGCGTGCGTGTTGGCCGCCCCGAAGGGGACCGGTACACCGCCGTCACGGGGTGCCAGCGCGGGCACGCTCGGCGGCGGCAGACGGAAGCCGAGTCGCCGGTACAGCGCCATGGCCTGCGCCATGTCACCGACGACATGGCCGACGTGGTGCAGGCGTGAGATGTCGTGAGGCATGGGCTCACGGTAGGCCGCACGCCCGGGCCGCCCCACGCCGCTCCCCCTCCCCCCGGTCGGGTTGCCGACCGGTTGCGTCCGTCACACCGACTGGTTACCGGGCGGTAATTACGCGTAGGCTCCTCCGAGTTTTGCAGAGAGGATCCCGTCCGGATGAGCGCCGTACGCAGCCGCCGCAGGACACTGCTTCCGCCGGCCCTGGCCTTCGTCACGGCCGCGCTGGGCACCGCCGTGGCCGCCACAGCAGTCACTGCGACCGCCACAGCAGCCGCCCCCGCGACCACAACCGCCCAGAACTCCGCGCCCACCGCCGCCCAGAACTCCGCGCCCGCCGCCGCCGAGCGGTCCGGGCCTGCTCAGCAGCGTCCGACCTGGGCCATCGCCCACCGGGTGCTCACCGCCGAGGGGGTGAGCGCGGCACTGCGGGACGGCGCCAACGCGCTGGAGATCGACGCCACGGCCTGGAAGGAAGGCTGGTGGGCGGACCACGACGGCACCCTCACCAGCTACGGCGACCCGATGGCCGACATGTTCGACCAGGTGGCGAAGGAGCACCGGGCGGGGCGTCAGGTCTCGTTCGTATGGCTGGACATGAAGAATCCCGACTGGTGCGAGAGCAGTGATCCGGAACGGAAGCAGTGCTCTGCGGCTGCTCTGCGGGATCTGGCCCGCAACAAGCTGGAGAGCCACGGCATCCGGGTGCTCTACGGCTTCTACGGGACCGAGGGCGGCCGCGGCTGGAAAGACGTGACGGGCAGCCTGAACAGCAAGGAGGGCGTCGCGTACAGCGGTGACTACGCGGACGTGCGCAGCGGGTACGCCGAGCACGGGGCGGCCGTCGCGCGGAACCAACGGGTCATGGACAACGGCCTGTTCAGCATGGCGTTCAAGTTCGGCAGCATCCGCGAGGAGTTGCAGGCCGGCGGGGAGGCCCGGGACCGCGGGGAACTCGCCCGCACCGTCGGCTGGACGGTCGGCCCCGGCGACCGGGAACGCGCCGAGACCCTCCTGGACGGCTCCGACGCGGGCGTCGGCTCCGGTACCGGCGCCGCCGTGGACGCGCTGATCTACGGCAACCGCATGTCCTGCTACCCGGACGGCGTCAGGGGCCCGAAGGGCTGCGGCACGGACGACAGCGGGGTGCGGGAGTCCCTCTCGTACATCACGGACTACGTCGAGGCGCACCCGAAGAGCCGCCGTATGGCCACGAGCCGGGACATCCCGTTCGGCAGCTGACCTCTCCGTCAGCGGAGCGGCGGCAGCGGCAGGAGGTGGATCACGCCGACCGAGGTGTGCTCGATCGGCGAGGCGTGGACGGCGCGAACTGCCCGGCGGCCGGGCGGAATCGGGACGGGCGCCTCCTCCGGCGGGCCGCCGCCCGCCGGGTAGGCAACCCCCAGCTCGTCCCCCGCCGTCACGGAGTCCATGAGCACGGCCGGGCCGTCCGTCTCCCACATACCGCAGTCCTCCCACGCGGTGGCGGGGTCGGCGAGCACGGTCTCGGCCGCGGCCACGGCGGTTCGTCGGTCACGTCATGTGCAGCGGTGGTTCAGGCGGGGGTTCTCGACGCGGACCTCACCCGCTTTGCTGACCCGCAGCAGTTCGGCTTTTCTGTCTCCGTCGACGTCGGCGAGCTGAATCTCCTCCGCCGGGGTGCGGGTTTTCGGTTCCGGCACGATCTCCCCGATGTCGTAGGGGCTTTCGCACGATGGCGTGCCCGTGAGCCAGCCCCGTGCGCCGCCCTTCAGGGTGATGAGGATCGGCTCGGCATACCCGTTGCCGTCGAGGTCGGCAAACTTGAGGTCACGGTTGAAGACCTTCTTGTAGAGGCTCCGGGGAGGGGACCAGCGCACCTCCATCGAACCGTCGTCGCCCACCTTCGTCTCGTTGCGCCAGACGGTCACCTCGCCGCTCGGTTGGACCCACAGGTAGTCGACTTTCCCGTCTCCGTCGACGTCGGCGAACTGGATCTCCTCGAGGTCCTGCTCGATACCTGCCTTTTCGAGCAAGGGAACGTCGGCGTCGCCGCCGTACTCCTTCCGGCACATCCACGCGACGGAGTTTCCCAAGCCCCAGGTGTGGACGGCCACCCCGCCGGTCTTGTCGACCACCATGCAGTCGGGCCGTTCGTCGCCGTCGATGTCGCCGAAACGCAACGCGTCGCCGTCCGCGCCGGGCGCGGGGATGTAGGAGCTCTTGTACTGCCCGCCGGTGAGCAACGGGCCGTCCTCTGCGTCGTCGTTCCACCAGAACTTGAATGTCTGGTCCTTGTAGACCGTGACGTATTCGGCTCTCTCGTCCTCGTTGATGTCGAAGAACCAGAATCTGTTCGTGGCCGGGAAATCCTCGGGCGGGTCGATGACGGCGTCGTGTCGGGGCGGGCTCGGAGTGTCCGAACTGGCAGCCGCGTCCGGTGATTTGGGGTCGGGGCCGGACGAGTCGGCATCCGATTTCCACGGCATCGGGGCGAAATAGAGGAGCGAGGCGACGATCGCCAGGGCGGCGACCGAGGCGATCGCGAGCGTCGGGCGCCGCTTCCCGGCGGGCTTCTCCGCGGCCGGGGCGTGCTCGTGGGCCGGTGCCGCCGGCTCGGACCCGGGTGCGTACGGCTCGGACCCGGGTGCGTACGGCTCGGTGCGCGTCGCGAGGAGGAGGCGGCGGAGCGCGGTGAACGTCCGGTGCTGGGGCGAGTCGGCCCTGAGGATGCTGGAGTGGTCGCCCGGCAGGGCCGAGCTGTCCGGGAAGACGGACTGCGCCGAGGCGCGGGACACCACGCCGTCGCTCTCGCCCGCATACACCGACACCGGGATGGGGCAGGTCCGTTCGGTGACCGCCGGGGCGTGCACGACGTCCTTGACGACCGTACGCAGGGTCGCGCTGACCTGGTCGTTCAGCGGGCGCAGATCCTTCTCCTGCGGATGGCGCCCGCCCAGCGCACGCCGTCGTAAGGAGAGCAGCAGTTCCGAACCGTTGCTCGGGCAGGCGAGCATGACGAGCCGCTGGATCCGGGCGAGTTCGGCGCCTCTGCCGTCGTGGAGCATGCGGGCCAGATACCGCTGGGCGACCAGCCCGCCCTGGCTGTGGGTGACCAGGAACAGCTGGTCGTACGCACCGGCCTCCGTGACCAGGTACTCCTTGAGGCTGTCGGCGACCGTGTCGATGGACGGGAACACCCGCAGCGGGTGGACCGGCATCAGCCCGGTCGCGTACTCGAACGTCAGCGGCTCGACGAACCCGAGCCCCCGGTCGGCGGCGATCAGTCCGCGCAGCGGTTCCCACACCTTCGGCCCGGACATGAACCCGTGGACCATCACGAGCCCGAGTCGACTCTCCCCCACGATGCCGATCCCCTCTCCCATCTCCAAGAGCTGGAGGGTTCACCGTAATCCCGCGTCTGATCTCTCTCACCGCTCACCATGGGAGTGGCCAAAAGCCCGCTCTGAGGGCGGGATCAGCGGCGCGATATCGACGCAGGCCCGCCACGGGCCGGGTTCGCGCCAACTCCCCGTGCGCACTGGACGTTTCCCGTCACACTGGCGGTTCCCGTTCGACCGAAGGAGCGAGCCGTGCCCGACCGGCCTGAGATCGTCTGCATCTGTGGCTCTGCCCGGTTCGTGGACGAGATGCGTGCGGCGAACCGTGATCTGACCTTCGCGGGTGTCATCGTCGTCGCGCCGGGCGAGGTGGAAACAGGCGCAGCGGGCGAGTTGCTCACCGGCGAGCAGCAGGCCGCGCTCGGCGCCCTTCACCTGCGCAAGATCGACCTGGCCGACCGGGTTCTGGTCGTCAACCCCGGCGGGTACATCGGTGAGTCCACGCGCAGGGAGATCGCGTACGCCCACGCCACCGGCAAGCCCGTCGCGTTCACCGATCCCGTCCGACCGGACTCGGCCTAGCTCTCCCCCGTCCTCTCCTCCGCGCTCTCCCCCGCCGAGTCCAGTGCGCGCGTCAACGTGTCGAGGTGTTCGCGGAGTTGGTGGAACTCGTCGAGCGTGAGGCCCGTCGCGGTCGCGATCCGGCGTGGGATCTCCAGGGCCTGCGCCTTGAGGTCCCGGCCCGCCTCGGTGGGGCGGACCACGACGGAACGCTCGTCCTCGGCGCTGCGCCGCCGCTCCACGTACCCGACCGCCTCCAGCCGCTTGAGCAGCGGGGACAGCGTGCCGGAGTCGAGGCGCAGGAGGGCGCCGAGGCGCTTCACGGCCAGCTCGTCGTGCTCCCAGAGCGCCAGCATGACGAGGTACTGCGGGTAGGTGAGCCGCAGCTCCTTCAGCGGTTCGCGGTACACGCTGTTGAACGCCCGCGAGGCGGCGTGCACGGAGAAGCAGACCTGCCGGTCGAGTCGGAGCAGGTCCTCGTCTCGTACCTCACGCACATCTCGTACGTCTCGTACGTCTCGTACGTCTCGTACGTCGCGGGTTGCAGCCATGCCCTCCAGGGTACCGACGGCGTCCGCCACTCGCAATTAAGTTGTGCACAACTTAATTGTGCGCTATCAATATGGGGACGCAGATTCCACCGACGACAGGACTGGATCATGGACGCCATCTACACCGCAGTCGCCACCGCCAACGGCCGTGAGGGCCGGGCCGTCAGCTCCGACGGTCAGGTCGACCTGCCGCTCGCCTTCCCGCCCGCCCTCGGCGGCAACGGTCAGGGCACCAACCCCGAGCAGCTCTTCGCCGCCGGTTTCGCGGCCTGCTTCGCCAGCGCGATGGGCGCCATCGGCCGCCAGGAGAAGATCGACGTCAAGGACGCCTCGATCACCGCGGAGGTCTCCATCGGCAAGGACACCGACGGCGGCTTCGGCCTCGCGGTCGTCCTGCGCGCGGAGCTCCCCGACCACCTCCAGGGCGAGGCGGGCCGCGAGCTCCTGGAGAAGACCCACGCCTACTGCCCGTACTCCAAGGCGACCCGCGGCAACATCGACGTGGAGCTCGTGATCGAGTGACGCGGAGAGTCAGACGCGTACCGGCGTCTTCCTCGCCTTGGGGACGCGGCCCAGCGTCGGCCGCAGCAGCGGTGCGTGGCGGGTGAGGTAGTCCCAGAGCTGGTCGGCGACCGGTCCGTGCGGCCGGTCGCGCCGGCGGGCCGCCGCGAGGTCCTCGACCACTCCGGGGAAGTGTCGTCCGGCGATCGACAGCAGGCTCCCGGCCCGCAACTCGCTCTCGATCATGAACCGCGGCAGATGACCCCACGCCATGCCGTGCAGGATCAGCTCCTTCTTCATGAGGTGGTCCGGAACGGTGCTGCGGGGCGCGCCCTCGACCAGGAAATGGCCTTGCTCGGTCGGGTTCCGCGCCGAGTCCCGGACCACGCACTGGGTGAAGGCCTGCATCCGCTGCGGTGTGATCTCGGTGCCCGGGGCGAAGGGCAGGAAGCCGGGCGCCACGACGGGTACGAGCGCGACACGGCCGAGATCGACCCGCTCCATCCGTACGTCGCTCCTGGGTACGCGGTGCACGACAAGGTCGGCCTCGTCCTCCAGGAGCCGCTCCCAGGGGCCGGTGATCGCCTCGAACTGCAGGTGCAGCCGGGTCTGCGGGCGCTGCGCGAAGAAGCGGCTGAGCAGTTCGAGGACGGGCGGAAGGGGGCACAGGTCGCCCAGCACCACGCGCAGTTCGGCCTCTTCGCCCATCGCCAACTGCGCGGCGTACGTCTGCAGTTCCTCGGTCTCGTGCAGCAGGAGGCGCACCTTGCGGTGGAAGGCGCGGCCGGCCTCGGTGAGCCGGACCCGATAGCCGGAGCGGTCGAGCAGGTCCAGGCCCAGCTGGCGTTCCAGCTTGGCGACCGCCGCGAACACGGAAGGGTGCGAGCGGTGCAGTCGCTCGGCGGCGGCCTGGAATCCGCCGTCGACAACTACCGCGTCGAAGCACTGCAGTTCGTGGAGCGTGAAGTTCGACATGGCGGCATTGTCCAGTGAACCTACAGGCTTCGTCCGATCTTTGTAATAGCTCTGGGTGGGCGGCGTTCCTAGGCTGAGCGCACACCCGAACGCACAGCACACCGGCCGCGAGGCCACGCGTTCACCAGTTCCCTGGAGCCGACATGACCACCGAGACCCGTACCCCTGCCGCCATCACCACCGGCGACGGCGTCCGTATCGCCTACCGCTTCGACGGCGACGCGACCAAGCCGGTGCTGCTGCTCTCCAACTCCATCGGGACCGACCTCCACATGTGGGACGGTCAAGTGCCCGCCCTGACCGAGCACTTCAGGCTGTTGCGGTACGACGCGCGCGGCCACGGCGCGTCCGACGTGCCGAGCGGCCCGTACTCCCTGGACCGGCTCGGCCGCGACGTGGTGGAACTGCTCGACGCGCTGGGCCTGGAGCGGGTGCACGTACTGGGGCTGTCCCTGGGCGGGATCGTCGCGCAGTGGCTGGGCATCCACGTACCGGAGCGCGTCGAGCGGCTGGTGCTCTCCAACACCGCCGCGCACCTCGGCCCGCCGAGCCAGTGGGACCGGCCGATCGCCGAGCTGCTCGCGGCGCCCGACATGCGGGCCACCGCGGAGATGTTCCTGCACAACTGGTTCCCGGCCCCCATGCTGCAGGGCGACGACGAGGTGGTCGAGGCCTTCCGCCGCACCCTGCTCGCCACCCGGCGCGAGGGCGTGGCCGGCAGCTGGGCCGCGGTACGCGACTCCGACCTGCGCCGCACGGCCACGCTCATCCACAGCCCGACCCTGGTCATCGCGGGCGAGCACGACACGGTCACCTCCGCCGAGCACGGCAAGGAGCTCGCCGCGACCGTCCCCGGCGCACGGTTCACGCTCCTGCCGACGGTGCACCTGGCGAACATCGAGGCGCAGGCGGAGTTCCTCGACGCTGTGCTGGGCTTCCTCACGGAACGGTCCTGACGGCCCTGACGGCCCTCTCGATCTTCTTCCGTACGGGGCCTTGTCGCACCGACTGTATGCGAAATACGGTCTGCGGTATTCCTTGATCTCCTGCGGCAGGAGGTACCTTCCCGTGCGCCGAACAGCGCCTTCAGCAGCGGCAGTCGGGTTACTGCTGACCATCACCACGGGCTGCACTTCGCTGCAGTCGGCGGCGACCGAGGTCGACGGAGCGCACATGGCCGACGCCCGGGAGGCCAGGGACGGCGGCACGCTGACCGTCGCCCTGGCCTCGGACCCCGACAAGCTCGACCCGTCCCTCGCCCAGACCCTCGTGGGCCGGACCGTGTTCGCGTCCATGTGCGAGAAGTTGTACGACAGCGACGAGGACGGACAGCTCGTACCGCAGTTGGCCACCGAGCTGCCCGAGATCTCGAACGACGGCCGCACCGTCACCATCCCGGTCCGCGAGGACGCCACCTTCAGCGACGGCACGAAGCTCGACGCGGACGCCGTGGTCACCTCCCTGAAGCGGCACCGCGACATCGCGGGCTCCGCCCGGGCCACCGAACTCGGCCCCGTCGACAGCGTCGAGGCCACCGGCCCGTACACGGTGGAGATCACGCTGAAGCAGCCGTACACCCCGCTGCCCACCGTCCTCGCCGACCGGGCGGGCATGGTGCTGTCCCCGAAGGCGATCGCGAAGTACGGCAAGAACTTCACCAACCACCCTTCCTGCGTGGGCCCGTTCAAGTACAAGGAACGCGTCGGCGGCGACCGGATCGTGCTCGTCAAGGACGACAGGTACTACGACGCGGACGCCGTGCACCTCGACCGGGTGATCTACAAGCCGATCCCCGACGGCAACGTCCGGCTCGCCAACCTCCGCTCCGGGGACGTGCAGATCGGCGACCAGATGACGCCGGTCGAGGTCAGCAGCGTCCTCACCGACCCCAAGCTGAAGCTCTTCAACTCGCCGTCCATGGGCTACCAGGGCATCGGCATCAACGTCGGCAACACCAAGGGCCTCGGCGAGAAGCCCGGCAGGATCGACACCCCGCTCGGCAGCGACGTCCGCGTCCGCGAGGCCTTCGAGAAGTCCCTCGACCGCAAGCTGATCAACAAGATCGTGTTCCAGGGGATGTACGAGCCGGCCTGCGGCCCCGTCTCGCCGCAGTCCGCCATCGCCCCCGGCGTGCGGCCGAGCGAGTGCCCCGGACGCGACGTCGCCGGAGCCAGGAAGCTGCTGAAGGAGGCCGGGGTGAAGACCCCCGTCCGCTTCGAGTACACGATCAACAACACCCCCGAGGACATCCGCCTCGGCCAGGTCGTGCAGTCCATGGCCAAGGACGCCGGATTCCAGGTGTCCCTGCGGCCCATGGAGTACGCCTCGATGCTGGAGGAGACCGACTCCGGCCGCTACGACGCCTTCCGCAGCGGCTGGTCCGGGCGGCTCGACCCCGACGGCAACATCGCCAGCTTCCTGACGACCCGCGGCGCGATGAACGCGTACGGACTCGGCGACGCGAAGATCGACGAGCTCATCGCCCGCGGCCGCACCGAGGGCGACCAGGGCGAACGCGCGGAGATCTACCGCGAGCTCACCGAGAAGGTCAACGCCGAGCACGCCCTCGTCTACCTCTACCGGCAGAAGAACTACGTCGTCGCCGGGAAGGACATCGCCGGACTACGGGTCTACGGCGACGGCCTGGTCCGGGTGAAGTCTGCGGGGTACGCGCGATGAGCAGCTATGTCCTCAAGCGGCTGAGGCAGTCGCTTGTCACCCTGTTCCTGGTCAGCGTCGTGGTCTTCGCGGGCGTCCGCGCGATCCCCGGCGACCCGGCGCTCGCCCTGGCCGGTGAGGAACGCAGCCCCGAGGCGCTCGCCGCGATCCGCGAGCAGTACGGGCTCGACGACTCCGTCTTCGAGCAGTACGGGCGCTTCGTCGCCCACGCCGTCACCGGCGACCTGGGCACCTCCGCGCGCACCGGCCTCCCCGTCGACGACGCGATCGTCAACGCGCTGCCGGTCACCGTCGAACTCTCCCTCCTGTCCCTGCTGTTCGCCGTGGTCTTCGGCATCGGCGCGGGCGTGATCGCCGCCGTGCGCCGCGGCCGGCCCGCGGAGTGGTTCGCCAACGGCCTTGCCCTCCTCGGCCTCTCGGTGCCGAACTTCTGGCTGGGCATCGTCCTGGTCCTGTCCCTCGCCATCGCCGTACCGGTCTTCGCAGCCTCCGGTTACGTGCCCTTCGGCGTCGACCCGGTCGACAACCTGCGGCGCATGGTGCTGCCCGCGATCGTCCTCGGCTCCGGGCTCGCCGCCGTCGTGATGCGTCAGACCCGCGCCGCGATGCTCGACTCGCTGTCCGCGGACTACGTGCGCACGGCCCGCGCCAAGGGGCTCAGCCGCAGGCAGGTCATCGGCGGCCACGCGCTGCGCAACTCCCTGGTCACCGTCGTCACGATCCTCGGCCTGCAACTCGGCCAGCTGATCTCGGGCGCCGTGGTCACCGAGCAGATCTTCGTCCTGCCGGGCTTCGGCAAGCTCACCATCGACGCCGTCTTCACCCGCGACTACGCGATGCTGCAGGGCGTCGTGCTCTGCACCTCGGCGGCGTACATCCTGATCAACCTCCTGGTGGACGTGGCGTATTCGGTGATCGACCCGCGGATCCGGCTCGGAGGTGCGTCCCGATGAACCCGTCCTCGACCATGACCCTCACGCGCCCGATACGCGCCCGCCTCGCCCGCGCGCTCGGCGGCGCCCGCACCCGGGCCCTGCTCGCCAACCGGCTCGCCCTGACCGGCGGCGTCATCGCAGCGCTGTTCGTGCTTGCCGCGCTGCTCGCCCCGCTGCTCTCCCCGTACGACCCGGCGCAGGCCGACTTCGAGAACGCGCTCGCCCAGCCCGCCTGGTCGCACTGGCTCGGCACCGACGACCTCGGCCGCGACCAGCTCTCCCGCGTCCTGTTCGGCCTGCGCGCCTCGCTGCAGGTCGGCCTGCTCGCGGTGGTCCTGGCCTTCCTGGTGGGAGTCCCGCTCGGCCTGCTCGCCGGCTACTACGGGAGGTTCGCCGACTCGACGGTCTCCCGGATCACCGAGACGATGCTCGCCTTCCCGTTCCTGGTGCTCGCCGTGGGCCTGGCCGCCATCCTCGGGCCTTCCCTGCTGAACGCCACGATCGCGATCGGCATCTCGCAGGTCCCGGCCGTCATCCGCATCACCCGCGCCGAGACCCTCCGGCTGAAGAACGTGGACTTCGTGGCCGCGGCGATCGCGAGCGGCGGCGGCGACGGCACCGTCCTCCTCCGGCACGTCCTGCCCAACGCCGCTTCGGCCCTCACCGTCCAGGCCACCGTCGGCATCCCCGCCGCGATCATCGGCGAGGCGCTGCTCAGCTTCCTCGGCCTCGGTGTGCAGCCGCCCGATCCCTCGCTCGGCGTGATGCTGTCCTCCGCCCAGTCCTTCCTGGCCGCCGCGCCCTGGATGGCGGTCTTCCCCGGTCTCGCGATCGTCGCCGCGACGCTCGCCTTCAACCTGCTCGGCGACGGCCTGCGGGACGTCCTCGACCCCCGTGGAGCGACCCGATGACCGAGCCCGTACCGAGCAACGCGATGACCGAGCCCGTGCTGAAGGTGACCGACCTCTCCGTCTCCTTCCGGTCCGCAGAGCGCACCGTGCACGCCGTCGACCGGATCAGTTACGAGGTCGGGCCGGGCGAAGTCCTCGCCGTCGTGGGCGAGTCCGGCTGCGGGAAGTCCGTCACCTCGATGGCGACGATGGGTCTGCTCCCGCCGACTGCGACGGTCACCGGCTCGGTGCGGCTCGGCGGCCGTGAACTGGTCGGCGCGAGCGAGAAGGAGCTCGCCCGGGTCCGCGGCGACGACCTGGCGATGATCTTCCAGGAGCCCATGACCTCGCTCAACCCGGTCCTCACCGTCGGCCGCCAGATCGGCGAAGTGCTGCGCAGGCACCAGGGCCTCAGCCGCAGACAGGCCACCGAGCGCACCGTCGAACTCCTCGACCTGGTCGGCATCCCCGCCCCGCGCCGACGCGTCGGCGAGTACCCGCACCAGCTGTCCGGCGGCATGCGCCAGCGCGTCATGATCGCCATCGCGGTCGCCTGCGACCCGTCGGTCCTCATCGCCGACGAGCCGACGACGGCGCTCGACGTGACCGTGCAGGCGGGCATCCTCGACGTTCTGCGGTCGCTGCGCGCACGCCTCGGCACCGCGATCGTCCTGATCACCCACGACCTCGGCGTCGTCGCCGACATCGCGGACCGGGTGATGGTGATGTACGCGGGCCGCGTCGTCGAACAGGGCGAGGTGCACGAGCTGTACGCGCAGCCCCGACACCCGTACACCAACGGCCTGTTGGGGGCCGTCCTCACGCCCGGCGCGGAGGGCGGACGCCGACTGCCGGAGATCCCCGGCCTGGTGCCGAGCCTGGAGACGCAGCCGGACGCGTGCACGTTCGCGCCCCGCTGCCCGCGCGCGACGCAGCAGTGCACGACCGCGCGGCCGCGGCTCGACCGGGCCGCCTGCTGGCACCCGCACGAGGGGGAGGCCCGATGAACACCGAGTACGAGCAAGCCCTCGAACTGCGCGGTCTCACCCGCCACTTCGGGCCGGTGCGCGCCGTCGACGGGGTCACGCTCACCGTCGGCCGGGGCGAGGTCGTGGGTCTGGTCGGCGAGTCCGGCAGCGGCAAGTCGACCGTCGGCCGCATCGCCGTACGCCTCGACGAGCCGACCTCCGGCAGCGTGCACATCGCCGGTACGGACGTCACGTCCCTGTCCCGGCGCCGACTGCGGCCGCTGCGCCGGAAGTTCCACCTGGTGTTCCAGGACCCGTCGTCCTCGCTCGACCCGCGCATGACGATCGGCGAGATCGTCGCCGAGCCGCTCAAGTTGCACCGCATCGCCAGGGGCGAAGAGGCCCGTCGGCGCGTCGAGAAGCTCCTGCAGCAGGTCGGCCTGCGCCCCGAGCACGCCGAACGCCATCCGCACGAGCTGTCCGGCGGGCAACGGCAGCGCGTGTCCATCGCCCGCGCGCTGTCCTGCGAGCCCGACCTGGTGGTGGCCGACGAGCCGACGTCCGCGCTCGACGTGTCCGTGCAGGCGTCGGTCCTCAACCTGTTCGCGGACCTGCAGCGGGACCGCGGCTTCGGCTGCCTGTTCATCACCCACGACCTGGCGGCGGTGGAGTTCCTCGCCGACCGGATCGCCGTGATGTACCTCGGGCAGATCGTCGAGGAGGCGCCCACGGCCGAGCTGTTCGCCGACCCCAAGCACCCCTACACCCAGGCGCTCCTGTCGGCGGCGCCGGTGCCGGACCCGGCGGCGCAGCGCACCCGCGAGCGGATCGTCCTGAGCGGCGAACTCCCCAGCCCCCTGAATCCTCCGCCCGGTTGCCGTTTCCACACCCGCTGCCCGCTCGCGGTGGACCGGTGCAGGACCGAGGTCCCGGCCCTGCGCACCCTGCCGGACGGGAAACGGCAGGCCGCCTGCCACCTGGTCGCCGAGGACGGAACCGCCCCCGACGCGTCGGCCGCGAGCACGCACAACTGACCTGGAGGCCGGACATGTTCACCACCCGCCCCACCCTGCAAGGCACCTTCGGCATGGTGTCGTCCACCCACTACCTGGCCTCCCAGTCCGCGATGGCGGTCCTGGAGGGCGGCGGCAACGCGTACGACGCGGCCGTCGCCGCCGGTTTCGTCCTGCACGTCGTCGAGCCGCACCTCAACGGCCCGGCCGGGGAGGTCCCGATCATCCTGGCCCCGGCCGGTGGCACACCCCGGGTGCTGTGCGGGCAGGGTGTGGCCCCGGCCGGTGCGACGGTCGAGCACTACCGGGGTCGGCTCGGCCTCGAACTCGTCCCCGGCACCGGCCCGTTGGCCGCCGCGGTGCCCGGCGCCTTCGACGCCTGGATGCTGCTGCTCCGCGACCACGGCACCAGGAGGCTCGCCGAGGTCCTCGCGTACGCCATCGGGTACGCGGAGGACGGGCACGCGCCCGTCGAGCGCGTCGGCGAGACCGTCGAGACCGTCCGCGAGCTGTTCGAGGAGGAGTGGACGTCGTCGGCGGAGGTGTATCTGCCCGGCGGGCGCTCCCCGCAGCCCGGCGAGCTCTTCCGCAACCCGGCGCTCGCCGCCACCTGGAGACGCCTGCTCGCCGAGGCCGCGCACGACGACCGCGAACGGGAGATCGAGAACGCCCGCCGCATCTGGCGCGAGGGCTTCATCGCCGAGGCCCTCGTCGCGCAGGCCCGGCGGCCCACCCTGGACACCAGCGGCACGCACCACACGGGCACGCTGACCGCCGCGGACCTCGCCGGCTGGGAGGCCACGTACGAGGCGCCCGCCACGTACGACTGGAACGGGTGGACGCTGTGCAAGGCCGGCGGCTGGAGCCAAGGCCCGGCGTTCCTCCAGCAGTTGGCGCTGCTGCCGCCCGTCGAGGAGCTGCCCGCGTACGGCTCGGCCGCCTACGTGCACCTGCTGATCGAGGGCTGCAAGCTGGCGATGGCGGACCGGGAGGCGTGGTACGGGGACGCGGGCGGCGAGGTCCCGGTCCCGGCGCTCCTCTCGGACGGCTACAACGCCGCGCGGCGCGCGCTGATCGGCGAGAAGGCCTCGTACGAGCTGCGCCCCGGCAGCCCCGTGGGGCGCGTGCCGAGGCTCAGCCGGCAGGCCCTCGCGGTCGCGGCGGGCGAGCCGGGCTTCGACGCGATGGGGATACCGGCGGCGGGCGCGGGCGAGCCCACGGTCGCCGGGAACGGCGCCACCCGCGGCGACACCTGCCACCTCGACGTCGTCGACCGCTGGGGCAACATGGTCGCCGCGACCCCCTCCGGCGGCTGGCTGCAGTCCAACCCCGTCGTCCCCGAGCTGGGCTTCCCGCTCGGCACGCGCCTGCAAATGGCCTGGCTCGACGAGGACTTGCCGAACTCCCTGACCCCGGGCAGGCGGCCCCGTACGACGCTGACGCCGTCGCTCGCGCTCAGGGACGGCGTGCCGGTCATGGCGTTCGGCACGCCCGGCGGCGACCAGCAGGACCAGTGGCAGGTCCACTTCTTCCTGGCGGTCGCGCTGCGCGAACGGGTGCGCGGCGGGCTCGACCTCCAGGGCGCGATCGACGCCCCGAACTGGCACACCGACTCCTTCCCCGGCTCCTTCCACCCCCGCGGGATGCGCCCCGGCAGCGTGACGGTCGAGTCGCGCATGCCCGACCACGTCGTGGAGGACCTGCGCCGGCACGGCCACGACGTCACGGTCGGCGACCCGTGGTCCGAGGGCCGCCTCTGCGCCGTCGCCCGCGACCCGCGCACGGGCGTGCTCAGCGCGGCGGCGAACCCGCGGGGGATGCAGGGGTACGCGGTGGGGCGCTGAGCCCTGGCCGGACGTTCAGCCGCGCACCCGCTCACCCGCTCAGCCACTCAGCCCGGTGAGCCCCACGGCGACCGCCCCGATGCCGAAAGCCCCGACCGCCGCGACGCCGAGGTAGAGGACGAGATAGCCGGAGACCGTCTCGCTGATCTCCGGGCTTTCCGGGTTGTAGCGCGCCGGGGTCGTGCTTCCGCGGCGGGGTTTGCGGAAGGTGGGGTGGTCGACGCCGACGTGGGTCTTGCCCGAGGCGTCCACGTACCGGTACTTCACGACCGTCCGGGGTGTTCTGTCGGGCGCCGTGCCGTCCTTCACGGACACGACCGTCGCCTCGACGCGCGTCCACGTGCGGGCGCGCCGCCAGGCGTGCAGGAGCCACAGCAGCGACACCGCGGTCGCCGGTACGCCGGCCAGCAGCCAGAGCCAGGGGCTTGTCATCCGAGTCCTCACGCCGATGCCGCCTCATGAGCGAGAGAACGGTACCCGCCACCCGTCAGCCGTCCGGCTCCGCCCCGGGCCGTGGCCGGTAGCGACGCGTCACGCCGTGCACGCACCAGCCCAGAACGGCCACCACGAAGACCCCGACCAGCGCCGCCGTGACCCACTCGGCCAGGTACTGCACCGCGCCCAGGGCCAGCGCGAGGAACACCAGGGTCCCCGCACCCACCCCGTAGAGGTCGTCCGTCAGCATGCGGCGCGCCGTCGCCGTCCGCTCCGGCGTCCGCGTCCACCACGTCTTGTACGGCAGGTTGACCAGCGGCGACGTCAGGTCGACGCGCGCCATGAACAGCTCCGCGAGCGCGCCGAACAGCAGGGCCGTGCCCGCGCCCACCGCGGCCGTCACGCCGAGGAGCTCGGCCTTGCTGCCGTACCGGTCCGGGCCGTCGGGGCCGCTGTGCAGGACGACGCCGTCGGCGGGCAGCGTCCACGCCAGTACGAGGAGCACGGCGCCGTAGAGCACGGCACTCCACCAGAACACCTTCCGCACGGTCTCGCCTCCCTCCCTCGGGGCGTCGGACGGGCCCCTCAGTCCGTCGGGCGGTCGGCCGCTCGTTGGAGGCGGAGCTGGCCGATTTCCGCGGCGTTCTTCATCAGCTCGGCGTTCACCCAGGCGACCGTGTGCGCGACGGTGTGCCGAGGGTCGTCCTGCCAGGGGAACGGGGCGGTCGCCTCCAGGTCGGCGGCGGTGAACCGGCTCAGCGCCGCCAGCCAGTCCGCGCGCAGGCCGCGCAGCCAGTCGACGGTCGGGCTCCCCGCTCCGGGCCAGACGACTGCGCTGCGCTCCCGGGGCGGCCTGCCGTGGGCGTGGTCCGCGGCCACGCTCCACCACCAGCCGATGTGCCAGCTCAGCCAGCCGATGGTCGGTACGGGGACGGGGTCGGGCTCGCTCTCCGCGAAGTCCGGCACCCACGTGCCGTCCTCGGCCCTGCGCAGCGTCCAGCAGTTCGCGACGGGCTCCCACAGGAAGTCGTCGGGCTCCAGCCGCTCCAGGTGGTACTCGAACAGCGACCAGGTCAGATCGAACTGCCAGCGCAGCAGGTCGAGTTCGTACGGAGGCGTGCCGGGGGCATCGGGTGGGGAAGTCACCGGCCGACCCTCGCACAGCGCCCCCGCCGCGGGGAATTCCTTATCCGGGTGGCCCCTCCGAGGATCGGCCCCGCTTGACATCCCGTGGCCCCTGCCCGGACCATCGCTCCGTGAACCTGTCAGACAGCCAGACAGCAGGCCGGGGCCCGCGGCGTGTCAGCGCCATGGAAGCGGTCCTCGCCCACCTCCGCGGCGCCATCGAGCGCGGCGAGTACGCCATAGGCGACAAGCTGCCCTCCGAGGCCGAGCTCTGCCGCACCCTAGAGGTGTCCCGGCCCGTGCTGCGGGAGGCCCTGCGCGCCCTGCAGACCATGGGGCTCACGGTCGCCAAGACCGGCAAGGGCACCTTCGTGGTCTCCACCACCGTCGAGGACCCCACCTTCGGCGACTACGCGGCGAGCGACCTGCTCGAAGTGCGCCAGCACGTGGAGATCCCGGTCGCCCGGTACGCGGCCGTGCGCCGCACCCCGGAGAACCTCGACCACCTCAACCACCTGCTCGACCGCATGGAGCAGGAGACCGACACCACCGCGTGGGTCGCCATGGACACCCTCTTCCACCTGGCCGTGGCCGAGGCCGCGCAGAACCCGGTGTTCCGCCGGGTGATCGAGGAGATCCGCGACGCACTGGCGCGGCAGTCCGCCTTCCTGAACCAGCTGGGCGGCCGCCGCGAGCAGTCCAACCGCGAACACCGCATGATCGTCGAGGCGTTGGCCGACGGTTCCGAGAAGGACGCGGAGCAGGCCATGCGCCACCACCTCAGCCGCGTCGAGACCACCCTCACCGACATCGTGCGGCCCACGACAGGTTCCAAGTGACCGCGGCCCACCACGACGCAACCGCACAGACCGCGGCCCACCACGACATGACCGAAGAGACAGTGATGCACGGCAGTTCCCCGGCGGACGCACCCCTCGTCCGCGAACCCCTCCACGCCCCCGTCGCCCACCTCGTCCGCGGCGGCGTCGTCGAGGGCATCCACTACGGCTCCGTCGTGGTCCGCGACGCCGACGGCACGGTCCGGTTCCAGATCGGCGACATCGAGGCCGCGTTCTACCCGCGCTCGGCGCTCAAGCCCGTACAGGCCGTCGCCATGCTGCGGGCCGGTCTGCCGCTCGACGGCGAGCTGCTCGCGCTCACGGCCGGCAGCCACTCCGGGGAGGACCGCCACCTCGCCGGGGCGCGGCGCATCCTCGACCTGGCCGAGGTCACCGAGGACGAGCTGCGCAACGTCCCGGACATGCCGTACGGGAGCGCGGTGCGGGACACGTGGCTGCGGGAGGGGCGCGGGCCTTCGCGGCTCGCGCAGAACTGCTCGGGCAAGCACGCGGCGATGCTGTACACCTGCAAGCTCAACGGCTGGTCGCTGCACGACTACCTGGACCCCGGGCATCCGCTGCAGATGACGATCGCCGACACCGTCGAGGACCTCACCGGGCAGCGGATCGCCAAGGTGACCGTCGACGGCTGCGGCGCCCCGCTGTTCGCCGTGTCGCTGCACGGACTGGCCCGCGCCGCCGCCCGGATCGCCGCCGCCGCGCCGGGCACCCACGAGGCCCGGTTCGCGGACGCGCTGCGCGGGCACGCCGAGATGGCCTCCGGGGCGGGCCGGGACGTGGCCGCGCTGATGCGGGCCGTGCCCGGCCTGATCGCCAAGGACGGCTTCGAGGGCGTCGAGGTCGCCGCGCTGCCCGACGGCCGCGCGATCGCCGTGAAGATCGCCGACGGCGCGGACCGGGCCCGCGTCCCGGTCGCCGCGTCCGCGCTCGCGCGGGCCGGTGTGGACGCCGGGCTGCTCACCGAGTTCGCCGGGGAACCGCTCCTCGGCGGCGGACGGCCGGTGGGGTCCGTACGGCCCCTGCGCGCCCTCGGCCACGTGCCGCTGCCGACCTGCGCGTGACGGTCCCTCCTCGCCGCCCCGGGCCCGACTCCCCTCCCCTCACTCGTACTTCCTCGTACTTCGGAAAGAAGACCGACACCGTCATGACCGCCGACCGCACCCGCAGCGAACACGATCTGCTCGGAGACCGGGACGTTCCCGCCGACGCGTACTGGGGCGTGCACACGCTGCGCGCCACGGAGAACTTCCCCATCACGGGCATGCGGATCTCCGCCTACCCGCACCTCGTCGACGCCCTCGCCGCCGTCAAGGAGGCCGCCGCCCTCGCCAACGAGGAGCTCGGTCTGCTCGCGCCGGAGAAGGCCGCCGCGATCGTCGCCGCCTGCCGGGAGATCCGCGCCGGGAAGCTGCACGACCAGTTCGTCGTCGACGTGATCCAGGGCGGCGCCGGCACGTCGACCAACATGAACGCCAACGAGGTCGTCGCCAACCGGGCGTTGGAGCTGCTCGGCCACGCCAAGGGCCAGTACGAGCACCTGCACCCGAACGAGGACGTCAACCTCGGCCAGTCCACCAACGACGTCTACCCGACCGCCGTGAAGATCGCGACCGTGTTCGCGGTGCGTGGGCTGCTCCAGGCGATGGCGGTGCTGCAGGACTCCTTCGGGCGCAAGGCCGTCGAGTTCCGCGACGTCCTGAAGATGGGCCGCACCCAGCTGCAGGACGCGGTGCCGATGACGCTCGGCCAGGAGTTCTCCGCGTACGCCGTCATGCTCGACGAGGACCGCAGCCGGCTTGCCGAGGCCGTCGAGCTGATCCACGAGATCAACCTGGGCGCGACCGCGATCGGCACGGGCCTCAACGCCCCGGCGGGATACGCCGAGTCGGCCCGCCGGCACCTCTCCGAGATCACCGGGCTTCCGCTGGTCACCGCGGCCAACCTGGTCGAGGCGACGCAGGACTGCGGTGCGTTCGTGCAGATGTCGGGCGTGCTGAAGCGGATCGCCGTGAAGCTGTCGAAGAGCTGCAACGACCTGCGGCTGCTGTCGTCCGGGCCGCGCGCCGGTCTCGGCGAGATCAACCTGCCGCCGGTGCAGGCCGGTTCGAGCATCATGCCCGGCAAGGTGAACCCGGTGATCCCCGAGGTCGTCAACCAGGTCGCGTTCGAGGTGATCGGCAACGACGTCACCATCACCATGGCCGCCGAGGCGGGACAGCTCCAGCTCAACGCCTTCGAACCGGTCATCCTGCACTCCCTGTCGGAGTCCGTCACGCATCTGCGGGCGGCCTGCCTGACGCTCGCCGAGCGCTGCGTGGACGGCATCACCGCCAACACGGAGGCGCTGCGCGCGAGCGTCGAGAACTCCATCGGCCTGGTCACGGCCCTCAACCCGCACATCGGCTACTCGGCGGCCACCGACATCGCCAAGGAGGCCCTCGTCACCGGCCGCGGCGTCGCCGAACTCGTCCTGGAGAAGGGCCTGTTGCCCGCCGAGCAGCTCACCGCCCTGCTGCGGCCGGAGGTCGTCGCGGGGACCGGCGGCGTGGGGGTCTGAGCCGAAGGCTCGCGTGGGCCTCGGGTGAGCGAGGCTTTTCGCCCGCCCCTGTCAGGGGCGCTGCTCGCTCGCGCGAGGGTGCTCCCGGCAGGGGCGCTCCTGCTGGGGCTGCGGGCGCTGTTCGGGCCCCGGGCACTCTTCGGGCTGCGGGCGCGCTTCGGGCTGCGGGCGCGCTTCGGGTTGCGGTATCGGTGCGGGCTCCGGAGCCGGTGCGGGCTCCGGAGCCGGTGCGGGCTCCGGAGCCGGTGCGGGCTCCGGGGCCGGTGCGGTGAGGAGGCCTGCGAGGCCCGCGCGGAGGTGGGCGTGCAGGGTGTCCTCCGAGGCGGCGGCCAGGGCAGGCGTACGGAACACCCGGCGCAGCAGGCTCGTGCCGAGGAGCCACGCGGCGAGCAGTTCCGCGCGTACGTCCGCGTCGGGCCCCTCCAGGCGTCGGGCGAACCTGTCCGAGAACACCTCCGCGACCTCGTCCCGGAAGCCGCCCACCGCGTCCCCTCGGCTGGAGGAGCGCAGCACGGAGAGCACCGGGTGCGGGATCTCCTCGTCGGACGGGCCGCTCGTGACGAAGTCGCAGACCCAGTCGGCCACTTCGTCGAGCGGGACCTCCAGGAGCGGGTCGAAGAGCGCCGTACGGCAGGAGACCGCGGCGAACAGGGCCTGTTTGGAGCCGAAATAGCGGTAGACGAGAGCGGCGTCCACCCCGGCGTCCTTGGCGATGTCACGCAGGCTCGTGCCGTCGTACCCGTACCGTCCGAAGCGCAGGTACGCGGCGGCCATCAGGGCGCTGCGGGTGCCCGCAGCGCTGCGTTTGCGCGCCCCGGCGGGGAGTTCGCCGGTCCCGTCCGTCGCTCGGCTCACCGATGCACACCTCTCCGTGGCCTGTCGTAGGGCCACACATCGTCCAGGATTCCGGCCGCGTCCGGAAGTCATCGGTCGTTGTCATCGATCGTTGACCTGTCGTGCCGTCACCGCCCTACAGTCGGGGCCGCCGGCGATGCCTTCGCGACGTTTCCCGGAAGGACGATGCTCAGTGAGCGGAACAACTGCCCCCAGGTCCGCCGACCGACCCGCCCGCGTCGCCGTCGTCGGCACCGGCTACGTGGGCCTGACCACCGGAGCGTGCCTCGCCTCGCTCGGCCACCGGGTGGTGTGCGCGGACGCCGACGCGGGCAAGGTCGAGCGGCTGCGGCGCGCCGAGGTCGACATCCTGGAGCCGGGGCTGCCGGAGCTCGTCCGGGACGGACTCGGCTCGGGGCGCCTGGAGTTCGTCCGCGACACCCCTGCCGCCGTCCGGGAAGCGGACGTGGTCTTCCTCTGCCTGCCGACCCCCATGGGCGCCGGCGGCGCCGCCGACCTCGCCGCCGTCGAGGCCGTCGCGCGGGAGATCCGCACCGAACTGCCCGACGGCTGCGTCGTCGTCAACAAGTCCACGGTCCCGGTGGGCACTTCGGAGCGGGTCGGCGCGCTGCTCGGCCGCCCGGAGGTGCCGGTCGTCAGCAACCCGGAGTTCCTGCGCGAAGGACACGCCGTCCACGACTTCCTGCACCCGGACCGCGTCGTCGTCGGCGGCGCCGACCCCGAGGCCGCGCGCCGGGTCGCCGACCTGTACGCGCCACTGGCGGCGCCGCACGTCGTCACCGACGCCGCCAGCGCCGAACTCACCAAGTACGCGGCCAACTTCTTCCTCGCCATGAAGCTGTCCTTCGCCAACAACCTGGCGACGCTGTGCGAGCGCTTCGGCGCGGACGTCGCCGACGTGACGGCGGGAATCGGCCGCGATCCGCGCATCGGCGAGGCGTTCCTGAAGCCGGGCCCCGGCTGGGGCGGCTCGTGCCTGCCGAAGGACACGCACGCGCTGCTGTCCGTCTGCGAGGCCGCCGGGATCGACTTCCCCCTGCTGCGCGCCACCATCGAGACCAACGTCGAACATCAGCGCAGGCTCGTCGAACGCGTCGTGGCCCAGTGCGCGGGCCCGGACGGAACGCTCACCGGCGTCCGGCTCGCGCTCCTCGGCCTCGCCTTCAAGGCCGGCACCTCCGACCTGCGCGACTCGCCCGCCCTGGCCCTCGCCCGGCAACTGCGCGAGCGCGGGGCCGAGTTGTTCGCGTACGACCCGGCGCTGAGCGAGACCCGGCCCGATCTGAGCGACCTGGTCACCCTCACCGGGGACCCGCTGGAGGCGGCCGACGGCGCCGCCGCCTGTCTCGTCCTCACCGAGTGGCCGCAGTTCCGCGATCTCGACTGGCCCGCGATCGCCGCACGTCTCGACGGCCGCGTCGTCCACGACTTCCGCAACCTCCTCGACCAGGATCGGCTGGAGCGGGCCGGTCTGGTCCGGCAGAGCATCGGCAGCGCGTTCACGATGGCGGGCTGACGCCCCGGGACCGCCCCCAACACACACGACCAACCCGCACACACGACCGACCCCCCGCACACGACCACCCCGAAAGGCCCCGTCATGCGTGTTCTGGTCACCACCATCGCCAGCCCCTCGCACGGGCGCGCCCAACTGCCCGTGCTCCGCGCTCTGGCGGCCGCGGGACACGAGGTGCGCGTCGCCACCACCGAGGAACTCGCGCCGATGTTCCGCGCCGACGACCTCACCGTCACCCCCTGCCTGCCGAACCTCTCCCCCAGCACCTTCGCCGCCGACGCGCAGTACAGCCCCGGGACCGCCCCCGGCGCGGGCGCCGACCCGGCCGAGCAGCAGGCCGCCCTGCTGCGCTTCCTCAACGGCGTCCTGTCCGGGCCGATGGCCAGGCGGCTCCGGGAGCTCCTCCTCCCCGTCGCCCGCGAGTTCCGCCCCCACCTCGTCCTCCGCGACGGCATGGACCTGGGCTCCTGCCTGCTCGGCGAGGAGCTCGGCATCCCGCACCTGCCGACCCCGTCGGGCGCCGCCAACGTCCTCGACCCGGCGGAGCTCCACCCCGGGCTGAACGCCCTGCGCGCGGAGTTCGGCCTGCCCCTGGCCGACGACCCGCTGTCGATCGCCCCGCACGGCCGCATCGACTACGTACCGGCCGCCTTCTCCTTCGCCCGGCACCTGCCGAACCCGCTGACCTACCGGCAGACCATCACCGTCGAGCGGGCCGCGACACTCCCCCGGTGGGTCGCCGAACTGCCCACCGACCGGCCCCTGGTGTGGGCCGCCATCGGCACGGCCCTGCCCATGCTGCAGAAGCTCCGCGAGCGGGGACAGCAGCCGGACTCGATGCCGTTCGAGTACCCCGACCCGGTCAAGACGCTCCGTACGATCGTCGAGGCCGCGGCCCGGCTCGACGAGTGCACCGTCGTCGTCGCCACCGCGGGCGTGCCCGTGGACGACGTGGACCTGCCGCCGCACGTCCACCTCACCGAGCGGCTGCCGCAGCCCCTGCTCCTGGAGGGCGCCGACCTGTTCCTCACCCACGGCGGCTTCAACAGCGTCCGCGAGGCCCTGCGCACGGCCACGCCGCTGGTGGTGCTGCCGCAGTTCGGCGACCAGTACCCCAACGCCCGCCGCGTCGAGGAGCTCGGCATGGGCCGGGAGGCCGTCGACCGCACCCCGGACGGCATCGCCGCCGCCTGCCGCGAGGTCCTGGCCGACGCCCGCGCCGCCGCCACCATGCGCCGCGCCCGCCTGGACATGCTCACGCTCCCCGAGGTCGACAGCGCCCCGGCCGACCTGGAGCGCCTCGTCGGAGCCCCCGCGTGACCTCGTCCGACGCGCTGCGCGAGCAGGGCCCGCAGCCCGCGGGCGGGCCGGGCGAGGAGTCCGGCCCGCCCGCGCGGCTCTCGCACCGCGAGGTCGTCACCGTCATGTCCGGCCTGATGCTGGGCATGTTCCTCGGCGCCCTGGACCAGACCGTCGTCTCCGCGGCCCTGCGCACCATCGCCGACGACCTGCACGGCCTCACCGCGCAAGCCTGGGTGACCACCGCGTACCTGGTCACCGCCACCCTCTCGACCCCGCTGTACGGCAAGCTGTCCGACATCCACGGCCGCCGCCGCATGTACCTCTGGGCGATCGCCCTCTTCGCCGCCGGTTCGCTGCTGTGCGGCTGCGCCACGTCCATCCACCAGCTCGCCGCGTTCCGCGCCGTCCAGGGGCTCGGTGGCGGCGGGCTGATGTCGCTGGCCATGACGGTGATCGCGGACATCACCTCACCGCGCGAACGCGGCCGCTACCAGGGGTGGTTCATGGCGGTCTTCGGCGGCTCCAGCATCGTCGGGCCCGTCGTCGGCGGCCTGTTCGCCGGCGCCGGCACGCTGCTGGGCATCGCGGGCTGGCGCTGGATCTTCCTCGTCAACGTGCCGCTCGCCGCAGTGGCCCTGGCCGTCATCACCCGCGTCCTGCACCGCGTCCCGCACCAGCCCGTACGGCACCGCCTGGACTACGCGGGCGCCCTCACCCTCGCCACCGGCGTCGTCCCGCTGCTCGTCGTCGCCGAGCAGGGCCGCACCTGGGGCTGGTCGTCGCCGCAGGCCCTCGCCCTGTACGTGGTCGGCGCGGCCGGCCTCGTGGGTTTCGTCGCCGTCGAACGACGCATGGGGCAGGCGGCGTTGCTGCCCCTGCGGCTGTTCCGCATCCGCAGCTTCCGCCTCGGCACCTCCCTCCACTTCGTGGTCGGCATCGGCATGTTCGGCGCGATGACGACGCTGCCGCTGTATCTCCAACTCGCCCAGGGCATGAGCCCGATGGCGGCGGGCCTGGCCATGCTGCCCACCACGGTCGCGAACGTCGCGGTCACCCTCACGGTCGGCCGGCTGATCTCCCGCACCGGCCGCCTCAAGGTGCATCTGGTGACCGGCATCGGCTGCTTCACCGCCGCGATGCTCGTGTACGCGACGCTCCGCGCCGACAGCCCGCTCTGGCACGTGTCCGTCGGCATGCTCTTCATGGGCGCGGGCCTCGGCGCCGCCATGCAGACCATGACCACGCTCGCCCAGTCCGAGGTGCCCCGCGGCGACATGGGCGCCGCCACCGCCTCGGTGAACTTCTTCCGCTCCAACGGCGGCACGGTCGGCGCCGCGGCCTTCCTCTCCCTCCTCTTCTCCCTGGCCGGCCCGCGGATCGCCGAGCTCCTGGCCGGCACGTTCCGCGACCCGGCCCTGCGCCGCCTCGCCGAACAGCCCGAGAACGCCCAGGCGTTGAGCGGCGTACTGCTCCCCGGCGGCGGCGTCGACCTGGAGAACTCCGCGTTCCTGCACACCCTCGACCCGCGCCTGGCCGTCCCGTTCCTCGACGGCTACGTGGCGGCCATGCGCGTCGTCTTCCTGGCGGGCGCGGCCGTGACCCTCCTCGCGTTCGTCCTCGCGGCCTGGCGCGTACCGGACGTACGCCTGTCGGACGAGTAGCTTGACGCGGCGCGACCGTCGGCGCGCAGGGCGAGGGGGCCGGCGGCCGGGCCCGGACTCAACCGGCCGGGGCCCAGACCCCGCTCGCCGCCGCAGCGCGGACATACGCGGCGAAGTCCCGGGGCGGGCGGCCGAGGGCGCGTTGGACGCCGTCGCCGAGGCGGGATCTGCGGCCGTCGAAGACCTCGGCCATGAGGTCGGCCAGTGGCTCGGCGAGCCGGGGCGGTGCGCCCTGTTCCGTGAGCGTCGCGGTGAACCGTTCCCGGCTGATCTCCTCGTACCGGACGGTGCGTCCGACGGCCGCGCCGATCTCCGCGACCGCTTCGGCGAAGGTCATCAGGCGCGGGCCGGTCACGTCGTACACCTCGCCGACGTGCCGGCCGTCCTCGGTGAGGGCCGCGGCCGCGACGTCGGCGATGTCCTCCGCGTCGGTGAAGGGCTCCGCCACCACGCCGACCGGCAGCGCCACCACGCCCGCCCGCACCGCGCCGGTGAGGACGTCCTCGCTGAAGTTCTGGGCGATGAAGCCGGTACGGACGACGGTCCACTCGGCGCCCGACGCGCGTACCGCCCGCTCGCAGCGTTCCGCCTCGCGCGCGCCGCGGTCGGCGAGCAGCACCAGCCGGGTCGCGCCGCGGTCCACCGCCAGGTCGGCGAACGCCCCGACCGCCTCCGCGGCCCCGGGGAACGCCGCGTCCCCCGTGGCCCGGCAGGTCGGCTACGGGAGCGCCTCCGCGCTCAGCACGGCGTTCAAGCGCGAGCGCGGGATCACCCCGCAGCAGCACCGGGCCCGCCCGGCGGGCGACTTGAGGGAGGACGCCGAGCTCACATGACCCGCTCGACCAGCCCCTCGATGTAGTCCGGCGTGAGGGGGACCAGGCCGAACAGGACGCGGATGTACATGGGGGCCAGGACGTGGTCCAGGACCTCGTACGCGTCGGGGGCCCTCTCGCCGCGGTCGTGGGCGCGGTCGAGCATGGACTGGAGTTGCCGGGTGCGTTCGGCGCGCAGGGCCTCGCTCGCCTGCCGGCCCCGCTCGCCGCTGCTGGACAGGGCGACGGCCAGGTGCAGCAGCGCCGGGCCGTCGGGTCCGGTGATCTCGCGGGCCACTTGCGCGGCGTACGTACGCAGGTCGCCCGCGAGGGTTCCGGTGTCGGGCATCGGTGACTGCGCGTTGAGGCGGGTCAGCACCACGTCGGCGAGCAGGGTCTCGAGGTTGCCCCAGCGGCGGTAGACGCTGCTGTCGGCCACTCCCGCCCGGGTCGCGACGTCGCCGACGGTGAAGTTGCCGTAGCCGCGCTCGCCGATCAGGTCGGTGACGGCCTGGTGCACCTGCGCGGCGACGCGGGCGCTGCGCCCGCCGGGCCGCCGGGCCCGCTGTCGTTCCTCGTTCACGCCGTCCGCCATGCCTTCCGCCCTTCGGTCACACCCCCCACCTTAACGCAGGTCTCAGTTGCGTTTATGGAAGCCCCTCCCTATAGTCGCCTAACGCAGTCAGCCACTGCGTTAGGCGGTTGCGTCGGCGCGTGGCGCTCTGAACCACCATCGATCGAGGGGGATTTCGTGGCCGTACCGGATACGACCGCAGGCGGTCGACCGCACCGGGCCGTGCTGCTCACGGTGACCTGCCTGGGCCAGTTCATGGTGCTGCTGGACAACACGATCGTCGGGGCGGCGCTGCCCGACATGCAGGAGCGGCTGCACACCGGGCTGACCGGGCTGCAGTGGATCGTCGACGCGTACGTCCTGCTCGTCGCCATGCTGCTGCTGTCCGGCGGGGTGTTCGCCGACCGGTTCGGCCGCAAGCGGGTCTACCTGACCGGCGCGGCCGTGTTCACCGCCGCGTCCCTGCTGTGCGCGCTCGCGCCCTCGCTCGGCTGGCTGATCGCCGGCCGCGTGCTGCAGGGCATCGGGGCCGCCGCGCTGAGCCCCGCCTCGCTGGCCCTGCTCGCCGCCGCCCACCCCGTACCGCAGGAACGCATGAAGGCGATCGGCCTGTGGGCCGGGTTCAGCGGGCTCGGTCTGGCCGCGGGCCCCGTGGCGGGCGGTGTGCTGACGGAGGCCTTCGGCTGGCCCGCGATCTTCCTGGTCAACCTGCCCATCGGCGCGGTCCTGCTGCTCGTCGGCCTGCGCCGGCTCGACGAGTCCCGCAATCCGGCCGCCCCCGCGATCGACGTCCCGGGCACGGTCCTGTCCGTCCTGGCGGTGGGGGCGCTGACGTACGGGCTGATCGAGGGCGGCGCGCGGGGCTGGACCTCGCCGGTGATCCTGGGCTGCTTCGCCGCCGCGGCCGTCCTGCTCGCCGCGTTCGTGGCCGTCGAGGCGCGCCGCCCGGCCCCGATGCTGCCGCTGCGGCTGTTCCGGCAGCGCCTGTTCACGGTGTCCAACACGGCCATGGTCGTGGTGGGGTTCGCGCTCATGGGGGCGTCGTTCTTCTTCTCCCAGTTCTTCGTGTACGTGCAGGGCAGCTCGATCCTGCGCGCCGGACTGCAGACCCTGCCGGTCTCCCTCGCCATGGTGGTCGTCAGCCCGTACGCGGGCCGGCTCGCCGCCCGGTACGGGTTCCGCGTCGTCGTCACCGCCGGGCTCGCCCTGGCCGGACTGGGGCTGCTCGCGCTCGGCACGGTGCACGCCGACACCGGCTACGGGAACGTGTGGTGGCGGCTCGGACTCGTCGGCGCCGGCTTCGCCCTGAGCCTGTCCCCGCTGACCGGCGCCGCGATCCAGGCGGTCGACCCGCGGGAGGGCGGCCTCGCCTCCGGCATCAGCAGCACCACCCGGCAGATCGGCGCGGTGCTCGGCGTGGCCCTGCTCGGGGCCGTCGTCCGCACCCGGCAGGCGGGCGGCGCCTCCTTCGAGGCCGGCCTCGGCAGCGCCTTCCTCACCGCCGGAGCCGTCACCCTGGCCGCCGCCGTGTGCACCGCCCTCTGGCTGACGAGGTCCGAACCCGCGGAAACCCCCACCGCACCCCTGCCCCCTGCCGCGCCGGGTACGGTCGCCTCCGCCGACAACGCTTCCACGCACAGCAGTTGACGCCGCCCCGACCACACGAAGGACCCGCCCGTGTCCCCGGACCCGACCACCGTCCACCCGCTGCCCGCCCACCACCGCGTGGTGTTCCTCGAGCCGCTCGTCACCTCCCCGAACATCAGCGTGGGCGCGTACACGTACTACGACGACCCGGACGGCGCCACGGAGTTCGAGCGCCGCAACGTCCTCTACGCGTACGGGCCGGAGCGCCTCGTCATCGGCAAGTTCTGCGCGATCGCCACCGGGACGACCTTCCTGATGGCCGGCGCCGAGCATCCGACGATGGGCGTCTCGACGTACCCGTTCACCATGTTCGGCGGCCGGTGGGCCGAGGAGACCCTGGACCTCGTCACCGGCATGCCGAGCCGCGGCGACACCGTCGTCGGCAACGACGTCTGGTTCGGCTACCGGGCGACCGTCATGCCCGGCGTACGCATCGGCGACGGCGCGATCATCGCGGCCGGCGCCGTCGTCACCGCCGACGTCCCGCCGTACACGATCGTCGGCGGCAACCCGGCCCGCCCGATCCGGCGGCGCTACGACGACGCGGACGTCGCGCTGCTGCGGCGTGCCGCCTGGTGGGACTGGCCCGCCGACCTGATCACCGCGCACGCCCGCACGATCATGTCCGGCACCCCGGCCGACATCGCGCGCCTCGCCCCGGAGAGCGGCACCGCCTGAGCCGCCCGCACCCGCGCGGCACGCCGGGGCCGTGGCTGCCGCTCGGGTGAACGACGCAGCGTGCGCGCGCGCCAGGGCCGGGGGCGGGAGCCGTACCGCCCAGCATGCCGGTGTGATCATCGGTTGGAGTGGGAGTCCCGCCCGGCGGCGGTCGATGGTGCTGCTGCCGGTCGTCCTCCTGACGGTGGTGCTCGGCCCGCCGACGGGCGGACCGGCCGCCGCCGCCGACGGCGCCGGACCCGGCCGGCCGGCCCTCCAGGTGAACGTCAACGGGCGGCCCGGCCTCGGCGCGCTTCGCCCGGGCATCCGTACCGGCGCCGCCGTGGTGAAGACGTACCGGCTGACCAACCGCGGCGGCGCCGACCTGTACGCGCTGCGCATCCACGACCCCACGCTGCCCGGGGCCCGCATCCGCTGCCCGGGAGGACGAGACCACGTGCCGCTCCTGACCGGGCTCCGGTCGGTGACGTGCACGGCCCGCGCGACCGCACGCCGCGGCACCTGGATCGGCTACGTCCTGGCGGTCGGCCGGCAGCCGCACCTGCGCGCCACCGTGCGGGCGCGGGCCCTCTCCGGGTACGCGGGAGTGGGCGCCCACCTGACGCTGCGCGGGACGGCGCGCGGGGCCGGTCCGGGGCGGGCAAGGGTGCGCTACACCGTGATCAACACCGGCAACCGGCCCGCGTACCGGATCCGGCTCGGTGATCCGGCGCTCGGCCCGGCCCGGATCGTCTGCCCGAGCGGCGGCCGTGTCGTGGCGCGGCTCGCTCCCGGAGCCGCCGTCACCTGCCGCGCCGATGCGCGGCGCGCCGCCGGCACCTACGTCAGCCGGGCCGGCGCCGACGGCAGCGACCTGCTGCGCACCCTGGCCCCGGACGGCGGGACGACCGCCCCGCCGCGGCTCGTGGCCCGCGCCACGGCCCGGTTCACGTTCCCCGCGCCGACACCACCCGCCGCTCCCGCACCCCGAAGCCCGGCGACCGCGCCCGCTCCGCGCCCGCCCGGCGGACCGGGCCTCCCCGCACCGCCGCCGACCGCCGCCGAACCACCCCCTGCCGCCCTGCTGTTGCCGACACCGCCTCCCCCGCCCCGTATCGCGGCGCCGGACAGGACGGCGCCCCGCACCCAACCCCCGCCCCCGGAGTCGGCGGCCGCCCCCGCCACCCCCCGGCCGCCCGAGCGGCCTCGACAGCAACGCCCTCAGGAGCAGCACCGTCAGGAGCAGCACCGTCAGGAGCAGCACCGTCAGAAGCAGCGCTCGGCGCTCAGGGCGTTCGTACGCGAGGACCACTCGCCCGCCACGCTCGGCGTCGCGAGCGTGTTGTTGCTGCTCCTGATTCCGGCGGCCGTCGCCGCGGCCGTCCTCGGCTCCCGCAGAAGCTGACCGCGGGCTCCCGCAGAAGCTGACCGCGCCATCCACGAGAGCGGACCCTGAGATGCTCGAAACCCTCGCCATCGTCCTCGGCGTCGCCCTGCTCGCCGCCGCGGCCGTCCTGCTCAAGCACCGGCTGTGGCCGATGGGCCCGGACGACGAACCCCGCGAGGACGTCGCCGAGTACATCTCGATGATGGTCGGCGTGCTGTACGCCCTCATCCTCGGCCTGGCCCTCGTCTCGGTCTGGGACACCCGGGCCCGCGCGGAGGACCACACCGCGGCGGAGGCCGGCGCCGCGCACCAGATCCACCTGCTCGCCTCCGGAATGCCCGCCGTACAGGCCGACCGGTTGCGCGGCGGCATCGAGACGTACGTCCGGCACGTCTCCCGCACCGAGTGGCCCGCCATGGCGGAGGGCACACCGCCGTCCGCCGCCGGGTGGCGGCTCCTCGACCGGGTGCGCGCCGCCGGCCAGGTGCCCGCGGACGCCACGCTCGCCCAGCAGGTCACGGGGCAGGAGACGCTGGCCCAGCTCAGCACGTTGGGCGAGGCGCGCCGCGGACGCGAGGCCGTCGCCGACGAGCACCTGTCCCTCGCGATCTGGTTCGGCCTGATCGTCGGCGGCACGCTCACCGTCGCGTTCATGTTCCTGTTCGGCGTCAAGCGCAGCCTCACGCACGTGGTGATGGTGATGGGCCTGTCCGCCCTCATCACCTTCACCGTGCTGCTGATCCATCAACTCGACCAGCCCTTCAGCGGGTTGTTCGCGATCGACCCGGCCCCGTTCACCCGCCACCTCTGACCGCGCGGCCCCGCCGTCAGCGTCTCCTGGTGTCGCCGCCGTTCGGGCCGCCCAGGCCCTGCAGGTCCGGGCCTTCCGGCAGGGTCTCGCCCGCGCTGAGGTGGTCGAGGACCTCGGCGAGTTCGTCGCAGGCCTGCTCGACCGAGCGGCGGGTGGCCCGCTGCTCCGTCACCAGCGACGACAGCAGCAGCGCGGTGAGGGCGGCGGCGCCGTTGAACGCCTGGAGCTTCACCATCACCTCGACGTTCGACATCTCCGTGAACGCGCCGCTCTCGGTGTTCGCCGCGAACGTCGCCAGGATCGAGGCGAACAGGGCGCACACCATGGCGTCGAGGAGCTGCAGGCGCAGGGCCGCCCAGATCAGCAGCGGGAAGATCAGGAACAGCAGGCTCATCGGGCTGAGGGTCGTCAGCGGTACGAGGGCGATCGCCACCAGGTACAGGCAGGCCCGCTCCGCCCACCGCCCCGTGGAGACCCGGCCGGAAGCGGACGGGGCCAGCAGCACGAGCAGCAGCGGGGTGACGAGGAGGACGCCCATCGCGTCCCCCACCCACCAGGCCAGCCACAGCGGCCAGAACTCGGCGCTGCTCAGTTCGCCGGTCACCAGATTGCCGCCCACCCCGAGGCACGCGCTGACGAGCATGGCGCCGAAGGCGGCGAGGAACACCAGCGCCAGGCCGTCCCGCAGCCGCGTGATCTCCAGCCGGAAGCCGACGCGGCGCAGCAGCAGGACGGCGCAGAGCGGGGCCAGCGTGTTGCCCGCGATGTTGATCAGCGCGGTGGGCTGGAGCGTGGTCAGCGAGGCGATGACGAGCGCCGCGCCGATCGCGATGCCCGGCCAGACCCGTACGCCGTAGACGAGGAGCGCGGCCACGGCGACGCCGGTCGGCGGCCACACCGGCGTCACCACGACGCCTTTGACGCCCAGCGAGCCCAGCAGGCCGAGGCGCCCGGCCGCGAAGTACAGCGCCGCCACGGCCAGCACCTCGAGGGCGTTCTTCACGGGCCGCCGCAAGGAGTCGGGCCGCCGCACGGAGTCGGGGCGCCCTAAATGCTTCGCATCCGCCATCCGGCTATGAGACACCGGGGCCGCTCCCCCAGCCGTGCACAACACTCGCGCCGTGGGCCGTCACGGATCGGAGTGCGGCAGGAGCCTGCCCCGCGTACCGCCGTCGTGGCCGACGACGAGGACGGCCGCGTCGTCCTCGTGGCCCACCGTGTCCGCCATCTTCATGACGGCCTCGGCCAGGCCGTCGATGCCGACGCCCGCGACGACGGCGAGCTGGGCGAGCCGGGCGACCTGCCGCAGGCCGTCGTCCAGGTTCAGGGACGGGCCCTCGACCACTCCGTCGGTGAGGAGGACGAAGACGCCGCCCTGGGTGAGCTGGTGCCGGGACACGGGGTACTCCGCGCCCGGAAGCACCCCGAGCGGGGGCCCGCCGTCGCCGTCGGAGATCCCGGAGCGGCCGTCGGCGGTCGCCCAGATGTGGGGTATGTGGCCGGCCCGCGCGGACTCGAGGATGCCGGTCACCGGGTCGAGGCGCAGGAACGTGCAGGTGGCGAAGAGGTCCGAGCCGAGGGAGATGACCAGGTCGTTCGTACGGCGCAGCAGCTCGCCCGGGTCGCCGGTGACGGAGGCCAGGGCACGCAGGGCGACACGCACCTGGCCCATGAACGCGGCCGCCTTGATGTTGTGCCCCTGGACGTCGCCGATGGACATGGCCACGCGGCCGTCCGGCAGGGTGAACGCGTCGTACCAGTCGCCGCCGACGTTCAGGCCGTGCGTCGCGGGGGTGTAGCCGACGGCGACGCTGATGCCGGAGGGGTGCGGGAGGAGGTCGCCGGGCAGCATGGTGCGCTGCAGTTCCACGGCGAGCTCGACGCGGGAGCGCTGGAGGGCCGCCAGCTCGCGTGCCCGGGCCGTCATCCGCCCGAGCCGTTTCAGCAGCTCCTCGCTGTCGTCGACCGACCCGCCGCGGGACATCGCTCACTCCGGTTCAGCGAGAGTCCCTCGCATCAGTTCCTCCCACACCGCGCTCGGGCAGCGCGGACATGGCTCCCTTCTACGGTGCCTGGTCTCGCTCCGGGCCGCACCAGGAGAGGGTTCCGGCCGGGGAGTGGGCGGGGGCGGGGGTCAGGCGAGGTTCCTGGCGAAGAACGCGTCGAGCGTCGACGCCGGCGACCAGGAGGGTCTCGGGCAGGACGCGGTCGGTGGGCGCGACGTCGCCGCTCTCGTCGAAGGGGCACTTCGCGGGAGAGCCGGGCGTACGTGCCGTTCTCGGCGTCGGCCCAGCGCTGTCGGCTGAGGTGGTCGACGACCTTCTGGCGCTGTTCGCGGGTGTACTTCTACCTCAGCGGCACCCGAGAGCATCCGCGGCTGTACGCGTGGGTCGGTGACCCTGACGACTGTGCCGACCTGGGCCCGTTCCGCAGTGTCCCGCCCAGCCGGTAGGGCCGTGTCGTCCGGTCCGTGATGCGGAGGGTGGCTCCCCGGTCCGTGCCGGTACGTTGGGCCGATGGACGAGGTGTGGAGCGAGTTCCGGGAGCGGCTGCGGGCGGAAGTGGCCGGTATGCGCGAGAGGGACACCCTGGTGGTCTCCGAGCCCGACCCGGAGCCCGCGCCCGTGCCCGACGCACCCGGGCGACGCTGGTGGCAGCGGCGGTCCAAGCCCCGCCAGGAGACCGGGCGTTACGTGCAGTTCATCAGGTGGGACGACGGGTTCGGCGCCGAATGCGTCTCGTCGGCGTACCGGAAGACGACCGAGGAGCAGAAGCAGCGGCTGCTGGCGCTCGGCTGGTCCGATCCCGACACCCACCAGCCGCGCAGCGGGCGCTCGGAGAACCACGAGATGTGGTTCGGCCTCGACGAGGTCGACCGGCTCGCCCGGATCGCGACCGACTCGCTCCGCGTCCTGGGCGAGGAGCCGCCCGACGCGCGGTGGACGTGGCGGAGGGACCCGGCGGTGTGAGCGGTCGGAGCGACTGGGGCGGAGTTGACGGCCCGTGCCCGTCGACTCACCGGCGAGGACGCCTGGTTGGCGTGCCATCTCGCCGAGTGGGCGTGCCTCGCCGAGCCGCAGTCGGTCGGCGGCGCAGGAGTGCTGTGTGGAGGTGTGCGGGCGGCGCCGGGACACGGAGCCGTCGCTGACGGGCAGGCTCGCCTTCTCCGAACCGCACCGACGGGTGGGCGCGCAGCGCGGGGCAGAGCGCCGCGGAACAGGACGCCCCGGCTGAGCCGTCGACGGCACGCCGCGAATGTCCAAGTGTTCGGCGCATTCGTACATGTACGGGCCGTGGGTGGCGCGGAAATTCTCGTGCCGGTGCCGTTCCGCTTCCCCGCCACCACGCCGCCCCGCCCCGCCTCGCCTCGCCCCGCCTCGCCCCGGAGGACCCATGCCGCTGTCGCGTCGTACGCTCCTGGCCTCGCTCGCCCTCACGGCCTCCGGCGGCGGTGTCGTAGCCGCCTCGGGGACCGCGTCGGGAACCACCCGGGGCACCGCCTCGGGCACCGCATCCGCCCGTGGGGAGGGGGTGGCCGGGCAGGCGCTCGCCCGGCTGCTGCCCCGCCACGCGGGCCAGGTGACGTTCCGGGCGGTCGAGCCGCGGCGGGACGGCGCGGACCGGTTCCGGGTGTCCGGCGGCGAGGGCGCGATCGTCGTCGAGGGCACCACGCCGGCCGTGCAACTCACCGGACTGCACTGGTACTTGCGGCACACGGCGCGCGCCTCGTTCTCCTGGACCGGCGCGCAGACCCGGCTGCCGGTCCGGCTGCCCGCCGTGGCCGAGCCGGTCGAGCGCACGGCGAACGTCCGCCACCGCTTCGTCTTCAACGACACCAACGAGGGCTACTCCGGCCCCTACCGCACCTGGGACCAGTGGGAGCGCACCCTCGACGTGCTCGCCCTGCACGGCTACAACGAGGTGTTCCTCTCGCTCGGCGCGGACGCCGTCTACCACCGGGCCTTCCAGGACTTCGGCTACACGGACGCCGAACTCCGCGACTGGATACCGGGCCCGGCCCACCAGCCCTGGTGGCTGCTCCAGAACATGTCCGGCTTCGGCGGCCCCGTGAGCCGCCAACTCCTCGACGCACGCGCCGCGTTGGCCCGCCGCGTCGCCGACCGCGCCCGCGCCCTCGGCATGACCCCGGTACTGCCCGGCTACTTCGGCACCGTCCCGCCCGGCTTCGCCGACCGCAACCCCGGGGCCCGTACCGTCCCGCAGGGCGACTGGGTCGGCTTCCGCCGCCCCGACTGGCTCGACCCGCGCGGCGAGGTCTTCGCCCGCGTCGCCGCCCGCTTCTACGCCGTGCAGGGCGAACTCATCGGCACGAGCGGCATGTACAAGATGGACCTGCTGCACGAGGGCGGGCAGGCCGGGGACGTGCCCGTCGGCGAGGCGGCCAGGGCCGTCGAGACCGCGCTGCGCACCGCCCGGCCGAACGCCGTGTGGGCGATGCTCGGCTGGCAGAACAACCCGCGCAGGGACATCCTCGACGCCGTCGACCGCGACCGGGTGTTCGTCGTGGACGGCCTCTCCGACCGCTTCCCCACCGTCACCGACCGGGAGGCGGACTGGGGCGGCGCCCCCTATGCCTTCGGCTCCATCTGGAACTTCGGCGGCCACACCGCCATGGGCGCCAACACCCCCGACTGGGCCGAGCTGTACGAGAAGTGGCGCACCAAACCCGGCAGCGCGCTCGACGGCATCGCCCTCATGCCCGAGGGCGCCGACAACAACCCGGCGGCCCTCGCGCTCTTCAGCGACCTCGCCTGGGCCGAGGGGCGGGTGGACCTCGCGGAGTGGTTCACCGAGTGGCCCGCCTACCGGTACGGCACGGGCCCCGGCGGGCGGCCCGACCCGCAGGCCGTCGCCGCCTGGGACGTGCTGCGCCGCACCGCGTACGGCACCACCCGCGCCGACTCGTGGAGCGAGCCGCACGACGGCCTGTTCGGCGCCCGCCCGAGCCTCGGCGCGAAGAGCGCCGCCGCCTGGTCACCGCAGCAACTCCGGTACGACCCCGAGGAGTTCGCCCGCGCCCTGCCCGCGCTCCTGGCGGTCGCCCCGGCGCTGCGCACCGGCTCCGGCTACCGCTACGACCTGCTCGACGTCACCCGCCAGGTCCTCTCCCACCGCTCCCGGCAACTCCTGCCCCGGATCCGCACGGCGTACGAGGCGGAGGACCGGGCCGCCTTCGCCGCGCTGACCGGCGAGTGGTTCCGGTGGCTCGACCTCCTGGAGAAGGCCGTCGCCACCGACCCGGGCCACCTGCTGGGCCGGTGGACGGCCGAGGCCCGCTCCTGGGGCGCCACCCGCGAGGAGCGGGACCGGCTCGCCCACGACGCCGAGTCCCTGCTCACCGTCTGGGGCCCCCGGCAGGCCGCCGACGGGGGCGGGCTGCGCGACTACGCCAACCGCGAATGGTCCGGCCTGGTCTCCGGCCTCTACGCCCTGCGCTGGCGCACGTACTTCGGCGAACTGTCCGCCGCCCTCGCCGAGAACCGCGCGCCGAAGCCGCACGACTGGTACGCGCTGGAGGAGAAGTGGCTGCGCGACCATCCCCCGTACGCCACCGAACCCACTGGGGACATCGTCCGCGTCGCCGAGGAGGTCAGGGACGCGCTGGGCCTGCGGGCAGCGGACGCGGGCCGGGACTGACGGCCGGCCGCCGGGGCGCGGGGCCCCCGCCCGCCCCCTCCCCCGTGCCACGATGCCCCCATGACCATGGCTGATGGCGACCGGAACCTGCTGGTGGACAGGGCGCCGTTCCCCGACGGGCTGGACGAGCGGTTGCGGGAGCAGTTCACCTTTCTCGTCGAGGTGGACCGGCTGAAGGCGGTCGTGCGGCAGTCGCCGCTCGTCTCGGTGCAGCGGCGCGAGAACGACGCCGAGCACTCCTGGCACCTCGCCCTGATGGTGCTGCTCCTGGCCGAGCACGCGGACGAGCCGATCGACGTGGGGCACACCGTCCGACTCGTCCTCGTCCACGACCTCGTCGAGATCTACGCGGGCGACACCCCGCTGTACGACAGTGCCGCCGGGGTCGACCAGGAGGAGCGGGAGGCGGCGGCCGCCGACGCGCTGTTCGCGCTGCTGCCCGACGACCAGGCGCTGCGGATCCGCGCCCTGTGGGACGAGTTCGAGGCACGCGGCACGCCCGAGGCCCGCTTCGCCAAGGCGATGGACCGCCTGCAGCCGCTGCTGCTCAACTGGATGGCACGGGGCGGCACTTGGCGGACGCCGGGCGTCACGGCGGACGACGTGCGCCGCCGCAAGGCCGTGATCGGCGACGCCTCCAGCCCGCTGTGGGAGGCCGGCCGGCTCCTCATCGACGAAGGGGAACGCCGCGGCTGGTCCCGCAGCGGCGAACCCCCGAGCGACCGCTAGCGGGGCGGGTTCTCCGAGCCGGGCAGGTTCTCGGAACCGGGCAGGTTCTCCGAACCGACCAGGACGAGCCGGAACAGCCGGTTCGGCCCGCCGTGCACCCGCCGTGCCACCGCCCCCGCCCGGCCCTCAAACCGCCCGCCCCTCAAGCCGCCGCCCGATGGACGCTCACCGCGTACCCCCCGCCCTCGTAGGGGTCGGCGTCCCACGTCGCGAAGCGGTTGACGAGCGTGAGGCCGGCTTCGGTGCAGTAGGTGTCGTACTCCTGCAAGGTGATCGTGGGCGGCACCGGCAGGTGGGCGGCGTCCAGGCCGAAGCCCGCGACCAGCAGGCCGCCGGGGCGCAGGGCCGCGGTCAGGCGGGCGACGACCGTGGGCTCGGTGCCGGTGGCGAGGAGCGGGAAGATGTTGCCGGCGGCGACCACGAGGTCGAAGTCCGCTCCACCGGGCAGCTCGTCGGGGCTGAGCGTCGCCAAGTCGGCCTGGATCCACGGGAGTTCGGGGGCCTGTCGGCGGGCGACGGCCAGCATGGAGGCGTCGAGGTCGGCCCCGACGCAGTCGTACCCGAGCTCCGCCAGGCGGATCATGACGCGGCCGGTGCCGCACCCCGCGTCCAGCACGCGCGCCCCGGGCGGTACGAGTGCGGCGCACAGCCGTGCCTCACCGTGCATGTCCTTGCCGCTCGCGGCCAGCGCCTCGAACCTGGCGGCGTAGTCCTCCCCGGAGGCGCCACCGGTCAACTCTTCCCAACGACTCATGCCGGACAGGCTAGGCGAACGGCACGTACGCACCGCACGTGGCCTCAGCGGGCGCACAGGCCGTCCAGCGTGACGTCGATGAACCGGCGCCAGTCCCCGATGCCGTTGCGGCTGAGGGCGGCGACGGCGCCGACCAGCATGTAAAGGTCGGCGACGGTCGCGTCGGCGCGCAGCGTCCCGTCCGTACGGCCCCGGGCGACCAGGGTTTCGCCGACATCCATGAGGGCGTCCCCGACCGCACCCCGCGGGGCCGTCGAACCGAAGGCCGCCTCGATCACTCCGGAGAGGCCGCGCCCCTGTTCGTGCATCTCGCCCACGTGGGTCAGGAAGCCCGCGACGGCCTCGCGGGTGTCCGTACGCGGCAGGCAGTGCTGCTCGGCGTACGTGAGGATCTGCGTGAAACGGCGCTCCGTGACGGCCTCGACGAGGGCCTGCCGGTTCGGGAAGTGCCGGTACACGGTGCCGATGCCGACGTCGGCCGCGCGCGCCACCTCCGCCATCTGCACCTCGTCGCCGCGCTCGGCGAACAGGGCCTCGGCGGCTTCCAGCACCCGCAGGCGGTTGCGCTCGGCGTCGGCCCGTGAAGGTCTTGACATCGCTGTGTTCCCTCTGCTGAGCTCTAAACGGAATCGGATTCCGCATCCGTTACGGAAGGATAGCTCATGCCCGAGCCCGAGCCCGCGTCCCTGTCCGTGTCCGAACCCCGCGCTCCCGAGGACCGCTTCATCCTCCTGGAAACAGGCGCTTCCCGCCCGACCCGGGTGCCGCTGCCGCCCGCCATGACCGTGAAGGCGGGGACCGGGGACACCGAGGGCCGGTTCTCCCTGCTGGAGGTGGTCGTGGCCCAGGCCGTCCCGCGCCATGTGCACCACGTGGCCGACGAAGCCGTGTACGTCCTCGACGGCGAGCTCGCCGTCGAGTTCGACGACCGGGTGCGCACGGTCACGGCGGGCGGGTTCGTCCTGCTGCCGTACGGCGTACCGCACGCACTCCGCCCGGCCTCCACCCCGCCGCCGCGCGTACTGCAGATCTCCTCGCCGGGCGGTTGGGAGTGCCTCCTGGAGGACCTGATCGAGAACCGTCGGGAGATCAGCAGGCAGGGCCGACTCGACCCCGCCGCGCTCAACCGGCTGGCCGCCAAGCACCAGGTGACGTACGAGGAGCAGGCGTGAAGAACAGGCACACCGCACCGGCGGCCCTCCGGCCCTGGGCGGTCACGACACTCCTGGCCCGCCTCGTCCTGGCGGCGGGATTCCTGTCGGCGGTCGCCGACCGCTTCGGCCTCTGGGGCGCGGCCGGAACCGGCAACGTCGCGTGGGGCGACTACGACGCCTACCTGTCGTACGTCCACGACCTGGCCCCCTACCTGTCCGACGGCCTCGTCGACGTCGCGGGCGGTGCGGCGACCGTGGTGGAGGCGATCCTCGGCGTCACCCTGCTGCTCGGCGTGCGGGTGCGTGCGTCGGCATGGGCCAGTGCGGCGGTCCTGCTCGGTTTCGCGCTGTCGATGTTCTTCTTCTCCGGCCCCCAAGCCCCGCTGAACAGCTCGGTGTTCACCGCAGCAGCAGCCGCATCCCTCCTGGCCCTGACCCCCACGACCCCCCTGCCCCTGACCCTCGACCGCACGCTCACCCGCACCACCGCATCCGCCGACCGTCCGGCCGAGGGCGCAGCTTGAGGTCGGCGGGGCCACCCAACCGCGCCCCGCCGCCCCGCCCCCGCCCTCAAGACTCCAGATACCGCAGCACAGCAAGAATCCGCCGGTTGTAGCCGGTCGTGTGCGGGAGTTCCAGCTTGTCGAAGATCGCGTTGAGGTTCTTCTCCACCGTGCTCAGCGAGATGTGCAGCTGCTCCGCGATGCCCGCGTTGGTGTGGCCCTGGGCCAGGGTTTCCAGGACGCCGCGTTCGCGGGGGGTCAGCCGGGCCATCGGGTCGGTGTGGGTCGTACGGATCAGCAACTGCCGTACGACCTCCGGGTCGATGGCCGCGCCGCCCGCGTGGATGCGGTCGAGGGCGTCGAGGAACTCCTCCACCTGTGCGACGCGGTCCTTCAGCAGGTAGCCGACCCGTTCCGCGCTCGAAGTGAGCAGCTGGGCCGCGTAGTTGCGCTCGATGTGCTGGGAGAGGACCAGGACGCCGACGGCGGGCCGGCGCTCGCGGATGCGGAGGGCCGCCCGCAGGCCTTCGTCGGTGTGCGTCGGCGGCATGCGGATGTCGACGACGACCAGGTCCGGCGGTCGGGCCTCGACCTCCCGGAGCAGGGCGTCGGCGTCGCCCACGGCCGCGAGGACCTCGTGCCCCTCCTCGACGAGGAGCCGTACGAGCCCCTCCCGCAGCAGGGTCGAGTCCTCGGCCAGCATTACGCGCACGGCAGCTCCGCGGTGATCGTGGTGGGTCCCCCGGAGGGGCTGTGGACGTGCAGCCGGCCGTCGAGGGCGCCGACCCGGGAGCGCAGCCCGGTCAGGCCGCTGCCGTCGGGGTTCGCCCCGCCGACGCCGTCGTCCTCGACGCGGACGACGAGGACCGGCCCGTACGCGCGGACGCTCACCTGGATCTCCGTCGCGGCCGCGTGCTTGGCGGCGTTGGTGACCGCCTCCGACACGACGAAGTACGCGGCGGTCTCGACGGATGCGGGCAGCGGTACGGCGACCGAGAAGTCGGTCCGTACGGGGATCGCGCACCGCTCCGACACCCCGGCCAGCGCCTCCTGGAGCCCGAGGTGGTCGAGCGCCGTCGGGTACACCCGCCAGGCCACTTCCCGCAGTTCGGTCAGGACGTCCTGCGACTCCTGGTGCGCCTGGTCGAGGAGGCCGCGGGCCTGCTCGGGCGTACGGCTGCCGCGGCGCGCCCGCCCGAGGAGCATGGCGAGGGCGACCAGGCGCTGCTGCACCCCGTCGTGCAGGTCGCGTTCGATGCGGCGGCGCTCGGCGTCGACGGCCTGCAGCACGGCGGCCCGGCTGGTGGCCAGTTCGTCGATGCGCTGCTGCATCCGCTCGCGCTCCGAGCGGCCGAAGCACGCGCGGGCCAGGCGTGCGTCGAGCGCGTCGAGCGAGATCAGGCCCTGTACGTCGAGGAAGAGCAGCACCCCGCCGAGCACGATCTGCGCGGGCAGTTCGGCCCAGTCGAGGCTGCCGCGGACCAGACTCGCGACGAGCAGCCCCGCGAGGACGACGCCGAACACGAGCAGCCCGAGGACGACGGCGGTGAGCAGACCTGCGTACGTACGGGAGGCGAGGTAGCGCAGCAGGCGCCGGTCGGGCACCGGGCGGTCGGGGAGGCGGTCGCCGAAGAAGACGGCGCGGCGCCGGCGTTCGAGGGCGGTCAGCCGTCGCGCCCCGGCGGCGAGGACGGCGAAGGCCCGCCGCCGGGTGCGCGGCCACAGCAGGAACGGGCCGAGGAGGGTCCCGGCCACGACGAAGTACAGCAGCCCGGGCAGCGCGGTGAGGCAGCCGAGGAGCGCTCCGGCGGCGCGGCGGGGGAACGGCGGGGGCGGTGCCGAGCGGGGCGCGGGCTCACGCTCTGCCGAGTCCTTCGCATCCACCGCATCCGCATCCCCCTGCACGTCGGCCGACAGTAATCGGGCCCGGCGGCCGGGGGCAAGATCGTTCGGAGGTCCCGGGAACCGCCTGTTCACGACGTACGACGATGCTGTGCGGCCGGGCCGCGGGAGCGCAGCCGGACCACGACGTAGCAGGCGAGCGCGGCGACGACCAGGACCAGGACGCCCTTGCTGAGCACGCCGACGTAACCCTCGACGGTCCCCCACCGGTCGCCGAGCCAGTAACCGGCCAGGACCAGAACGGAGTTCCACATCAGGCTGCCGACGGCGGTGAGGGTGAGGAACGTCGCCATCGGCATGCGTTCCAGGCCCGCGGGGACGGAGATCAGGCTGCGGAAGATCGGCACCATGCGGCCGAGGAGGACGGCCTTGGTGCCGTGCCGGGCGAACCACCGCTCCGTCCGCTCCAGGTCGGAGGTCTTGACGAGGGGCAGCCGGGCCCAGATCGCGTACATCCGCTCGCGGCCGAACAGCGCGCCGATCCAGTAGAGGACCGCGGCGCCCACGACCGAGCCGAGGGTGGTCCAGAACAGCGCCGCGAACAGGCTGATGACGCCCTGCCCGGCGGCGAATCCGGTCAACGGCAGGATGATCTCGCTCGGCAGCGGCGGGAACAGGTTCTCCAGCGCGACGGCGATCCCGGCCCCCGACGCCCCCATGACGTCCACCAGGTCGGCCGCCCAGCCCGCGATGCCGTCGGCCGGCTCCTGGGGCAGGGCGAGGGTGCTGTGGTCCATGTCGAGGTCTCCCGTCACGTCGTACGAAACGCGTGCCGCGGCCGTTGCGCCGCGATCCGGGGATCACGCTAGAAAGCGCAGCTCGGGGGCGGTATGCGGGAAGCCGTCGGGCTGATGCGGGTTTCCGGGGGTGCGGGCCCTGCGGTTTTCCGCAGGGGGGCCCACCGCGGGCCGGAAGTTCCGTCGCGCGTACGGGAGTTGTGCGCGGTCGGCAGGCGGCGGCCGTCACCCCCCGGTCGACCGTCTCGCCGGCTCCGGGCACATGCCGTGGCGTGCCGGGGTGTCGTCGTCGAAGTGGTCGCAGAAGGTATGCAGGAGCTCGGCGAGGTGGGGGAGCGAGTCGACGCAGAACAGGACCGGCTGGTAGCCGGCGACCAGGTCCCGATAGGGCCGTCGGATCAGTTCGGGAAGGCTGAAGGGGCGGATGTCGGCCCGGGTGAAGTGGTCGAGTTCGCCGTACGAGGACAGCAGCGCGGCGCCGTAGGCCTTGGGCAGACCTCGCTCCCGGACGATGCCGTACTCGAGGGTGTACCAGTAGACGCGGCTGAGCAGTTCCAGTGCGTCGGTCGACTCCACTCGGGCGGCGGCGCGGCCCACCGTGCGGTACAGGTCGGCGAAGAACGGGTCGCACAGGTGGGTGCCGTGGCCGAACACGTCGTGGAGGATGTCCGGTTCGGGGGTGTAGAGCGGCATCGCCGGGTGGCGCACGTACTGCACCGCGTGGAAGTAGCCGTCCGCCATCGCTCCCAGGAACCGCTTGTTGGGAACCATCCCGCCCGCCAACGTGAAACGGAAGCCGGTCAGCGGCTGGAGGCGGTCGGACACCTCTTCCTGTTGCGGAATCCGGTCGGCGGGAATCGGCGCCGCCCGGCGGGCCCGCAGCACCTCCCGGCACACGCGCCCCTGCTGTTTGTCCACGAGGGCCGCGTACACCGTGCGCCAGGTCGCGTGCTCGGCCTCCGTGTAGCCGATGGGCGGTGACGGTTCGCCGACCCGGTGGCCGTCCGCCGCGGCCACGATCGTGTTCCGGCGGCGCAGGTAGGCGCGATCGGCGAAACCCGGGTGCTCGGCGGAGTGCCCCAGCCGTGAGCCCTGCGGATCCAGCGGGGTCCGACGTAAGGGGATGTTCGTGTTCGTCACGTGCGGGTTGTTCCTTCGTGGTCTTCGTGGTCTTCGTGTCTTCGTGGTCTTCGTTCTCGGTTCGACCGGTACAACGCTCGGACGGCACGACGGTCGTGGCCGACGGTCAACACAGCACCGCCGGCTCGGACGCCCCCCCCGGGGGGACGCACGGCAGGCCCGGCGCGAGGAAGTGCGCCGGGCCTGCTTTCTGCTGTTCGGATTTCCCCGTACTCCCCCGAGGCCCCCGGAGTTCCCCGAAGGGCTCACGCCTCGCAGATCTGCGGTGCCGTCTCCTTGATGCCGAGCAGCTCGAAGTAGTTCTGGCCGAGGGCGATGTTGCGGAATGCCTCGTCACCGAGGGCCTTGTTGATGCGGCTCGTGACTTCGAGTTCCTGCTCGTACACCTTGTAGTTCTTGTTGCGCGAGGCGACGAAGTCCGTGCCGGGGATGGCCCTTTCCGGGTAGGCGTCGAGGAAGTCGGCGTACTTCTCGCGGATTCCCGTCTTGCTGAAGTACGTGTCCTCCAGAACTCTCCAGCTGAGGTCGAGGGTGAGGTTGGGGTGCCGGTCCAGGAGTTTCTTCATGATGCGGATGTGCCGGTCGGGCTTCATCGTGGTGAGTTCCTTGGACAGGCCCATGTGCGCCCAGACGATTTTGTTCTCCGGGTAGCGCTTGAGGACTTCCCGCATCAGGTGCAGGTACTGGGTCGGGTTCTCGTTGTTGCCGAGGTCCGAGTGGATCGTGAGGGGGATTTCGCGTTCCCGGAGGCGTTCCATGAAGGGCGCCCAGCGGCGGATGTCGTCGAGGTCCGCGGGCTCGTGCTGGTTGGGCAGGATGGCCTGCTTGATCAGGTTGACCTCGCCCATCCACCGGAACATTCCCGGGTATTCCTTGTCCAGCATGCGCATTCCGGCCGGTACGGAATCGGGGTCGGCCAGGTCGGGGAACGTCATGGACAGGGTCAGGTCGACGTCCTTCGGCTTGAACTCCACGACGTTCTCGGCGTTCGCCATGTCGTTCTTCAGGCTCGGCGTGACGGCGGTGCCGGGGCAGTCGAGGTAGTAGGTGCAGTCGGAGTTCACCGGAAGTCGCTGCCCGATGCCGAAGACGCTCGCGTGCCGGACGCCGCTCTTCTTCAGATAGCCGACCATTTCCTTGAACGGGACGGCTTCACCGCCGAACGGCCGGAAATGCAGATGGCCGTCGACCACGGATGTGTACGGCTGCTTCTCGCGGTCGAAGCAGGCTTCCTCGGCGGCGGAAGCGGCGGTCGGCCAGAGGACGGCGGTCGCCGCCACCCAGGCCGCACCGGAAATGACGGACTTTCTCCCCAAGCGGTGCACGTGCGGAACTCCTTCGCCGTTCGCGGCCCGGTTCACGACCGGGCCGCAATCGAAGTTGATCATGGCGAAGTTATTGTGTGACCGGTGCAGGGCGAGACTTTCTTCGCCTCACCGGAAGATCATCGGGCGTGACCGCAACGGGCTACTCGGGCGGAGTGCGCCGCGCGATCCGCCCGAACGCGCCGCCCGCCGCCGACAGCTCCGCCCACGTGCCGCGCTCCACGATGCGCCCGCCGTCGAGGACCGCGATCGTGTCGGCGCGGCGGATCGTGGCCGGGCGGTGGGCGATGACGAGGGTCGTCCGCCCCTCGGACGCCGAAGCCAGGGCGGTGGCGAGTTCCGCGTCGCCCGCCGTGTCCAGGTGGGCGGTCGTCTCGTCGAGGACGAGGACGCGCGGGTCGGCGGCGAGGGCGCGGGCGAGGGCGACGCGGGCCCGCTGCCCGCCGGACAGGGTGGCGCCGCGTTCGCCGACCAACGTGCCGTAACCGTCGGGGAGTTCGGCGGCGATACGGTCGACGCCGCAGATCCGGGCGGCCTCGGCGACGTGCGCGTCGGACGCGTCGGGCGCGGCGAGCCGCAGGTTCTCCGCGAGCGTCCCGTGGAACAGCGGGGCCTCCTGGCCGACCACGGCGAGCGCGGCCCGCAGCTCCGGGTCCGCCACCTCCCGTACGTCGACGGCCGCACCCTCCGGCGTGACCAGGGCGACCGAACCCGCCGACGGGTCCCAGAAGCGGGCGACGAGGTGCGCGCACGTCGACTTGCCCGCGCCGGACGCGCCGACGAGCGCCACCGTACGGCCGGGCGGCACGTCCAGGTCCAGGCCGTCGAGGACGGGCGCCCCGCCGTAGTCGAAGCGGACGCCGCGCAGCCGCAGGCCGAGCGGCCCGGCCGGTACGGGGACGGGCGCGGTCGGGGCGGGCGCGCCGGCGGGTGCGCGCAGGGCCGCGCCGACCCGGGTGGCCGCCGCCCGCAGTCCGCCGGCCTGGCCGAGCGCGGCGGCAGCGTCGGCGACCGGGGCGAGGATGCCGAGGGCGAGCGCCACGGCGGCGGGGGCGAGCGCGCCGGGGAGGCGGCCCACGGCGACGGCGTGCGCGGCGGCCGCGACGACGCCGAGCACGGCGGCGACGACCGTGACGTCGCGCACGGCGGCGGCCGTGGCCTCCCAGGACTGTTCGGCGCGCTGCGCGTCGCCCACCTCCGCGCCGCGCTCGGCGAGCCTGCGGCGGCGTGCGTCGAGCGCGCCGAAGGCGAGGAGTTCGCGCAGCCCGTCGACGCTCTCCACGGCGTCCGCCGACAGTTCTGCGGCGGCCTTGCGGGTACGGGCGCCGCGCGCGGCCCGTTCGCCTGCGCCGACGAACGGGGCGACGACGAGCAGCAGCGCCGCGGGCAGCACGGCCGCGAGGAGCCACGGCTCGTGCACGGCGAGGACCGCGCCCCCGGCCCCGAACACCGCGCCGGAGGCAAGGAGTTGGGCGGTGGTGTGGGCGTAGAAGAACTCCAGGGCCTCGACGTCCGCGAGGGCGGTGGCCGCGAGGTCGCCGCTGCGGCGGCCCCCGATCCGGGCGGGCGCGCTGCGGGCCAGCCCGTCGAAGACGCGTACGCGCAGCGCGGCGAGGACGCGGTAGGCGAGGTCGTGGGAGAGGTCCATCTCGCGCCAGGTGGCGAGGCCGCGCAGCAGGACGAGGCCCACGAGCAGGGCGACCGTCGTGCCGGAGGGCGGGGTGCGGTCGACGACGGCCGCGCCCACGGTGTGCGCGACCAGCGTCACGAGGGCGACCAGGGCCGCCTGGTCGACGACGGCGGCGGCGCAGGTGCGGGCCACCATCACGCGGTGCTGCCCGAGTGCGGGCAACAGGCCGCGCAGAGCGCCTCGTTGGGCCAGGGGATCTTCTCGTACGGTGGTCACGCTCATGCGGCCCTTCCCTCGTCGGAGGCGTCGGAAGCGAGGCCGTCGGCATCCGCGGCCGGAGCCCGGTCGGCCCGCACCAGCCGTGCGTACAGCCCGCCTCGCTCCAGGAGTTCCTCGTGCGTGCCGGCGGCGTCGACGCGGCCGTGGTCGAGGACGACGATGCGGTCGGCGTGGCGTACGGACTCCAGGCGGTGGGCGACGACCAGGCAGGTGCGGCCGGCGGCGGCGCGGAGCAGCTCGCGGCCGATGCGGGCCTCGCCGTGCTCGTCGACGGCGGAGGTGGCCTCGTCGAGGACGAGGACCGGCGCGTCGGCGAGCAACGCCCGTGCCAGGGCGAGGCGTTGGCGCTGGCCGCCGGAGAGGGTGGCGCCGCGTTCGCCGATCACGGTGTCGTAGCCGTCGGGCATGGCGGTGATCTCGTCGTGGATGCCCGCGGCCCGCGCGGCGGCGGCGAGTTCGGCGTCGCTCGCGTCGGGGCGGCCGAGGCGCAGGTTGGCGGCGATCGTGGCGTGGAACAGGTACGTCTCCTGCGACACGACGGCGATGCCGCGGCGCAGCGCGTCCAGGCGGTACGCGGCGACGGGCGCGCCGTCGACGGTGACCGTGCCGCTGCCCGGTTCGCGGCGGCGGAGCAGCAGGGCGAGGAGCGTCGACTTCCCGGCGCCGGACGGGCCGACGACGGCTGTGGTCCGCCCGGCCTCGGCGGTGAAGGAGACACCGTCGAGCGCGGGCCGCGCCGCGCCCGGGTAGGTCAACGTGACGGCGTCGAAGCGGAGTTGGGGCGAGGCTCCCCAGTCGGCGGGTCGCGTCCCGGTGTCCGACACGCCGGGCTCGGCGGTGCGGAGGGCGGCGATGCCGTCGGCGGCGGACACGCCGAGGTAGCCGGCGTGCCACTCGCGGGACAGGTCGCGTACGGGCCGGAAGCACTCGGAGGCGAGCATGAGGAGGAGATAGCCGCCGACCGGGGTGACCGTGCCGGTCGCGGCGGAGCCGCAGGCGAGCAGCGCGGCGGCGACGGTGCCGCCCTGCACGGCGAGGTCGGTGAGCCCGGTGTCGACGAGGGACACGCGCAGCTTGGCGACGGTCGCCCGGTGCAGCGCCGCCGAGCGGTCCTCCAGCCGTGCGCGGGTGCGGCCCACGGCCCCGGCGGCGCGCAGCGCGGGCATGCCCTGCAGTGCCTCCAGGTAGTCGGCGGCGAGCCCCTCGTACGTGTCCCAGTGCTCCTTGCCGCGCCGCTCCAGGAGCCGGTCCCACCAGCGCGGCACGAGCAGGGCGAGCAGCAGGGCGGGGCCGAGGGCGAGCAGCGCGTACGGCTGCAGGACGCCGACGGGGATCAGGAGCAGCGGCGGTACGAGGCAGGTGACGGCGAGTTGCGGCAGGTAGCGGGAGAGGTAGGCGTCGACGCCCTCGACGCCGTCGACGAGCGTGGCCCGCACGGCGCCCGCCCGCGCGGTGGTCAGGTGGGTGTCGCCGAGCCGGCCGAGCTGGGCGAGCAGCGCGTCCCGCAGCCGGACGCGGGCCGACGAGCCTGCGCGTACGGCGACTTGGCGCTGCCGTCGGGTGAGCAGGGCGCGTGCGACGACCACGCCGAGGATCGCGCCGAGCAGTGCGGGCAGGGGTGCGGTGTCGCCGCGCGCGATGGCGGCGAGCGCGTACGCGAGGAGCACGGCCTGCGCGAGGTGGGTGACGGTCACGGCGGCGAGCAGGGCGGTGGCGTGCGCGAGGGGGCGGCGTACGGTGCGGGCCGCGGTGAGGAGTTCGCGGTGCAGCATCATGGGGTGCGGTCGCTTTCGGCGGCGTGGGCGAGGTCGGGTGCCGTCAACTGGCCTTCTGTCGGCGGGTGTTGAGCGGGTGCTCGGGTCGTTCCGAGGGCGAGGCCGTGCACGATCAGGTCGCGTTGCGGCGGCCCGCCGAGCGCCGCCCCGAGGTCCGCGCCCTGCCAGGAGCCGACGGGCCGGGAGCGCAGTCCGAGCGCGGCGGCCTGGGCCTGGGCGAGGCCCGCGCCGGCCCCGGCGGCGATGTGGTAGCGCCGCACCTGGGCGGGCCCGGCGTCCAGCGGGCAGCCGTACGCGAGCAGCACGGCCCCGCAGTCGGCGAGCCAGCCCTGCCGGGCCGCCCACACGGCGAGGGTGCCTCGGGCGTCGCCTCGGGCGAGCACCGTCAACTCCCGCTTTCCGGCGCCGAGTTCGACGACGGACGGTCCCGGACCGCCGACCGCGGCACACCAGCGCGGACCCGGCACGGAGCCCGCCACGCCGAGGAGCGCGGCCAGCTGCGCAGTGGACGGCACGCCGGGCAGGGGCGGTATCGCACTGCGTCCGGAGCGCGGCGGGACGGCGACCCGCCCGGGACGCCATGTGCCGGTCGTCGACCCGCCCGCGCGGCCGAGGAGCCGCAGCACCTCCTCGGCCGCGCGGAGCTCGGGGTGCGACACGCCGGACGGGTCGACGGAACCGGAGTCCCGCACCCCGCCCGCGTGCGCCCAGGCGGCCAGGGCCGCCTCTCCCCCGCCGGTGCCGCCGAGCCCCAAGTGCACGGCAGCCAACGGGAGTTCACCCCACCCGGGGTCCATCCCGCCCGCCGCCGCGAGCAGGTCCGCGTCCGCGTCGAGGCACCACTCCACGCCCGCCCCGACCCCGTGCTCCCCGGCCGCCGTCAGCAGCCCGGCCATCGCGTGCCCGGTGTCGAGCAGCAGCAGCGGCCAGGCGCGGTGGCCGTAGTGGGAGACGGTGCGGCGGGCCGTGACGGTGAGGACGACGAGGGCGCCCTCGGGCGCGTCGGCGGGTGCGGGGCCGCGCAGGACGAGGTGGTGGGCGACGGGGTCGTACGCGTACCGCCCGGGCGGGACCGTGCAGCCGGGCCCGGCCAGGACGTGCGCGTCGACCGGGTGCAGGCCGCCCGCCGACGGCACACCGCGCAGCCGCCCGTCGGCCGGATCGTGCGCGGCGAGCGAGCGTCGCAGCAGGGCGTCCAGGTCGAGCAACTCACCGCCGTGCATGGGGAGTCGACCCGGCATGACTCTGGGGCCGGTACGAGGGGTGACCTGCGGTCCGGGGTGCGTGTCCGGGCCCGGCGGCCGGGTCGACAGGGCGTGGCTGCGGGCCCGGTGCAGCAGCAGGCGGTCCGCCGCGGTTTCGACAGGCACGGTGTCTCCTCACATGTGCGGCGGCGGCGCGAGCGTGAAGTCCCCCGGGGCGTACGGGACTTGGGTGCGCCAGCCGCGTGCGAGGGCGGCCTCGCCGAAGCGGGGGTTGCCGAGGTACGCGAAGGCCGCGGGGGCGTTCGGGACGAGCCCGGAGACCAGGACGCGGGCGACGCGCAGCGCGGTCTCGGCGACGTCCTCGGTGGTCAGGTCGAAGGCGAGGACGCGGTGACCGCCGTCCGCGAGCGCCCTGTCGAGCCGGGCGCGGCTGCCGTGCGGCACGGCGTCGACGGGGACGACGCCCTCGGCGGGCCGGGTGAAGCGCGCGGCGAGGGGCGCGGCGCGCTCGTCGAGCCACACCTGCACGTGCGCGCCGAGGTCCCGTACGGCCTCGAACTGCGGACCGCAGTCGTCGAGGTAGCGGCGGTCGGGGCGGTGGTCGAGGTAGAGGCCGCGGGCGAGCATGCCGGCGTCGACGGCGCGGAACACCCAGCCGTCGGGTTCGGTGAGGCCCTGCGTGAACACCCAGGTGTGCACGGCTTCGAGGACGGCCTTGCGGGCGGCCTCGGCCGGGTCGTGGCGGCAGGCGAACCCGGCGGCGTAGAGGCCGCGCCGCGGGTCGTGGGCGAGGGCGGCCATGCAGGGCGCGAACTCGGACGGCATCTGCACGATCCACACGTCGAGCCCGCACCCGGCGAGGTCGGCGCGCAGTCCGGGCACGCTGTCGGGGTCGATGCCGCGGGTGGGGCCGTCGAGGTGCCACCACAGTTCGAGCGCGTCGCGTTCGACGACTTCGAGGAGTCCGCGCTCCACGGCGTCGTCGAAGCCCTGCCCGGTGGCGATGCCCGCGTAGTTGAGGTGGTGGGTGCGGGGCAGTGAACGCAGCGCGCCCTGCCGCCAGTTGAGGTGCGTGAGCGCGACCGGCGCCCAGCACTCGGTGCCGCCGCCGTCCCTGCCGAGTTCGTGCCCGCGGGCCCACAGGGCGGGCGTGTCGGCGGTGAACGGCTCGTACGGGAACCGCTCGCGGGCGTACTGCCAGTCGGCGTACGCGGGCAGCTCGCCGGGCCCGTACAGGTTCAGGCCCCGTGCGGTGAGCTGCCGGGCGGTGGCGCGGAGCGGCTCGTCGGGGTGGCCGGGCGGGGGCACCCGGTTGCCGCAGTAGCGCTCCACGGCCTCGGCGATCGCGGCGATCCTGGCGCCGTCGGGGTCGCCGAAGGTGGTGCCGAGGGCGACGCGGTCGGCGGGCCAGAGGCCGAGGCGGCGGGCGTCGGCGACGTCGGCGGTCATGGCGGTGTAGCGGGCCGGGGCCCCGGCGGGGTGGTCGACGGGGGCGACGCGGCGGACGATGCCGCACACGGGGTCGACGAGGGCGTCGGGCGGCAGCACGGTCATCGGCGGAGCTCCTGGTGCGGCGTGGCGGCGTGGGTGAGGTGGCGGGGCGGCACGACGGGCAGCAGCAGCGCGCTCGCGCCGAGGTCGACGGTCCGCTCGGACGGCAGCAGCCGGGTCGCGGTGACGGGGTCCTCGCCTGTGTGCGGGTTGCGGGCGTGCGCCGGGAAGTGGTGTCCGGCGACCTCGACGCGCAGCCGCGTCCCGGCCGGCAGCCGCCGCGCGACATGCCCGAGGCCGACCTCGACTTCCCGGAAACCACCGGAAGTCGGCTCCGACTCCCGGGCGATGCCGGTGGCCAGCGGCTCGGCGGTGTCGTCGACGGTGACGGCGACGACGCGTACGACCCAGTCGGCGCACGGCGTGTCGGCCGTGACCCGGAGCCGTGCCGCGGCGCGCCCGAGCAGGTCGAGGGGGCGGGGCAGCGGCGGCGTGACGAGCAGACAGCGGTCGGGGGCGCCGGTCCGCGGCACGTCGAGCCGGTCGGAGCGCACCGGCCGGGCGGGGTCGGCCCGGAAGGCGGGCCCGCGCAGCAGCTTCATCCCGGCCAGGCCGTACGAGGTCGGCTCGTCGCACAACTCCCGTGCCGGCAGCCAGAGTTCGGAGCAGCCGAGACCGACGACGCCGCCCCGCCCCGCGCTCAGGGCGCCGTCGAGTGCGGCCCGCGCCCAGGCGACGTACAGCCCGCCGAGGCCGACCTTGTGGGCGGGGCGGGCGTCCGCGCCGGGGTCGGCGGTGAGGGCGTGGCCCCAGGGGCCGAGCAGCAGGCGGGCCGGGCCGTTCCAGGCGCGCCACAGCCGCAGCGTGTCCTCGGCGAACGGGTCGTGCGTGCCGCCCACCGCGAGCAACGGCACGCCGTCGGCGGGGACTTGGTAGGGGTTGTGGTCGGCCCACAGGCCGGGCCAGGACGGCAGGGGGCGGCCGAGCCGGTCGGGCAGGGTGCGCAGCGGCAGGTGCTCCAGGAGCGCCGGGTCGGCGTGCAGGGCGCGGTCGAGGGCCGCCTCGTCGGAGTCGGGCCGGTCCCCGTGCGCGGCCCACCAGCCGGCCCGCGCGTACAGCCGCTCCGGCCCGCCCGCCTCCCGCGCCGTCTCGGCGGGCCCGAGGGCGGGTACGGCGGCGATGACGGCGTCGGCGCGCTCCGGACCGTCGGCGAGGGCCAGCGCGCAGTGCGCCCCGTACGACGCACCGGAGGCGAGGACCCGCCCGTCGGACCAGGGCTGCCGCCGGATCCAGCCGAGCGCCGCGCCGCCGTCGCCCGCCTCGTCGCGGTACGGCCGCCAGCTCCCTTGCGAGCCGTGCCTCCCCCGCACGTCCTGGGAGACCGCGGCGAACCCGCGCCCGGCCCAGGCCCGCAGCTCGGAGCGGTGCCTGCGGCGGTCGTACGGGGTGCGGATCAGCACGGCCGGGAACGGTCCCGGTCCGGCGGGCAGGGCGAGGTCGGCGGCGAGGGCGGTGCCGTCGGGCGCGGCGAGCAGCGTGGCCCGCACGGTGGCCCGCCGGGCGGGGCCTGCGGCTTCGGCGGGCCGGGTGGTGGTGTCGGTCATGCGGTGGTCCGCTCGGGCTGCGGGGTCGTACGGGGTGCGGGCAGCGTGTCGGGCATCGGCGCCACGTCCGGTACGGGCAGCACGACGTGCTCGGTGACGCTGAGGTCGCGCAGGTCGACGCGGCGCAGGCGGCGGGTGCGGGGGCTGCCGTGGGCGTGGGCGTCGAGGTCGGCGGCGAGCAGTGCTGCGGCCAACGCGGCCCCGGCGGGCGGGAGTTGGGCCTCGCCGTCGATGCGCCGGTCGCCGCCCTCCCAGTACGCGGCGAGTTCGCGGTGGGCGGGGGTGGCGGCGAGGCGGCGGGCCCGTACGTGCGCGGAGGTGACGTCGCGGGCGGTCAGGGCGAGGGGCTCGATCCACAGCTGGTGTCCCTCGCGGTGGCAGCGCAGCCAGCCGACGCCACGCGCCGGCAGCCGGTCGGCCTCGTCCCAACTCCCCCTGGGCACGGGCCCGTCGAGACACCACACGACCACTTCGCCCGCCACGGCGCCCGCGATCTCGTCGGCCGTGCCCGTACGCACCCTCGTACCGCTGTCGACGAGCAGCGCGGCGAGCGGGCCGGTGAGGGCGGGGGCGCCGACGAGCAGGACGGACAGCGGCCCGGAGGGCGTCGCCGGGTCCTCCTGCGGCCGCAGATACCCCGCGCGCTCGAACGCCCCGACCAGCGCGTCGAGTTCACCGTCCGACGCGTCCTCGCCCGCCGCCCCGCCGAGCCGCTCCCACAGCGCGCTCTCGGGTACGTCACCGGTGCCGACCCGCAGGAACTCGCCGTCGGCCGTGCGGACGGCGAGGCCCTGGCCCGGTACGGCGACGAGGCTGACGCCGGGGGCGAGTCGGCTGGGGTTCATGGGGAGGTGCTCCAAGGTGGTCGGGCGGTCGGCTCGGGGAAGGGGCGGGTGGCTGCGCGGGGGGGGCGGAACGGTGCGGGGCCCGCCCGGAACCGCCGTTCCGGACGGGCCCCGCGGCGCTGTTACTCCTCGCCGTCGTCGAAGGGGTTCTCGACGAGGGCGTTGGAGTGGGTCGCGGACAGGTGCGCCAGCTGACCCTGCTCGGCGATGGGCGTGAACACCTTTTCCTGGTCCATGAGTTGAGCCCTTCCTGATCACGGCCGTACGCGTACCGCACGGCCTCGGTGGTGGCCGCGACCCCTTTCCGGGGTCACACCGAAGACCTTAATGAAAACGATTGTCATTTAACAAGAGAGGTGGGGGCGGGCAGAGGGTGATCCGGGTAACACACCGGCCAGCCCCCTTCCGGATCGCGTCCCACCCGCCCGGCCACGCCGAGGACTTCGGCGAGCAGCGCGGGCGTGACGACCTCGGCGGGCGGCCCGTCGGCCGCGACCCGGCCCTCGCGCAGCGCGACGATCCGCTCGGCGAAACGCGCGGCATGGGCGAGGTCGTGCAGCACCATGACCACGGTCAGGGCCCGCTCGTCCCGCAGCCGCACCACCGTCTGCAGCACCTCCAGCTGGTGCCGCAGATCGAGGTACGTGGTCGGCTCGTCGAGCAGCAGTACGGGCGTGTCCTGCGCCAACGCCATGGCCAGGCGCACCCGTTGGCGCTCGCCGCCGGACAGCGTGTCCACCTGCCGGGCGCCCCAGTCGGCCACGCCCACGTCGGCGAGGGCCTGCCGGCAGGCCGCGTCGTCGCCGTCGCGCAGCATGCCGAGCGGGCCGCGCGCCGCGTACCGCCCCTGCCGTACGAGTTGACGTACCGTCATGCCCGGTACGGACGGGGCGGACTGGTGGAGCAGGGCGACTCTGCGAGCGGCGGCGCGGCGCGGCATCCGGGCCAGGCGCTCGCCGCCGATCAGGACGTCACCGGAGTCCGGCCGGAGCAGGCCCGCCATGATCCGCAGCAGAGTGCTCTTGCCGCAGCCGTTCAGGCCGACGAGTGCGGTCAACTCGCCCCGGGCGACGCGGAGATCGACGCCGTCGAGCACGGGCGGCCTGCCCGGGTAGCCGAAGCGCACCCCTTCCACGCGCAGCGCTTCGCCGCGTTCGCCGGCCGAAGGCTGCGGGGGTCGTCCGGGTGTCGTGGACGCGGGTGCGGAGGCGGAGACCGTCGGGTGCGTCATGTCCCTCCTCGGGGAACGGGGCGGGCGGGCAGCGGAGGCACGCCAACTCGCGGATGGGATAGGGGAGTTCAACTCGGCGTACGGGCCGTGCGGCGGACCGCGAGGAGCAGCAGCGCCGCGCCGGCGAAGGTCGTCACGGCGCCGGTCGGCAGCACGAGCCGGTCGGATTGCAGGACCCCGGCGAGGACCTGCGAGGCGCCCTGGGCCACCGCGTCGGCGCCGCACACCACGAGCGCGCCGAGCAGCGCGGCGCCGGGCAGTCCGACGCGGAGCTCGGCTCCGAACAGGGCCACGGCGAGATGCGGTACGAGCAGCCCGACGAAGCCGAGCGCACCGACCACCGACACCGCGCCCGCCGTCAGTGCCACCGCGCACACCAGGGCGGCGGCACGGGTGCGGCCGGTCGCCAGGCCCGCCGCGGCGGCCTGCTCGTCGCCGCAGCGCAGCAGCGTCAGCGGCCCGGCGAGCAGCCAGGCGGCGACGGCCCAGCACAGGGCCCAGGGCCACAGCAGCCGCCAGTGCTCCCAGACCCGGCCCTCGGTGGAGCCGACCAACCACTGGACGACGCTGCCGAGTTCACCGGGCGCCACCAGCAGCACCATCGCGGTGAGCCCGGCGAGCACGGCCGACACGAGCACCCCGTACACGGCCGTCTGCTCCGGGTCGCCCCGGTCGCGGCCCGCGAGCACCCACAGCAGCCCGGCCCCGGCGAACCCGCCGAGGCACGCGGCGGCGACCACGGCGGCCGGGGACTGCCAGCCGGCGAGCCCGAGCCCGGTGGCGGTGACCGCGCCGAGCACCGCGCCGGGCGTGACCCCGGTGACCTCGGGTCCGGCGAGGGGGTTGCGCAGCGCCGACTGCAGGACGAGCCCGGCGATCCCCAGGCACGCACCGGCGCCGAGGGCCACGAGCAGCCGGGGAAGCCGGAGTTGGAGCACGATGTGCCGCGCCGTCGGATCGACCGCGCCCTCGGCCCCGCCGACGATCCGCCACACCGCACCCGGCGACACGGCCCGCCCGGCGAGCAGCGCGGCGACGGCGGCGAGAAGGAGGGCGGCGGCGAGGACGAGGAACGCCCGCCCCGGGCGGCGGGGCCCCGTACGGAAGCGTGTGCGTGTCATGACCGGAGGCCTCATGAGCGGACACCTCCGTCGGCCGGGGCGAGTGCGGTCGGCTGCGCGGTGCCGTCCGGCGCGCGTCCCGTCATACCGGTCGTACGGTCTTCGTCCCCGTGGCGGCCGTCCCTGCCGCGTCCGCGCGTCCGCAGCATCGCCACCCCGACCGGCACGCCGAGCAGGGCCGTCCAGGCGCCGACGGGGGTCTCGGTCGGGGCGAGGGCGAGGCGGGCGGGCAGGTCGGCGCAGGCCACGACGAGCGCGCCGTACGCGGCGGCCCACGGGAGCCAGCCGACCGCCGTGGCGTCGGGGTGCAGCCGTCGGGCCAGGTGCGGGGCGAGGAATCCGACCCAGGCGACCGGCCCGCACACCGCGACCACCGGGGCGATCAGGACGACGGCCACGAACAGGGCGCCGACGCGGGCCCGTCCGGCGCGTACGCCGAGGGCCTGCGCGTCGTCGTCGCCGAGCCGCAGCACCGCGAGAACCGGGGCGCACAGCAACAGCGCGGGCACGGCCACGACCAGCCAGGGCCACAGGCCGGTCACGTCGTCCCAGGTGCGGGCGGAGAGGCTGCCGAGCAGGTAGCGGTAGATCAGCTGCAGGTCGAGCTGGTCGGCGAGGACCATCAGGACGAGCAGCCCGGCCTGCAGGGCGGCGGCGACGGCGGCGCCGGTCAGCAGGACGGCGGCGGGGCCGCGGCCGAGTCCGGCGGCGAGGAGGGTGAGCCCGCCGCCGAGCAGCGCCCCGCCGATGGCGAGGAGCGGCTGCACGGCGGCGGGCAGGGCGACCGCCAGGACGAGGGGGGCGGCCACACCGAGTGCCGCACCGGAGGAGACGCCGAGCATCTCGGGTACGGCGAGCGGGTTGCGCAGGGCCTCCTGGAGCACGAGCCCGGCGGCGCCGAGGCAGGCCCCGGCGACGAGCGCGAGGACGAGCCGCGGCAGCCGCAGCTCGGCCACGACGACGGCGTCCGCGCCGGTCGGGCCGAGCAGCTTCTGCGGCGGCACGAACGGCGTGCCGAGGCACAGGGCGCACCCGGCGACCAGCACCAACAGCCCTGCGGCGACAGCGATATGACGGGTGTTCACTTCAGCGCGGCCGTGGCCTCGTCGAGGACGAGCGAGAGGGACCGGGTGCCGCGCCCCTTCGCCCACACCTCGGGGTCGACCTCGACGACCTTGTCGTTCTTGACGGCCGGGATCTGCTTCCACAGCGGGTTCTTGGCGAGCTTCTCGGAGAGCTTCCCGTCGGAGTCCCCGAACGACATCGTCTCGACGAACAGCACGTCCACGTCCCGGGCGATGATCTCCTCCAGGCTGTACGTGCCCTCGACGCCGCGGTTCTTCCACGGATAGTCGGCGAGCTTCGGGAAGAGGCCGCCGGCGACGTCGTTGCCGGGGGTGGCGACGCCGAAGTTCTCGTCGCTGCCGAAGATGACGAGCGCGGTCTTCTCGCTCTTCGCACGTTCGGCGCGGGCGAGTTTCGTACGGAACTTCTTCTCGGCGGCCTCGGCCTGCGCGCCGCGCCCGGTGAGGGCGGCCAGGTCCCGCAGGTAGCCGACGCTGTCCTGCCAGGTGTCGGGCTGCACGGGCCAGAAGGCGGTGGCGCCCTTCAGCGCGGGCGCCAACTTGCCGTGCGTGTCCTTCAGTCCGATGACCAGGTCCGGCTTCTGCTGCAGGATCGCCTCGGCCTCGGGCGCGAGGAACCCGCCCGGCACGGTGGGGATCTTCGCGGCGCGGCTCTTGCCGAGGAACTTCGGGTGGGCGAGGAGCGCGGAGTTGGTGGCGACGGGCTCCAGGCCGAGCTCGACCAGCATGTCGTCGCAGAGGGCGACGAGGCACACGATCCGCTGCGGCTCCTTCTTCGTGGTGATGCGTTCGCCGTGCGGGTCGGTGATCGTGCGCGCGGACTTCACGGGCCGCACCGACACGTCGGTCCGCTCGCCGCTGCCGTCGCCGGCTCCGCCCGCGGCGGGTTCGGCGGCTGTGCCGCAGCCGGTGAGGAGGGTTCCCAGGACGGCGGCGGCGACCCAACGGTGCACCCGCTTGATCGAAGTGCGCGACATCGGCAGCTCTTTCGTACTCGGCTCCCGGAGGCGGTCCCCCCGGACTGCCGCATATTAAGCATGATAATCATTTTCAAATCAACCCGGTGTCGCCGCCGACGACGAGCGAAGGAGCCCGCCCGTGACCCCCTCCCCAGAAGCGCACCCCCGGACAGCGGCGGCGAGCGAGCAGCGACTGCTCGTCGCCGACCAAGTCGCGGGCGTCGTCCACGTGTTGGACCTGCCGGACGGGCGCGTACGAGGGCGGCTGCGCGGCCGGCACCTGGCGGAGCACGCGGGTTTCCTGGCGCTGCCCGGGGACCGTACGGCGTTCGTCGACGACCGGGCGGGCGAGCTGGTCGTCCTGGCGCCGTTCGCGGACGCCGACGCGGACGCGGACTCCGACACGGACGCCGACGCCCCGGGCGGGCTGGTCGAGGCGCGGGCCGCCGTGGCCGTTCCCGGCGAGCATCTCGCGGCCGACCCGAGCGGCCGACGGCTCGCCGTGACCAGCGGGCTCGGCCGCAACTGGGAGCCGTGGAGCGACCTGCTGACGGTGGTCGACCTCGGCGCGGAGGGCGGCCCGGACGCGGTGCGCGTACGGGCGCGGGTCGGCGAGCCCGGCGTGACCGTGGTCGGCGCCGACGACCCGCTGGTCGTGCTCCGCCACCGGGAGCCGGGCGCGCTGGCCGCGTACCGCCACAGCGCGCTCCTCACGTCCCCGCCCGCCTGCCCTCCGGCCCGCCCCGACGCGGAGCTGCCGCTGCCGGACGACGGGCACGGGGACGCCCACGACCCCGTGCACGGGCGGGTGTTCGCGGCGACCGGCGAGGGGGTGCACCGGGCGCGGGTCGTGGACGGCGGCCTGACGGCGGAGGACCCGCTCCCCTGGGGCGTCGAGGGGCGGGGCTACTACCTGCGGCTCGACCCGGTGCGCCGCACGCTGTGGTCGTGCGTACGGGGCGGTCCGCCGGCGCCCGAGGCGTGGCCGGAGTGGACCAACCACGCCTGGTGGCACCCGCTCGACGGCTCGCACCGTGGTGCCGAACACGGCGGCGGGAGCGTGGAGTTGGGGCCCGGCCTGGTCTTCCGGCTCGCGGTCGCGGCACACCGCGTGGCGTTCGCGCGGGTGCACCCGGACGGCGACGAGCTCGTCCTCCTGGACGCGGAGCGGCCCCGGGTCGTGGCGCGCGTGCCGCTGCCGCCGATGGCCGGGGCGCCGCGGCGCGGAGGTACGCCGTGGGACGGGGTGCAACGCCGGGCGATCGCCGCTTCACCGGGCGGGCCGCTGATCGCGGTGAGCCGCGGCGGCCACGGCGAGGTCCTGCTCGTCGACAGCGAACAGCCGGACGTACGACGGGAGTTGACCGTTCCGACGCCGCTGGACGAGGGCGGGCACATGGCGCTGATGGTGCGGGGGGACGGGGCTCACGGGGATCCCGTGGGACGCTGACGGTCCACCCGCCTCCGAGACACGACCCGGCCCGACGGGGCGGGCCAGGAGCCAGAAGTGGAGGTGGGCGGAGCCGTCGCCCCAGCGGTCGACGTGCACGCGGGCCACGCCGTCCGTCGAACCCCGTGCCGCTGTCGAGCCCAGTACTTCGTTCGGCGTCTGCCCCTCGGGGAGCGGTTTCCGTTGTCCGAGGGGGCGCTCGCCGGGTGGGACACGTTGCCGGGCGGACGGCATCCCGGCAGTGTTGCAGCATCCCGCCGGGCGAGAGCCGTACGAGAGCGCCGGGCGGCCCGGCCGTCGCTCTCAGGCACGTACCTCCTCCCTCTGCCCCGAAGCAGCGCCGCTCCCCCGAGTCGGCTGGGCCGGGTCCGTCGCGGCCGACGGTCCGCGGGTACGGAAGACCACCAGCGGGACGAGTGCGAGGGTCGCGACCGCTGCCGCGATCAGGGGTAGGAGGGGCAGGGCGGCGAAGGTGGACACCAGGCTTCCCAGGCCCGCGCCGGCGGCGATGCCGAGGTTGAGGACCGTGATGAGGATGCTGCCCGCCGTGTCGCGGAACTCCGCGGAGGCGACCCGCAGCCGCGCCGCCGTGACGGCCTACCTCGACCGCGCGGCGGGCTGAGACCGCGCGGCGGGCTGACCGGTGCCCCGGCCGTCGGCGAGGCCCGTGCCGACGAGGTGTTCCGCCACCTCCGGCCAGTGGCGGTTCAGATAGAAGTGGTCGCCGCCGGGGAACGTGCGCAGCCGGAAGGCGGCGGTGGTGCGGTCGCGCCAGGCGGCGGCCTGGTCGACGCCGACCAGGGGGTCGCTGTCGCCGACCAGTGCGGTGACCGGTGTCGTCAGGGGCGGGCCCGGCCGGTGGCGGTAGGTCTCCACGGCCTTGTAGTCGCTGCGTACGACGGGCAGTGCGGGCGCGAGCACGCCGCGGTCGGCGAGCAGCCGGGGGTCGGTGCCCTGGATCCGGCGGATCTCGTCGACGACGGCGTCGTCGTCCCGCAGGTGCACGGTGCCGCCGGGCACCCGGTCCGGGGCCCAGGCGCCGGAGACCACGAGATGGGCCGGGGGTGTGCCGTCGCGTTCCAGGAGGCGGGCCGTCTCGTAGGCGACGAGGGCGCCCATGCTGTGCCCGAGGAGGGTGAGCGGCCGGTCGAGGAGCGGGCGCAGCGCCTGGTGGGCGCCCGCGGCGAGTTCGCTCAGCGTCTCCAACCGGGCCTCGGCGATGCGGTCGTGGCGGCCGGGGTACTGCACGGCGAGCGTCTCGTACGGCCGGGTGTCCGCGGCGCGGGCCGCCGCGGCCACGGCGGTGGCCAGCGGACGGTAGGTGCCGGCGCCGCCGCCCGCGTGCGGGAAGCAGACCACGCGCCCGGCCACGGGACGTACGGGCCCGGGGCGGAGTCGGCGCAACCACGGGCCGGGCGGCGGCAGTTCGGCCCGTACCGCCGTCGTAGCACCGCCCGCCGGGGCGGGAGCGTCACATGCCACGGGTGAACCCTCCGTCCACGGTGAGGCTCTGCGCGGTGATCGCGGCCGCGCGGTCGGAGGCCAGGAAGGCGATGAGCTCGGCCGCCTCCCGTGCCTCGACGAGCCGGCGCAGCGGCACCTGCTTGCGGGCCTGGCGCAGCATGCGGGCCGGGTCGGCGCCGATCTCCTCGGCCTGGGCGGCGAGTTCACGGCGGAGCATCGGGGTGTCGATCCAGCCGGGCAGCACGGCGTTGACGGTGATGCCGCGGGCGGCCAGGTCGAGGGCGAGGCCCTTGGTGTAGCCGATCAGGCCGTGTTTGGAGGCGCAGTAGGCGGTGTTGCGCATCTTGCCGGCCTTGCCGAGGATCGACGACACGTTGACGATCCTGCCCCGGTCGGCGAGGTGCTCCAGGCAGGCCGCGGTGACCGCGAACGTGCCGTGCAGGTTGATGTCGAGGACGCGCAGCCAGGTCGTCTCGTCGTCGGGCCCGTTCTCGTCGGCCACGCCGGCGTTGTTGACGAGGATGTCGAGGCGTCCCGCGGCGCGCAGCGCGTCCCGGAGCCGGGCGCGTACGAGGTCCCGCTCGCGCAGGTCCACGGCGAGCGGGACGGCGGCGGCGCCCAGGTCGCCCACCTCCTTGGCGACCGTGTCGAGGCGGTCCGCGTCGCGGTCGACGAGGATCAGGCGGGCGGCGCCGGACTCGGCCAGGAGCAGGGCCACTTCACGGCCGATGCCCTGGGCCGCGCCGGTGACGACGGCGGTCCGGCCCGCGAACTCGCCCTGTGGGAGCGGGAGTTCGTGTGGGAGCGGGAGTTCGCCGGGCTGCGGTGGGGTGTCGATGTCGGTCATGGCCGTCCTCACGCCATCTTCAGTCCGCCGTCGACGTGCAGGACCTCGCCCGTCGTGTACGTGTTGCGGGGGCTCGCGAGGTACGCCACGGCGTCGGCGACCGTCTCGGGTTCGGCGTACGACTTCAGCAGCAGGCGGCTCATGATCTCGTCCTCACCGTGGCTGCGGATGGCGTCCGTCATGTCGGTGTTGATCACGCCGGGTGCGACGGCGTTGACGAGGATGCCGCGGGAGGCGAGCTCGACGGCCATCGCCTTCGTGAACGCCTCCAGACCGCCCTTGGCCGCCGCGTAGTTGGACTGCCCGCGGCCCGGCTTGGACGCGGCGGACGAGGAGAGGTTGACGATCCGCCCGTACCGTCGCCGGAGCATCGCGGGCGCGACGGCCTGGACGGTGAGCATCGGGGCGACCAGGTTGGTGTCCAGGACGGCCCGGATGTCGTCGAGGCTCTGGTTGACGAGGAGTTCGTCGCGGGTGATGCCGGCGTTGTTGACGAGGACGTCGATCTGCCCGAAGGCGGCGCGTACGCCGGACACCACCGCGTGCGGCACCTCGGGGTCGGAGAGGTCGCCCTGGAACAGCTCGACCCTGCGGCCCAGTTTGCCGATCTGCTCGGCGGCCTGCTCGGCCTCGGCGGTGGAGCTGCGGTAGTTGAGGGCGATGTCGCAGCCCTCCTGCGCGAGTTTGAGGGCGACGGCGCGGCCGATGCCCCGGCTGCCGCCGGTCACCAGGGCCACCTGGCCTTCGAAGTCCATGGCGGTGCTGTCCTTCCGTTCCGGTCCGGTACGTGGAGAGAGGTGGGGGGCGCCGCGTACGTCCGCGTGAGGGTGCGCGGGCGTGCGCGGCGCCCCGGGTGCTCACACGGAGTGAGCGCTCTTGTAGTCGGCGAGCCGCAGTCCGTGCGCGTCGGCCAACGCCGCGATGTCGATGACCTGCTGGCGGGTCAGGTCGCCGTAGGAGTAGTGCCGGTCGATGCCGGCGAGGCCCATCAGGGCGGTCTCCGCCATGCAGGCGAACAGCTGGCCCGCCTCCAGGAAGGCGCGCGCCGACGGGTGCAGGCTCTCGCCGCCCGGCGTGGCCACGATGCCGCCGAGCATGTACGCCAGGTCGGGCCGCTCGTCGGTGAGGCCGGGAACCGCGTTGTTGGGTACGGCGATGTCGCAGACGACCGCGTCCCGGGCGAAGTGCTCGGCGGTGAGGAACGGTTCGGGGCTGTTGGACGCGCACAGCACGAGCTGCGCCTCGCGGAGGGCGGCCGCGTCCTGCGTGACGGTGAGGAACGGGTCGGTGCCGTACCGCTCCTCCAGGTGGGCGGCGATGGCCGCGCCCCGGTGGGCGTCGTCGTCGGACGGGCCCTCCGCGAGCCACTTGGTGACGAGCGGCTCCTCGGCGAGGCGGGCGGGGATGCCGGTCAGCTCGCCGCCGGCCGCGATCCGCGACCAGCACTCCTGGTAGATGCCGTGCACGGTGGTGCGAAGGCGGCGGGCCGAGCCGTCCCTGCGGCTGCCGACGAGCACGATCCGGCTGAGCCGCTCCGCGAACAGCTGGCTGTACACGGAGGCGATGTTGCCGGCCGCGCCGACCACCGCGAACGTCGAGTCGGCGACCGTCAGGCCCCGGTCCCGGGCGCCGCGCTCCATGGCCTGCACGCCCATGGCGACGGTCAGGGCGTTGCCGGAGGTCAGGGCGATGCCGGGGGTCTTCAGGGAGGTGCAGTTGTTGGTGACGATGGAGGTGTACATCCCGAGCCCGGCCACGTCGCAGCCGTCGTCGCGGGCGGCCCGTACCCGCTCGTCGATGTCCGCGCGGATCCCGGCGACGTCGCCGGCGGCCAGGTAGCGGCCCATCTGCTCGGAGCCGACCATCAGCGGGTAGAGGCAGAACTCGACGGCGCTGCCCAGCGGCGAGTCGATGCGTACGCCCGGGTAGGGCGCCGCCGTCTTCACGGGCTCCATGCCGAGCACGAAGGAGCGGAGCGCCGCGTCGCTCAGCTCGGCGAGCGCCGGGTCGACCTGCCGCAGATGCGCGGGCGTGATCAGGTGGTTGACGAACGCGACCTTGCGGACGGGCCCGCTGACCGGGCGCGGCTCGCGCTCCTCCTCGTACGGGGCGATCGCGCCCCTGAAGTCCCGGATCTCCGCGCGGGGTTTGGGGATCGTGCGGTCGGAGGCGGGGTGGACCAGGTGCAGGGTGTCCTCGTGGCGCAGGATGCGGCAGACCCGGTCGAGGGCGGCGCGGAGCTGCTCGATCTCGGCGTCGGTGAGGTAGGCGGAGGGCTGGATGCGCAGCACGTTGCCGGCGCTTCCGGTGGGGGCGATGCGGATGCGTTCCTGGCGCAGCAGATAGCCGGAGATGAGGTAGCCGAGGGAGCCGGAGTAGGCGGTGCCGCGCAGCACCATCGAGCGTGCCTCGTGCTGTTCGCGCAGCTGCACGCCGAGGAACAGGCCCTTGCCGCGGACCTCTTCGATGACGTCCGGGTAGGCCGCCGCGAGGTCGTGGAGCATGGCGGTGAGCCGTTCGCCGCGCTCGGTGACCTGGCGGTACAGGGCGCCGTCGGACGCTTCCAGGAGCTCGACGACCTTGCGGGCGACGGACGAGGAGAAGTCGTCCATCGCGAAGGTCGAGCTGTGGATGACGTCGAACTCGCCCTGGTAGAGGGAGCGTCGGACCAGCATCGCGGAGATCTTGGCGAGCCCGCCGCCGAGGGACTTGGACAGCGTGTAGTAGTCGCCGCGCAGCCCGACGAGCGAGGAGGCGAGGAACGCGCCGCAGCGTCCCAGGCCGCTCTGCACCTCGTCGACGACGAGCGCGGTGCCGACCCGGTTGCAGAACAGCCGGACGGCGCGGGCCTGTTCGGCGGTGAGGGCGTGGATGCCGCCCTCGCCCTGCACCGGTTCGACGAGGAACGCGGTGATGACCGGCAGCTCCCGCTCGACGACCCGTACGCGGCCGTCCTCGGTCTCCGTGTCGAGCAGCACGACCCGCTCGTCGTCGGCGATCCGGTCCAGCTGGTCGGCCTGTTCGAGGCGGTCGGCGGACACGAACCGGACGCGGGCGCCGAGGTGCTGGAACGGTGCGCGGAAGCCGGGGTTGTAGGTCAGCTGGACGCTGCCGACGAGTTTGCCGTGGAAGGAGCGCTCCAGGGCGAGGAACAGCGGCCGGGTGGCGAGGGCCGCCGCGTTGTGGGCGGCGATCGCGGCGAGCAGCCCGTCGACGCCGTCGGCCGCGGCTGCCTTCCCGCGCAGCGCGGGCAGGTCGAACGCGTCGTCCGCGAGATGGGCCTCGCCCCGGCGGACGGCCTCGCGGGCGGTCTCGGTGTGCGCGGCGGTCTCGTCGGCGAGGGCCGACACCCGCTGTACGCGGACGAGTTCGGCGTGTTTGACGGCGGCCTCGACGGCCTCGGCTCCGCTGTTGCCGAAGGTCGCCACGTACGGCTCCCGGACGCCGGTCTCGCGGCGCACGACGTCGCTGAGCGCGGCGGCGAGCCGGCCCGCTTCGCCGCGCAGCGAGAACTGGGCGTGCACGGGCAGGTTCCGGCCCAGGAGTTCGATGGCGTGGGCGACCAGGTCGGGGTGGTTGTGGCCGAGGATCAGGGAGCCGTAGCCGCCCATCAGGTCCAGGACCGGGACCAGGTCGCCCTGGTCGTCGCGGTGGTGGAGGGTGTTGCCCTCGGCGCGCTCGTACTCGACGTCGAGGCCGAGCGCGGTGAGGAGCCGGCCCATCCGGGGTTGCACGTATTCGGTGAACGGTGACATAGCGCGGTGGTCCCCCTAGAAGGTGTGCGGCCGCTTGGCGAGCAGGGCGCCCGCGAACCCGTTGAAGGTGCTGTGCAGGCTGAGCACGGAGTCGATGCGCCGGGCCCTTGCCGTGCCGGCGACGAAGTCGGTGCCGTCGTCGGGCGGCGCGGTCAGATGCGGTACGGGCGGCAGTGTGTCGGCGGCGAACAGGTTCGGCGCCAGGGCGAGTTCGGCGAGCGGTCCGGCGGCGCCGAGGGTGCCGGTGACGGGGCGTACGGAGCTGACCGGGACGCCGCTGTCCTTGAGGAGGGCCTGCAGGAGTTCGGCCTCGGCGGCGTCGTGAGCCACAGTTCCCTTGCCGTCGGCGAGGACGGCGCCGAGCGCGTCGGGGTCGAGGCCGTGCGCCGTGGTCAGCGCGCGGGCCTGCTCGGCTAGCGCGAAGGGGCCGACGCCGTCGTCCGGGGCGGGCCGCAGTGCCGCGCCCAGGATCTCCACCTGCGGGCGGGCCCCGCGTGCCGCGGCGTCCTCGGCCCGTTCCAGTACGAGCGCGACCGCGCCCTCGGCGAGGACCGTGCCGTCGCGTGCGGCGTCGAAGCTCCGGATCGTGCCGTCGCCGCTCAGGTGCCCGGCGCGCTGGTGGGCGGCGAGCTTCAGCGGTTCGTTGTGGCTGCCGGCGCCGACGACCACGGCGGTGTCGCAGTACCCGGAGCGGAGGCTGAACGCGGCCCGCTGCAGGGCGCCGAGGGAGGCGCCCGCGTCCTGCGCGAAGGCCGCGCAGTCGCCGCGGAACCGCTCGACGATGCTGACCAGGGCGAGGGTGTTGTTGTTCAGCGCCCTGATGACGGTGAACGGGTTGAACGTCGCCGCGTTGCCGAACGCCTCCGCCACCAGGCGCCGCAGCTCCACGCCCTCCGAGGCGGGTTCCTCCGTGCGGGCGCGGGCGAGGGCCTTGTGGAACGCGGCGACGCTCAGGTCGGTCGAGTCGTCCTGGGCGACGTAGAGGCCGCGCCGCTCCTCGGGGATCGCCCGCCAGCTCTCCCCCGCGTCGGCGAGCGCGTCCCGGGTGGCGAGGACCGCGCCGAACGTGAACGGAGTGCCGAACTTCCTTAGTTTGTGGGGGACTTGGTCGCGGCTGAGCTCCTGCAGGTCGGCGGGCACGTGCCCGAAGCGGGTGATCCGCCGGGTGCGGACGTACGGGTCCCGGTACGGGGTGAGGGCGGGCCGCCCGTCGCGCCACGCCTGCCAGAGGGCCTCGGGGCCGCGGCCGGTGGGCAGGACGGCGCCGATGCCGGTGACGACGATGCCGCCGGAGCCGCGCGTGCTCGGGTTGTCGGTGCTGTCAGTGCTGTCAGTGCTCATAACCGCGTACCACCAGACTGGCGTTGAGGCCGCCGAAGCCGAAGGAGTTGCTCACTGCCGCCGACACCTCCTGGTGCCGCGCCTTGTCCGGCACGTAGTCCAGGTCGCAGGCCGGGTCCGGGTTCTCCAGGTTGAGCGTCGGGGGCACGACGCCGTCCCGTACGGACAGCACCGTGGCGATGAGTTCGGGTGCGCCCGCGGCCGCGATCAGGTGTCCGAGCATGGTCTTGTTGGCGGTGACCGCCAGCTTCCGGTAGTGCCCGCGCTCCGCGAACACGTCCTTGATGGCGCGGGTCTCGATGGGGTCGTTGAGCGGGGTCGACGTGCCGTGCGCGTTGACGGAGTGCACCTCGTGCGGCGCCACACCGCCGTCGGCGAGGGCCCGGCTCATCGCGAGCGCGGCGCCGTGCCCTTCGGGGTGCGGGGCGGTGACCTGGTACGCGTCGAGGGAGCTGCCGAAGCCGGCCAGCTCGGCGTGGATCCGCGCACCGCGCCGCCGCGCGCTCTCCTCGCTCTCCAGGACCAGCATGGCCGCGCCCTCCGCGGCGACCAGTCCGCTGCGGTCCCGGTCGAAGGCCCGGCACAGGCGGTCCCCGAACAGCTCGGACGTGGAGGGCGCGCCGAGCAGGTGCAGGCCCGTCATGGTCGGCAGGTTGAGCACGGAGTCGGCGCCGCCGACCAGCATGGCGTCCGTCTCGCCGCGCCGGATCATGCGGAAGCCGTGCCCGATGGCGTGGGTGGCGCCCGCGCAGGCGGTCGAGAAGTTGAGTGCGGGCCCGCGCAGCCGGTGCCGGGCGGCGATCCCCGCGGTCAGGGCGTCGTTGGTGCAGAAGAGGCCGCTGGACCGGTCGAGCCGGGATCGCCGCGCGTAGAGCGTCTGCCAACTGGGCCGCCCGTCCTCGCCGACGGCTTCGAGGAGTTCGTACGGATCGCGCTCCGGTACGCCCGATCCGACGGCCGTCCCGATCCGGCCCGGGCGGCTGTCGGCGTCGATGCCCGCGTCGGCCAGGGCCTGCGCGGCGGCGGCGAGGCCGAACCGCACCCGGCGCTCCATGGGGCGGCCCTGCTCCTCGTCGGCGCCGAAGCGCTCCTCGAAGGCCGCGTCGTCGACGGGGGCGGCATAGCGCACCGGGAAGTCCTCGATGCCGGGCAGCCGCCAGTCGCGGATCGCGGAGCGGCCCTCGCAGAGCCCTTCCCACATCGTCTGCCAGTCGAGGCCCAGGCCGCAGACGGCGCCGAGCCCGGTCACCACCACGCGCCGGCTCATGTTCGGGTTCCTTCCAGTACGACGGCGCAGGCCTGGCCGCGTGCGCCGCAGGCGAGTACGAGCACCCGGGAGGCGGGCAGTGCCTCCTCGCGCACCGCGTCGCCGTCCCGCACGAGCCGCCTGCCGTGGGCCAGTCCGTGCAGGGCGAGCAGCACGTGGCTCAGCGGCTGGGCGGGGCCGAGCACGCCCGTGGCGCGTTCGCCGGTGAACTCCGGGGGCGGTTGCGGTGTGTCCGCGAACACCCGGTCGAGGGCGGCGCGTTGGGCCCGTTCGCCGTCGGTCGTCCATGTCGCGTCGGGCAGCACCCAGCCGAGGCCGCCGGGGTCGGCGCCGGCCGTCGCGAGGGCCGCACGGGCCGCCTCGGCGATCGCGTCCGTACGGGTCGCCGCGTCCCCGGCGCCGAAGGCGCGGCCGTAGCCGGTGATCCTGGCCGTCGGCGTCGCGTCGGGCTCCGTACCGGTGCGGGTCGCGAGCAGGAAGGCGGACCCCTCTCCGGGGACCGCGCCGTTCCAGCCCAGCTCCTCGTACTGCGCGAGGAGCAGGGGGTGCAGTTTGGGGCTGACGGCGCCGATGACCGCGGCCTCGTTCTCCCGCTCGGCGACGGACAGCGCCCCGTCGATCAGGGCCTGGAGGCCGGCGTCGGAGAACGGCGAGTACGCGGCCATCGCGCCGGTCAGTCCGAAGGTCGCCGAGATGTGCGCGGCGGCCGTGCTGTTGAGGTGCGAGAGCCCGCTGAACGGCGGCACCTCGCGGGCGAAGAGCGCCGCCACCCGGTCGGGCGAGCCGGCGGCCTGCCGGAGCCGGCCGAGGGCGTCGAACCGCAGCAACTCCTCGTCCACGGTGGGCAGTCCGAGGTACAGGCCCCAGTCGGCGCCGCCCACGCCGTCGCGTCCCGCGAGCGCGAGGCGGGCGCCGTAGAGGGCTGTGCGGGCCTGTTTCTCGGAGGTGCGCAGAACCCTGCGGTGCACGCCGAGGGTGGCGGCGTCCGGGTCGTCCACGAGGTACGCGGTGTCCGTACCGGGCCAGGTCCCGGCGAGGATCTCGGCGGGGCTGCGGGTGTCCTTCCCGGCGAGGAGGGCGTCCCAGAGGTCGGCCGTGTCGGTGCCGGCTGCGGTGTAGAGGCCGGGTGCGGTGAGGCGTACGGAGTCGAGGGTCGTCATGGTCGCCTCACCCCGCCTGGGCCAGGATCAGGGAGCAGTTCTGGCCACCGAAGCCGAAGGAGTTCGAAAGGACCGCGCGTACGGGCACGTCACGTGGGGCGGTGACGATGTCGAGGCCGCGGGTCACCTCGTCGGGTTCGGTGAAGTTGAGGGTGGGCAGGACGCGTTGCCGCCGCAGGCTGAGGACCGAGAGGACGGCCTCGGCGGCCCCGCTGTTGGCGAGGGAGTGTCCCATGGCGGACTTGTTGCCGGTGACGGGGATGCGCGCGTCGGGGCCGAACACGGCGTGCAGGGCGGCGGCTTCGCAGGTGTCGTTGGCCTCGGTGGACGTGCCGTGCGCGTTGATGTGGTCGATGGCGTCCGGGGCGAGTCCGGCGTCGGCGAGGGCCGCGCGGATGCACTCGGCGTAGTCGGAGCCGTCCCGTGTGCTGGACGTCATCCGTACCGCCTCGGTCACTCCGGCGTATCCGGCGATCCGGGCGAGGACGCGGGCGCCGCGTGCTTCGGCGTGTGCCCGCGACTCCAGTACGAGGAAGGCGGCGCCGTCTCCGATGACGAACCCGGAGCGGTCCTTGTCGAACGGGCGGCTGATGCGGGCGGGTTCGCGTCCCTGGCTGGGGGCGAGCGCGCCGACGCCGTGGAAGGCGGTGACGCTGGTGAGGGTGGTGAGGCTCTCGGCGCCGCCGGCGAGGGCGACGTCGAGGGCGCCGTTGCGGATGTAGCGGTAGGCGCTGCCGATGGCCATGCCGCCGGCGGCGCAGGCGTCCGCGTGGGTCTCCATGACTCCGGCGGCGCCGAACCAGTCGGCGAGGCGGGCGGTCGCGGTGTCGGGCTGGATCCGCCGCAGCCGCTGCGGTTCGGGGCCGTCGTCCGCGTCGAGGCAGGCGTCGAGGTCGAACGTGCCGGTCTCGAAGTCGACGTGGCCGGCGAGCGCGGTGAGTTCGGACGGCTCCATGACCATGCGGTTGCAGGCGAGGAAGACGCCGCCGCGGTCGCTTTCGAGGCGCCGGGGCAGTCCGCTGCGCTCCCATGCCTGTGCGGCGGCGTGCCAGGCGAGGACCCCGGCGGGGCCGAGGGGCCCGGCCTCGGCGGGCAGCGCGGCCTCGAGGTTCTGCCGGACCTGCGGGTCGATGTGGGCCGACACGGCGCTCGGCACGCCCCAGTCCGTGTGCAGGGGGTGCTCCTCGATGAGGGTGCCCCCGTGCGCGAGGTGGTCGAACAGCGCTTCCGGGTCGGTGAGCCGGCCGGCGACGAGACCGATGCCGGTGACCACGACCTCGTGGTCGGCGGCTTGGGGTAACTCGGGTGTCACGTACTTCCCTTTCGCATGGGGCGTGCGGCGCTTTCCGTGGGGGTCGGCGCGGTCAGGCGACGGGCTGGACGTGCCCGATCGCGTCGAGGGCGGTGCGGACGCCGGCGGCCATGACCTCGTCGCCCGAGAGGGCTTCGGGGACGGCGCCGCAGTCGGCGCAGACGGCCTTGCCGGAGGCGGCGATCTCCGCCTTGTCGGCGCCGCACTCGGTGCACTTCGCGGGCAGGTGGTCGAAGATCGCGTGGGTGAAGGCGGCCCAGTGGGCGCTGGTGGCCGCCGCCGCGACCTCGTGCGGCCGCATCCCGGCGTGCACCTGCTCCTCGGTGTAGCCGAACGCGCTGCGCCGCAGCACCTCGGCGGCCAGTTCGGTGATGCCGCCGCGCTCGTCGTAGAGCTCGCCGGAGCCGCCGAGGGCGGTCGCGAGCTCGTCGAGGACGTTGGACTTGGGCAGGGCCACGCCGAGCCGGGTCTCCATCTCGAAGCGGAATTCGACCAGGTCGAGGGATTCGGCGCCGAGGTCGGCGACGAGGGTGGCGTCGGCCGTCACGTCGTCGATTCCGGTGCCGAGCACCTGGGCCAGGCCCTCCCGCACAATGTCGTGGATCCGGTTCTCCGTGAAGGGATTCTGCATTATTCTCTCCGTGTTCACTGAAACTCTGGGTAACACGCTTCTCAGGGCATGGGGGCGCACACGAAAACAGGCAGCACAGAATTCCGCACACCCCCCTGCACGGCGGCCGGGCGACTGCGGCGAGAAATTAAAGAATTCAGACACGCATGAAGGCGCTGTACACGTCGTCTACCCCCGTAGCACATGAACGCTTGACGTACGCGAAGGAACGGGCCACTTCTCCGAATGCCCGTCCGCCCCTTGAGCGGGGCACGTCGAAAACGTTAGCAGGCATATTCGAGATAACCAGACCGCTGTGGGATAGGTCACGTGACCCAGAGGCTTTTCGAAAGACGCCGTTAATAAAAGTCGTGTGTCCGTTCCAGAGTTAACAGCGAATTCATACGCGGAGCCTGCGGGCGTACTCCCCGAGGAGCCGCCCCGCGTTCACGCTCACCGCGCCGACGAGCCGCCCCCGCCGGTAGTGCGCCTCGACCAGCGCCCCGACGGCAGGCTCCTCCGACTCGACGACGACCCGGTCGCCGGTCCCCGGCAGCCCGACCGCCTTGACGCGCAGGCCGAACGCCGACGTCCAGAACGACGGCAGATGCTCGTACGCGGTCGCGCGGTCCGGCCCCGCGAGGAGGTTGCGCGTGGCCCACGGCCCTTGCGCGGCCGCGTTGCTCCAGTGCTCCAACGGCGCCGGCCCGTCCGCCGTGCGCACCGCGTCGCAGCACGCCACGTCCCCGGCGACCACGATCCGCGGATCCGCTCCGCCCGGAGTCGTCCGGGCGAAGAGCCGCTCGTCGCAGCCGATCCACCCGGACGGCAGCGCGAGCCCCGACTCCGCGAGCCAGTCGGTCGCGGGCGCCCTGCCGACCGCCGCCACCACGAGCCCGGCCGGGCGCACCGTCCCGTCGGTCAACTCGACCGCGTCGCCCCGCCGTTGCTCCGTACGGACCGCCCTTACCCCGGTCCCGAGCAGCAGCTCCACGCCCGCTCGGCGCGCGGCCTCGGCGATCCGCTCGGCGACGGCGCCGCCGAGTGCCCGCAGCGGCCGGCCGGACGGTTCCACCAGGGTCACCCGCACGCCGAGCCCCACCAGCGACGACGCCAACTCCACGCCGACCAGGCCCGCCCCGAGGACGACCACGTCCCGGACCCCGCCGGCCACCGCGGCCCGCAGGGCGCGTACGTCGCCCAGTTCACGCACCGTCAGAACCGTGTCCGGCGGCGCATCCCCCGGCCAGGCGCGCGCCCGCGCACCGGTGGCGAGGACCATCCCGTCGTACGGCAGCTCGGCCCCGTCGGCGAGCAGCAAGCGGCGCCGCTCCCGGTCGAGGCCGACGGCGCCGTTGCCGCGGATCCAGCGGGCGTCGAGGGCGTCGGCGCCGGCCAGGCGGATGTCGTCCTCCGTGAGCGTTCCGGCGAGCAGACCTTTGGTCAACGGCGGCCGGTCGTAGGGGAGTTCACGCTCGGCCGACACGACCGTCAGCCGGCCGGTGAACCCTTCGGCTCGGAGTTCCTCCGCGGCCCGTACGCCCGCCAGGCCCGCCCCCACGACGACGACCTCGTGCAAGGCGTCAGCTCTCCTCGACCGAGATCGCCCGCACCGGGCAGGCCCGCGCGGCGGCGGTGACCCGGTCCGCGAGCTCGGCCGGCGGGTCGGGGGCGACCGTCAGCCGCTCGTCGTCGTCGAGCGCGAAGACCTCGGGCGCGACGAGGGCGCACTGCCCGAGCCCGTCGCACAGCTCGCGGTCGACCGTGATACGCATGCCGGAAATCCCCTCAACTCACGGACACAGCAGGTGACTTGACAGACGCCTTGGCTCAGCGCGCGTACCGGAGCGGCAGCGCTTCGAGGCCGCGGATCGCGTCCGAGGCGAGCCAGCGCAGCTCCTCCTGCGGCACCGCCAGCTCCAGTGTCGGGAAGCGGTCCAGGATCTCGGTGAGCGCGATCGTCGCCTCCTGGCGGGCGAGGCGCTGTCCGAGGCAGAAGTGCGGGCCCATGCCGAACGCGACGTGCTGGGCGGTGGACCGCTCGATGTCGAACGTGTGCGGGTCCTCGCGCACCCCGGCGTCACGGTTCGCGGCGTTGAGCAGGAAGCGCACCAGCTCGCCCTTGCGGATCAGGACCCCGTCCGCGTCGATGTCCTCCAGGGCCACCCGGTTGACGGTCGTCATGGCCGAGCCCCGGAAGCGCAGCGCCTCCTCCACCGCGCCGGACACGAGGGAGCGGTCCTGCCGCAGCGCCGCCAACTGGCCCGGGTGCGTGAGGAGTTCGTGCAGCGCGTTGGCGAGCAGGTTCGTCACCGTGTCGTGGCCGGCGATCAGCAGTACGGCGGCGAACGAGGACAGTTCCTCGTCGGTGAGCCCGGTGCCGTCGTCGAACCGCGCCGCGATCAGCTCGCCGAGCAGGTCCTCGGTGGGCTGCTCCCGCTTGGCGCCGATGAGCCCGATGCAGTACGCGAACAGCTCGCCCGCCGACGCCTCCATGGCCTCCGCCGACGGCGCGGCGGAGATGTCCATGGCCCACTTCCGGAACGGCGCCCGGTCCTCGGCCGGCACGCCGAGCAGCTCGCAGATCACTTCGAGCGGCATGGGGTACGTGAACTCCTCGATGAAGTCCGCGGTGCCGCTGTCGCCCAGCGCGTCCAGGAGCTGCCGGGTGATCTCCGCGATGCGCGGCTCCAGTCGCCGCACGGCCCGCGAGGCGAACGCCGCGCTGACCAGGCGGCGGGCCCGGCTGTGCCCGGGGTCGTCCTGTTCGAGCAGCATCACGGCCATGCCGGGCACCAGTGCGCCGTGCGGGGCGTGGGTGTGGACGTCGTTGGAGAGCCGCGGATCGCTCAGCAGCCGCCGGGTCAGGGCGGCCCCGAGCACCGTCCAGTTCTCCTGCTGGTTCAACTGCCGGGTGCGGATGATGCCGTGGCTCTCCGTCAGGCGGGCCAGCTCCTGTTCCAGGTCGGCGGAGGCGGCAAGTTCGGCGAGGTCGAATATCTCGGGCATGCGGAAGTCCCCCTGGGTGCGGCGTGACGGACAGCGCGAAGGTGCGAGGCCGACGGTGGTGGCTGTGCTACTCGCCGATCAACTGCGCGGCCTGCGCGGCGAGTTGTTCGTCGAGGGCGGGTGAGCGGCTGCCGGCGATGCCGGACCGCATCAGCGCCGCCCCCTCGACCAGCGCCACGAACGTCTCGGCGCGGGCCCGGCAGAGCTCCGCCGGCCAGTCCGGGCGGCGGAGCTCGACGTACGCGGCCACGTGGGCGACGTACCGCTGGTAGAACTCCCGGACCACCGTGGCGATGTCGGCGTCCCGGGCCGCGAGGGCCCACACCTCGACGTAGAGGCGGACGAGCTGCGGGTCCTCCTGCTCGGCGAGGACGACGGCCACGACGTCGGCGGGGCTCGCAAGGCCGTCGGGGGCCGCTATGACGGTCGGGTCCTCGCCCGTCACGCGCAGGCCCGTCGTCTCGGCGAGGCGGTCCAGGGAGCGGTCCAACGCCCGTTCCAGGACGGCCTTGACGAGGTCGGCGCGGGTCGGGAAGTAGTGCTGCAGATGCCCGACCCGCACGCCGGCCTCCCCGGCGATGGCGCGCAGCGAGGCGTCGGCGTTGCCCTTGGCGACGAGGACGGTCTCGGCGGCGTCGAGGAGGCTGGTGCGCCGGATGCTGCCCTGCCGGGTCAGCTGCGACTTGCCGCCGCCCTTCGCCTTCGCGTCCACGCCCGCCGTCCTCCCCGCCGCCTTCCCGTCCGCGGCTGCTTCCTGCCGCTCCACGGCCGCTTCCTCCTCGCTCACGACACCGTGACCTTCACGCCGGCCTTCTCCAGGGCGGGGACGACGTCCTGCGGGGCCGGGGTCAGCTCCGGGAACGCCACCCCGCGCGGCGCCGCGTGGCCGTCCTCGCCGAGCACGCGCCGCAGCCCCAACAGGCCGCCGAGCGCGGTGAGATGGGCCTGCCCGGCCGGGTCGTCGAGCACGGCGGTACGTCGGCCTCCGCTCCGTCCGCGTACGTCGATCCGCAGCAGCGCGCTGCCGCCCTCGCCCGGCGAGTAGAGCATCGACCGCCGGGTCGACTCGAACCGGTCGCCCCGCCCCCAGCGGAAGAAGCCGGTCTTCTTCAGGGCGAGCAGGGTGGACGTGGAGGAGTTGGCGCTGAACCCGATCCGGGTGATCGCGGTGTCCACGCCGAGGGTGAGCGGCAGGGTGAACTGCTCGGGTGTGTCGATCCGGGCGACCTTCGTGCGGTGCCCGCCGATGTCGACGTTGCCCGCGCCGCTCAACGGCATGACCATGTGCCGCTCGCCGTTCTCGGTGACCTCGTAGTCGAGGCCGAGGCGGTCCATGAACTCCACCGAGTCGGTGCCGGCCCGGTCCTTCAGGTCGTACCGGATGGCCGTCTCCACGGCGGACGCCCCGCCGAGCTCGGCCGCCAGCGCGGCGGCGACCAGGGCGGTCACGCCGCCCATCCAGCTCGACGAGAGCAGCACCGGGGCCGTCGGCGGCGTCACGGCGGCGACGGCGGTGGCCCGCTGCAGCCGGGCCGTCCAGCGCGTGATGTCCACGTACGGCACCCCGCCACGGATCGCGGCGCGCAGCACCCGGTCGTCCGGGTCGTTCACGGTGCTGATCACGGCCCGGACCTTCGCCTCGAACGGCTCCGGGTCGCTCAGGTCCCAGCGCCGCACCGCCGCCCCGACCTCGTCCGCGAGCGCCTGCCCGCGCGCCGGTGTGCGGCCGGTGAGCAGCAGCGGCCAGGTGGGCGCCGCGAGCCGGGTGAGATCACCGCCGACGGTTCCGTATCCGCCCACCACGAGCACCGGGCCTGTCGCGTCCAGCTGAATGTCATCGTCCACACCGCAGAGGCTAGGTCATGTGACCTAGAATCTCAACGGCGGTCGTCCACCGCACTCATCGCACCGGGTCGGCGGCGGCCGTACTGGCGCCGATCGCCCCAACTCGGCGTCCACACAGAGGAGTTGAGGTCCGGCTCATGCTCATCTCGCGCGCGCTTCCCCCGGGAGCCGTCGGCGAGGACGCGCTCGGCGAACCGGCGTCCGGTGCGTACGCGGCCCTGTTCCCCGCCGAGGCGCGGGAGGTCGAACGGGCCGGGGAGAAACGTCGCCGCGAGTTCGCCGCCGCCCGCCGGTGCGCGCACCGCGCCCTGGCCGCCCTGGGCCTGCCCGCGGCGCCGCTCCTCCCCGGCCCGGACGGCGCCCCCGTCTGGCCGCCCGGCGTCACCGGCAGCATCACGCACTGCGACGGCTACCGGGCGGCCGCCGTCGCCCGCACCGACGCCGTCGCCCGGCTCGGGATCGACGCCGAGCCGAACGCGCCCCTGCCCCGCTCGGTCCGGCACGGCATCACGTCGCCCACGGAACGCGCACACCTGCGCCGACTGGACGCCGTCCGGCCGGACGTCCACTGGGACCGGCTCCTGTTCAGCGCCAAGGAAGCGTTCTACAAGGCCTCGGCTGCGGCGGCCCACCGCCCGTTGCGCTTCGACGACGCGGAGGTCACGTTCCGGGAGGAGGCGGGCGCCTTCGGTACGGCCGGTGCGGTCGGTACGTTCACCGTGCGGCGTGGCTCGTCCGGCGCCGCGGACGGCGACGGCCCGCACCCGACCGGGAACTGGCACGCCGCGCACGGGTTCCTGGTCACGGCTGTGGCAGTCCCGGCGCGGGCGTGAGGGGAGCGGAGTCGTGCTCCGGCCCGGGATCGGGACCTGACGACGACCTGCACCGGCGCGGAACACGTACCGGCCTCTTCTCGCGCAGGCCCTCAAGTCGGCCTGGACGCGGCCTAGTTGTCGCCGGCGCCGTTGCCGTTACCGGTGCCGTTGCCGTTGCCGCTGCCGGTGGAAGTCCCGGGCACGTTCGCCGAGTCCGAGGTGGTGACGCGGACGTAGTCGACCGTCATCGTCTGCGGGAACGGCGTGCCGGGGTCCGGCTTTCCGGGCCAGTCGCCGCCGACCGCGAAGTTGAGGATGAGGAAGAACGGGTGCTCGAACACCCACTCCTTGCCCTCGACGTCGGCCGGGGTGCGGGTCTGGTAAACGTGGCCGTCCACGGACCAGGTGATCTTGGAGGGGCTCCAGTCGACGGCGAAGACGTGGAAGTCGTCGGCGAAGGCCTGGCCGTCCGGCAGCTGGTACGCGGCACCGATGCCGCCGGAGCCGGAGTAGCCGGGCCCGTGCAGGGTGCCGTGGACGGTGCCGGGCTCCTTGCCGACGTTCTCCATGATGTCGATCTCACCGCTGTTGGGCCAGCCGACCTCGCCCAGGTTGTCGCCCAGCATCCAGAACGCCGGCCAGACGCCCTGCCCCGCGGGGACCTTGATGCGGGACTCGAAGTGCCCGTACTTCTGCGTGAACGTCTTCGCCGTGTTCAGCCGGGCGGAGGTGAACTCGCAGGTGCCGTACCAGCATTGGAGGCCCGGGTCGGAGTTCCTGCGGGCGGTGACGACCAGGTTGCCCTCGCCGTCGAGCGCGGCGTTCTCGGTGCTGTCCGTGTAGTACTGCAGCTCGTGGTTGCCGTTGCCGCCGCCCCCGGTCTCCAGGGTCCACTTCGAGGAGTCGGGCGCGCTGCCCGCGGCCCCGTCGAACTCGTCGGACCAGGTGGCCGCGGTGGCGGCGCTCGCCCGGCTCGTGGCCGGGCCGGACGTGTTGAACAGGACGGCGGAGCCGAGGGCGGCGGACAGCATGACCGCCAGCCCTCCCAGCGACCATCGACGGGCACGGTGAGTGGCCATGGGGGAACACACCTCGTCTGTGGGGGGAGTTGATCCTGAGAGCGCTCTCCATTTCGTACCAGGGGTACTGGCGCGGCACCAGACGCCAAGCACGATCACCGCCGGCGCACGGCCCTCCCGTGATCTCCTCAACTGCCCCTGGCCTGCGGGGATTTGAACTGGCCCGCACGTCTTCCGCAGCACGCTTAAGGCGTGTTTGACCCTCGCTTAAGGTCGGGCCGCATCGAGGCGGAACTGGTTCGGCCGCGTGATCCGCTCGTTGTGCTGCGGAGTGCATGCTCGGGCCATGACGAGGAAATGGGGGCCGGTCGCGGCAGCAGTCGCCGTGCTGGCAACGGGAGCGTTGGCGCCGGGGGCGGTCGCTGCGCCGCAGGCCGATGACGACGGGGCCGGGCCGGCCCTCCGGGCCCCGGGCATGTACTACACGCAGACGTCCGACCCGGTGCGCGTGCACCTGCCGGTGACGATCGACGCGGGAGACGGCGCTTCCGTACGGGGCGTCACGCTCACCGTGGACGCCTCGGAGGTGCGGGGCGTGGTGCGGCTGTACGCGAAGCGGGTCTGCGAGGAGGGCGCCGGGTACGTCTTCACCTGCCGCCTCACCTCCTCGCGGCAGCGCCACGTCCTGACGGATCTCGTCGTCCTCGGCGCCGACAAGGCCGCCGAACCGGGCACGCACGGCACCGTACGCCTCACCGCGACCGGCCCCGACGGGCAGCGCGCCGAGGCCGAGACGGTGATGACGGCGGGGACACCGGAGCTGTGGGGCAAGAAGGTCTCCATCAAGGACGCCCCGGCGGGGAAGCCCGTGGAGATCCGGGGCGGCGTACTCAACCGCGGGCCCATCGCCGCAACCGGATTCGGAGTGGAGGTGACGCCCGACTCCCGGACGCAGCTCGCCCGCAGATACCGCAACTGCCGCTACACCGAGACCAGCCCGACCAAGGCGTACTGCTTCTTCGACAAGCGCGTGGAGCCGGGCCGGGCCTACGCGTTCGACGCGCCGTTCGTCGCGGACGGCGGGACCGCCCTGACGAAGGGCTCGGTGTACGTGAACGCCTTCGCGCCCGGCCAGGACGCCGGGCCCTACTTCGACGAGGCCGAGTACACCGTCCAGGGCGCAGGTCCCGAGCTGGGTCTGACGCCGACCGAGCCCGAGGGGTTCGCCCGGGGCTCCTCGCACGTCTCCATCGTCACCCGGCAGCACGTCGACCTGCAGGCCGTGGCCGGGGACCTGCGCGGCCGGCCCGGAGACGTCGTCGAGCTGAGGGTCGGGCTGCGCAACGACGGCCCGGGACAGGTCGCCGCAAACTACCTCAGCTACACGGTCGTCCCGCCCGAGGGCACAACCCTGCTGCCGCCGGAGAAGCCGTCCCCGGACCCGGAGGCGGACGAACTGCCCACATGGGTCTGCGAGCCCTGGGAGCCGGGCGCGAAGCGGTACTCCTGCGGGAGCAGAGGGCTGGGCCCCGGCGAGTCGGACACCGACGTGCTGCGGTTCCGTATCGACGAGGAGAAGGGAGCCCCGGGACGCGTGACGGCCGTCGCCGGCGACGACTACGCGGACCGCGACCCGGACAAGGGCGACAACGTCGCGGCGATCACCGTGAACGGCCATACGGAGCGGGACGTCCGTACGGAGGGCAACGGCGACGGGAAGAAGGCCGGGCCCGGCGAGCGTCGAGAGACCGCTGACGGCCGGCGAAGCGGCGGCATCGGCTGGGAACTCGCCGTCGGCGCCGGAGTTGCGGCCGCCCTCGCCCTGGCAGCGGTCCCGTACGTCGTCCGCCGCCGACGCAGGCGGAACTGAGCAGGCGCGCTGCCCTCGCCGGTCTCCTTCCACGCGGCGATGCGTACTCGGCCTCGTCGCACCCCTCGCCGTCGACGTAGTGCTCACGGCCGACGACGACGGCGACCGGTCCGGGCAGCCGGTCCGGGTTCGACGCGTCGGCCACGGCCCGCGTGCCATCTTCCTCCGGCACTGCTCGCGCATCGGCCGACCTCGCCCTTCCCGACGGGGAGAGGGTCACGGCTCCAGGTCCACCACCCCCTTCCCGTCCCGGATGTCCAGCGGTACCGACACGTGGTCGTGGGTGATGAGCCACTCGCCGTCGGTCCTGCGGAAGCAGAGGGTGGCGCGGACCCACATGCCGTCGACCTGTGTGCCGTCGGCCAGCGTGCCGCTGAGGCGGCCGAAGGCGTGGGCGTACGCGAGGTCGTCGGCCACCGTGGGCGTCAGGTCGCGGACTTCGTACGCCGGGTTCTTGAAGTACGTGAACACGTTCGCCCAGTTCTTGAGCTTCGCGTCGATCCCGACGTGCTGGAGCGGCGGGTCGATGTCGAAGGAGACGGCGTCGGTCGCGTAGCGGCGCCGCAGGCCGTCGAGGTCCTTGGCCCGGATCGCCGCGGCGAGCGCGTCGACGCTGCGGCGGACGGCCGCTTCGTCCGCCTCGCGCCGCGTGGGCGTGGGCGGCCGCTCGTCCGTGGTCCGGGCGACGACGTGGTCGAGGAGGGCGTCCAGGGCGGTGGCGTGCTCGTCGCCGGGTTCGAGGGTCGTCCGGTCCTTGAAGTCGGTGTGCAGGAAGAACGACACCTGCGGTGCCACCGCGCGCATCGTGAGGAGCTCGCAGAGCGCCCGCAGCTGCCGGACCGCGTGGACGCCGCCGCGGACGCCGTACGAGACGAACCCGACGGGCTTGCCCGTCCACTCCGCGTGCAGGTAGTCGACGGCGTTCTTCAGCACGCCGGGGATCGAGGCGTTGTACTCGGGGGTGACCATGACGAATCCGTCGCAGCGCGCGACGGTCTCCGACCAGGCGCGGGTGTGGGCGTGCTCGTACCGCCCGGTGAGCGCGGGCAGCGGCTCGTCGAGGTGGGGCAGCGGGTGGTCGAGGAGATCGATCACCTCGAACTCGGCGTCGCCCCGGCGGGCGGCCCGCTCCTGCACCCAGCGGGCGACCTGCGCGCCCTTGCGGCCGGGCCGGGTGCTGCCGATGAGTATGCCGATCCTGCGCTTGGCTGCCGTAGCCGTCATGTCTGTCGTCTCCTGACGTGGCGAGTGCTTCGAGGCGAGTGCTTCGAAGCGAGTGCTTCAAGCAGTACGACGACGCGGCCTCCCCGAATGTCAGGGAGAGCGGCGGACGTGACAATCCGGCGGGCTGTCTCGTCGTACTCGTACGAGCGAGGGACGATCCAGGAGCAGGGAGCCACAGGAGCCATGACCGACCAGCCGGAACAGCAACTCGCGCCGCCCGAGGCCGACTTGGACGCGATCGTCGGTGAGCGGCGGCGGCTGACCGGGCTCGCCTACCGGCTGCTCGGCTCGCTCGCCGAGGCGGAGGACGCGGTGCAGGAGACGTACGCCCGCTGGTACGCCCTGTCCCGGCCGCAGCAGGACGCCGTCGAGTCGCCCGGCGCCTGGCTGACGACGGTCGCGACCCGCGTGTGCCTGGACCTCCTCGGCTCGGCGCGGGTGCGGCGCGAGCGGTACGTGGGCGAGTGGATCCCGGAGCCGCTGCCCGCGCGGGCGGACCGGGCCGAGTGGCTCGACGGCCGCCCCGGCAGCGCCACTTCGGGCGCCTCGGGCTCCGCGGACCCGGCCGACCGGGTCACCCTCGACGAGTCGGTGAGCATGGCGTTCCTCGTCGTACTGGAGTCCCTGACCCCGGCGCAGCGTGTCGCGCTCGTGCTGCACGACGTGTTCGGGTTCCCGTTCGCCGAGATCGCCGGGATCACCGGCCGCACGCCTGCGGCCTGCCGCGAACTCGCCTCCGCCGCCCGCCGCCGCATCCGCGCCTCCCTGACCGCCCCCGAGACCCCTGCGGCCCAACAGGCCCGACTGGTAAGGAAGTTCAAGAGGGCCTGGGACGCCCAGGACATCGACGCGCTCGTCGGCCTCCTCGCGCCGGGCGCCACGTTCACGGCGGACGGCGGCGGGGTGGTCGCCGCCGTGCTCCACCCGATCGAGGGCGCCGAGGGCATCGCCCGCCACCTCACCGACCTCTCCGCACGCGCGTCCGGCGGCCTGACGGTCGCGGAGCGCACGGTCAACGGGCGGGCCGGGCTGGTGCTCCAGTACGGCGGGGAGATCGCGGCGGTGTACGCGTTCGAGGTCGCGGGTTCGCGGGTCGTGGGTTCTCAGGTCGCGGGTTCTCAGGTCGTGGACGAGGGCCGGATCACGCGTATCTGGGCGGTGCGGAATCCGGCCAAGTTGCGGTCATGGGCGGGGAGTTGAGCGGCCCGGCGGGCTCCTCGGGCGGGCACCCCCTCACGTTTCCAGGTCCACGTGCACCTCGCCGCACCCGACCCGCTTCGCCTCCGCCTCGACGTACGACGGCAGGACGGCGAGGGCGAGGGATCTGTCGTCGTACGCGTCGTCGTACGCGTCGTCGTACGAGTTGTCGTGTGAGTCGTCGTACGAGTCCTCGTACGAGCCGTCCTCCGTCTTCCGCTCGTGTGCCACGAAGGCGACACGGCCGGAGGGGCAGTCCGCGGTGTAGACGCCGAGGCCGTCCGCGTGGGCGCCGCGGCCGTCGCCGCCCAGCGGTGCGGCCCGGTTCGAGAGCGTCCGGGAGACGACGCGGGCCAGTTCCGGGTCCGTCACCGTCATCAGGCGGAGCCTGTTGGCGCCGAAGGGCGACCTGACGTCGCACGCCCAGGCCGCCGCGCCCGCGCCCGTGCCCGCGCCCGTGTCCGCGCCCGGTGTCGTGCGTACCGCCTTCGTCTCGGGCCCGCGGGCCCAGTCGGGCAAGCGCACGCCGCGGATTCCGCAGAGCCGCTCGGGGTCGGTGTCCGGCAGCTCGTTGCCCTCCGGGGCGCGGGGCAGCCTCGGCGGGTCGTCGTACCGTTCCTCGCAGCCGTACCGCTCCATGACCCCGTTGGCCAACCGCACCACCGCCCGGGACATCGCGTCGAGGCCGCGCCGCGCGTCGACCTCGTTCAGGTACGCGGGGTCGGCCTCGTCCGAGGCGAGGGTGACCACCCGCAACGGCGGTTTCTCGCCCGGCTCGTACGGCCGGTCCTCGCAGCTCGCCGGGAGCGCCACCCAGGCGCGGTTGGCGGACGCCATGCCGGTCACGCCGCCGCCGAGCGGGGTCATACGGGCCGAGAGGTACTGCTCGGTCCAGCTCCGCGCCGGCGTGCCCCGCAGACCGCCCAGCGTCCGCACCGACGCCGTGACCTCCGACTCCAGCTCGTCGTCCCCGAAGCCCTGCATGCTGCACTGCGTACGCATCGGGTCCTCGGTGGCGCGGCGCAGCGGGAGTTCGCTGCTGCGGACGTCGGTGTCCGAGAACAGGGCGTGCGCGACCTCGGGCGAGAGCGCGCCCCAGCACATGTCCCGTGCCACGAAGGGCAGTTCACCGGAACGCCAGGCCGCCGTGCCGCCCGCCCCGAGCAGCGCTCCCACGAGCAGCGCGCCCGCGAGCACCCCGGCGCGCGCGGCCCGACCGGGGGGCCGCCTGCGTCCCGCTCCCTTGCTCAACTCGCTGCGGAAACGGCTCAGTTGTGCTCCTCGTCGATGGTGACGGCGGCGCCGTTGTCGAGCTTCACGACGACCCGCACGCCGCCCTTCTTCGCCGCGGCCTCCAGCTCGCCCTCCGTGCAGCGCTTGTTGTCGCCGTTCTCGCCGCAGATCCAGCCGTTGCCGTTGATGGTCGTGGCGGTGGCGCTGAAGAACGCGAGCTTCGAGCCGTCGCTGCCGAGCAGCGAGTACTTGCCCGGGGCCAGATAGCCGAGCTCCCCGGAGCGGGTGCCGGTCGGCTTGCCGGTGCCGGAGTCGTCACCGCCACCGCTGCCGGCACGGTCCTCGACGACGCTGACCGCGATGCCCTTCTCCAGCTTCACCGTGGCGGACACGCCCTTCTTCGCCGCGGCCTCCAACTGCTCCTCGCTGCACGGGGTCGCCGCCTGGCCGTCGGCGTCGCCGCAGATCTCGCCGGCGCCCTGGATGTCGGTGTCGGTCGAGGTGAAGAACGCCTGCTGGGTGTCCTTCAGGTCGGTGACGGTGTACTTGCCGGGCGCCAGGTAGGAGACGGTGCCGAACCAGGTGCCGGTCACGTCCTTGCCGCCCGCCGGCTTCGCCCCCGAACCGCCGGTGCCGGCCTGCGACTTCGCCCCGTCCGCCGCGGCGCCGTCGCCCCCGCCCCCGCCCTTCGCGTCCGAGTCGGAGACGGACGACCCGGACGACCCGGACGCCTTCTTGCCCCCGTCCGCGTCTCCCTGACAGGCCGTGAGCAGCCCGGTCGTGGCGAGCAGTGCGGCGGCGGCGATGACGGCCCTGCGGCGCTGAGTGCGAAGCATGATGCGGTTCCCCCATGGTGGTACGAAGTCCGGCCCGCCGATCGGCAGGCCGTGCTGTGCAAGTGGTCGATCTTGACCCTGCCCGATCCGACGGCGCCGGGGGAAGCACGGTTACGAGGTGATGACGTACTCGCCGTGCCTTTGGGACAGGGAAAGCTGCTGCTCGACGACAGAGCAGCCAGGGGCAGCGCCGATCGCCTCGTGCACCCGTCGCTCCTCCCCGCGCTCCCCCGCCCTCCCTGACCTCAGCCCACCTCCCCCACCCGCGCAGCCGTCCCCTCCGCCAGTTCGCGGACGTCGTTCGCGGCGTTCTCCGCGAGCTGGGCGAGTACGGCGTCGGCGGTCGTGAGGAGCGTGCGGGCCTCCTCGGTGCGGCCCGCGTCGGCGAAGGCGCGGGTGAGGTGGTAGTGCTCCGCGGCTGTCCAGCGGCCGAGGTTGGTCCGGTGCCAGTGGTCCAGGGAGGGGTCGCCGGGGGTGGCGAGGGCGGTGCGTACGGCGGCCAGGGCTTCGGCCGCCTGCGGCAGGCGGTCCGCCTCGCGTTCCAGGCGGGCCAGGTCGCGCCCGGCCGAGACACGGTCCCAGGCCGTGTCCTGGAGCGCGGTGTACAGGCGTTGGGCTCGCAACGCCTGCGGGAGGTCGCCGAGTTCCTCGAAGTCCCGGGCGAGCGAGCTCAGCGGTGCCGTGGTCAGGGCGTGGGGCGTCCCGGGGCGGCGGAGTCTGCTCCGGTCCCCGTCGATCGCGTCGAGCTCGCGGATCAGCGCCACCCGCGCGAGCTCCGTCATGCCCTGGTCCCGGGCCAGGTCGGTCCACGTGGAGAGCGGCTCGTCCGCCGGGTCCGACCCGACCATCGACGCGTCGAGCCCGCGCGCCCACCGCCGCAACTCGTCGGCGCTCGCGCCCTGTTCCGGTATGTCGCTCAGGCCGCACGCCGTGTCGAAGTCCGTGAACCGGACCTCCTCCAGGAGCGGCAGATCGGCTGTGTCCCCGTGCAGCCCCACCAGCACGGCGGCGATGCGCAGTTCCTCCGTCATCGACGACTCCGCCTCGTGCCGCAGCAGATGCCGCAGCAGCTCCAGATCGCCGTCGGCCCGGTCGAACTGCGCGGCCCGCACGGCGGCCCGGCGGCGCACCGGGTCCTCGGGGACGGCACGCCACCACGTCTCGCGGTCGCCCTCCCGCAGCCGGGCGAGGTCGGCGCGGCCCGCCGCGAGCACCGGCTCCCACAGCGGCGGGCCCGCCGGGCCGAGCAGTTGGTACGCACCCCCCTCGTCCGCGTTGAGCAGCACGAACTCCGGCTCGGTGCGCAGCAGCGCGGCGTGCAGTCTGCCGACCAGCTCGACCGGGGAGCGGTCCGGGAAGCCGAGGGCGGCGCGGAGTTCGGCCCGCTCCTCGTCGATGCCGTAGTCCTCGCGGATCTCGTCCTCGATCTCCGTGACGCGGGCCAGGATCTTCTCCTCGCCGTCGCCCGGGGACAGGTGCGCGCAGTCGCGCCAGCAGGGCAGGCCGATCATGATCTCCAGGGCCTCGTCGACGCTGGAGCCGATGATTCCGGCGCTGCCCTCCGAGTCGGCGTAGAGCACCGAGCCGTCGGCGCACACGAAGTACGTACCGCCCGTGTCGTCCCCGGCCACCACCTCCAGCGGCCCGCCCGAGGCGAGGCGGACCTCCTCGACGTGGCCGTGGGCGGCTCGGTCCAGGTCGAAGTCGAAGGGGAATGCGGCCAGTTCGGCCAGGCGGCGGTCCCGCCGAAGCAGCTGCAGCGCGTGATCGGTCATGTCACAGAACGTAACAGCGCCCACTGACAACGGACTTGCCGCCCCGACCCCGCCACCCCACCAAAGCCGGCCCCGCCCCGGTCTCACCCCCGCACAGGACGAGACCTAGCATCTCCGGCATGTCCCTCTACGATGTCCGGATCGACGCGCTCCAAGGCGGCCCGGCCGACCTCGCCCAGTACCGCGGCAAGGCCGTCCTCGTCGTCAACGTCGCCTCCAAGTGCGGCCTCACCCGCCAGTACGCCGAGCTGGAACAGCTCCAGCGGACGTACGCGGCCCGGGGCTTCACCGTCCTCGGCGTCCCCTGCAACCAGTTCGCCGCGGAGGAGCCCGGGACGCCCGAGGAGATCGCCGCGTTCTGCTCGTCCACGTACGGCGTGACGTTCCCGCTGACCGAGAAGGTCGAGGTGAACGGCCCGCGGCGGCACCCCCTCTACGCGAAGCTCGTGCGCGCCGCGGACGCGGACGGGCACAAGGGGGACATCCGCTGGAACTTCGAGAAGTTCCTCATCGCCCCCGACGGCAAGGTCGCCGCCCGCTTCTCCCCGCAGACCACCCCGGACTCGTACGAGATCGTGGAGGCCCTGGAGGAGATCCTCCCGGCCTGACACGGTCCCGCCGTCAGCCCTGCTCCTGCTTCTGCTCCTGCTTCTGCTTCATCTCGATCTCGACGAAGGCGAGCGGCTCGGTCCCCGCGTTGACGACCTCGTGCTCGCCGCCCGCCTGCCGGGCGTAGGACTCGCCCGCCCGCAGCTCGGAGGTGGTGACCGCGCCGTCGGGGGTGTGCACGTCGGTGCGGCCGTCGGTGACGGGGACGACGACGTAGTCGTACGCGTGCACATGGCGGCCGGTGCTCTGGCCGGGCTCGAAGTCCCAGCGGGTGACCCGCACCCGCTCGTCCTCGTGCTGCACGCTCGCGCGGGCGGTGGTCGTCATGGCTGGAGGCCTCCTTGCCGGTCGGTTCGCCCGTGCCGTCGGCGCGGGCGGGCGGGGCCGCGCCCCGGACCGCAGGCTAACGCCGCGGCGCCGCACGCCCACCCGGACCCCGGCCACCCCTCCCTCACCAACCGTGACTCAGGTCACACAATCTTCTTGTGTAAACCCGCGTAAGGAAAAACCCCGGAGGCGCTCTCCCACCACAGCGGCCCGCGAAAGGCCGTGCTGCTGTCCCCACCATGGAGCCCCTCATGCACGTCACTCTGGAACTGGCCACCGGCGCCCGCCTGGTCACCGCGCACCGCGAGATACCCGTCTCGGTCACCCTCGGCTACGACTCCGCCGACCCGCTCGCCGTCCGGCTCAGGTTCCCCGAGCACATCACGGCCGACGGGAAGGAGGCGACCTGGGTGTTCGCCCGTTCCCTCCTCGCCGAGGGGCTGGCCGCGGGGGGCGGCATCGGCAACGTACGCATCCGGCCGCAAGGGCCGACCCACACCCTCGTGCAGCTCTTCACACCCCAGGGTGTGGCCGTGCTCCGCTTCGACACACGGGTCCTGCGCCGGTTCCTGGTCCGTACGCACTCCGTCGTCGCGCCCGCCAAGGAGGCCGTGACCGTCGACCTGGAGCACGGTCTCGCGACGCTGTTCGGAGGCCGGGCGTGAACCGCGACTTCGACAGCGCCCGGCCCGTCCGTCGCAGCATGGACTCCGTCGACGCCTTCGCTCTCGGGCAGCGGCTGCGGGCGATCCGCGTGGAGCAGGGCCTCCCCCTCTCCCAGGCCGCCTCCGCCGCCGGCCTGTCCCGGCTGTGGGCGGCGCAGATCGAGTGCGGCGAGATCCTCGACCTGGAGACCACCGGCACCTACGCCCGTGTCCTCGGCGCCCACCGCCGGACATCACCCTGCGGATGTGGTCGCCGGCGAGCAGGTCGTGCGGGTGGCCGAGCTCGATCGCGCTCGCCGTGTCGAGGCGGGCCCGCTGGTCGGGGGCGAGGTCGACGTCGAGGGCGACGTCGAGGGCTCCGAGGTTGTCCTCCAGCTGGCCCGGGGTACGGGCGCCGAGGACCGGCGCCGTCACGCCCGGCGCCCGCAACGCCCAGGCCAGGGCGATCTGCGCGGGCGTACGGCCGAGTTCGGCGGCGCACCCCGTGAGCCACGCACACCGCCCGGCCCCGCGGGAACCGGTCGCCCATGAACTTCCCCAGCGGTGCGGGCAGTTGAGCGGTTCTCGTACGGCCTGTGAAGCCGTACGAGAACCGCGTGCTCGGCCCGGGAGAGCCGGGGCCGGGCCCTCAGGTGAGGTGCAGAAGTGGCCCGTGTGCGTTCAGGAGGAGCCGCAGTGCGGGGATGTCGTGCCAGGTGAGGCCCAGGGTGCGGGCGGCGAAGCGGAGGGTGGCGTGGTCGGCGCCCTCCGCGGCTTCTCTGATCTCGGCCAGCGCGCGGTGGCGGTCGGCGGGGAACGCGGCGGTCCACACGGGGCCGGGGCGGCCCCGCTCGCGGTCGAGCTCGTGGATGCCGGTGACCTTGTGCGAGAGGTCGGCCGCCTCGTCCAGGGTCGGAGGCCGCTGGTCGAGGAGGGCCTGGGCGACCGGGTTGCGGTCGAGGGCCTCGGTGAGCGGCAGTTCGTGGACGCGGGCCGAGGCGTCGGTGAGCGGGACGGCGCGGGCGACGGTGCGGACGGTGCCGCGGGTGCCGTGGATCGCGGCGGCGAACAGCGCGGACGCCTCGGTGGGGTGCCACCGGAGGGCCGCGGCGGCCCGGTCGGCGGCGGTCGGGCCGGGTGTGACGTACCGGTCGGTGAGGCGGGCGAGCAGGGTGTCCTGGGGGATCTCCCCGTCGGCGCCGGGGCCGGCGACGTGGACGGTGGCGGTGACGCCCGCGAGGTGGCAGGCGGCCAGGGTGTACGCGTCCACCAGGGGGCTGCACAGGGTGGGTTCGTCGCCGCGGGTGAGGATGTCCCCGCCGATGTCGACGATCCTGACCCGTCCGGCGGCGGGCACGGCCATGGCGGCGATCTGCCGGGCCAGGCCGGTCAGGCCCTCGGTCGGGTCGAGCATCAGGAGCCGCGCGGGCAGTGCTTCCGCGAGGGCCGGCAGGGTCGAGCCGGCGGGGGCGACGGCCCGGGTCGCGGGTGTGAAGGCGGGTCCGGCCGGGTCCTGGCCGAGCCCGGTGAAGTCGGCGGCGCCCAACGGGCCGGGCGTGGGGTCGACTTCGGGGCGCTCCCAGGCGTACGTGGCGATCGCGGGGCGGCCGTGGCCGGGGACGAGCGGGTGCGCGGCGATGGTGGCGCCGAGCGGGTCGCCGCCTCCGCCGGCCGCGATGAGCAGATCGCTCACGCACTCTCCCGGAGGTCGATTCCGGTGATGCGTACGGGAGTTGCTCCCATGTTCCGCTGGGCGCGCTTGTTGGCGTGGTGCAGGCCCTCGTAGTACTCGCGGTCGAGGGCGGTGACGTGGTCGGAGTAGAACATCCAGGACAGGATGTCGCGGTACTTGAAGCCCTTCGGGGTGAGTTGGACGCGGCGGCCCAGGCGGTGGATGAGGCCGTTGTGCTCGGCGGCGTCGAGGACGGCCTCGACCTCGGGGCCGATCTTCTCCAGGCCGAAGCGGTCCAGTTCGGACAGGTCGAGGTCGAAGGTGTCGAGGACGAGGCGTTTGCGGACGAGTTCCTCGGGGGTCAGCTCGAAGCCGGTGACGGGCTGGAGCCGGTGGTTCTTCGCGCGGTCGATGTAGTCGGCGACCTCGGCGGTGGAGGGTTTGACGCTGCCCGTCATGTAGTCGAGGACGGTGGTGTACGAGCGGGCGCCGACGCCGAGGCCGAGCAGGGGCACGCCGTGGAAGGTGAGGACCTTCTGCACGTAGCCGCCGCGTCCCGGCTTCTTGTAGCGGACGGAGCCCTCCTGCACATAGCCGTGGTCGAGGAACACCTTGCGGGCGTAGTCGTAGCGCTCGTACAGCTCGGGCTGCCACATGTACTGGTAGGAGCCGGTCCGGGAGAACCAGGCGTCCGGGCGGACCGTGAGGAAGTACGTGCTGACGGTGGTGGGGCCGAGCTTCGCGAGCTCGTCGACCGAGTGCCGCCAGGACTCGGGGGTCTGCCCGGCGAAGCCCATGATGAGGTCGGTGGACAGGTCGGGCAGGCCGAGGTCCTGGACGACGGCGACGGCCTCGCGGATGACGTCCTCGCCGGACTTGCGCCGCCCGGCCTCGCGGATCTCCTGCGGTACGAGGGACTGGATGCCGACGTTGGCGCGGGTCAGCCCCAGCCGGAGGAGGCGGGCGAAGCCGTCGGGGTCGTCCACGATCGAGTCCGGGGTGGCCTCGACGGCGACTTCCTCCACGGTGGAGCGCCAGTTGGGGTAGACCTCGCCGAGGGTGCGGAAGATCTGTTCGAAGTGCTCGGTCCGCAGCAGGGCGGGGGTGCCGCCGCCGATGTAGACGGTGCGCAGGCGGCGGGCCCGGATGATGTCGGCGTGGTCGCGGATCTGGGTGCAGAGGGCGTCGGTGTACGCGTCGTACACGTCCTGGTCGGTGGAGATGATCGTGTACAGGTTGCAGAAGCCGCACTTGACGTTGCAGAACGGCACGTGCAGGTAGAGGTTGAGCTCGGGCGTCTGGTGATGCGCGAGGTCGCGTTCCCACACGTCCCTCACGTTCCAGCGGCCCTCTTCCAGGGGCCGGTAGGTGGAGCGGGGCGGGTAGGAGTACTGGTAGGGCGGGATGACGCCTTGGTCGATGTACTGCGCGAGCTGCTTGCGCAGGGTGTTCACGTGCTTCCCCATTTCGGTTGTGCCAGTGAAGGTGACCGTGCGACGCGATCCGACCACGCTCGCGCGGCGGGGAGCCATGAGCGGTGCACACCAAATGCCCTGCTGTGACGGGGCAGTTGTTCGGATGTTGATCCAAACGGGCCGACCGTGCCGCCTGGTGTTTTCGTCGGTCGGCCCGATAGCCACGCAACCGGCCCGGCGGATTGGGTGGGGCCATGCGAAGCGGCACGGGCCCCGAGGGGTCGAGAGTGCTGGTCGTGGAGCCGATGGGGAACGCCGGGCGTTTCCTCGTCGAGGCCGCTGACCGGCTGGGCGTCCATCTGTACGCGGCCACCCACAAGGACGTGCACGACACCTACCCGGACCGGCTCAGGTCGGCGTTGGCGGGGGTGTGCGCGACCGATCTGACCGATGTGCCGCGGGCGTTGGACGACATGGAGGAGTTCTGCCGCGCGCACGGCGTCCGCGGCGTGACCGCCTGCTGGGAGCTGTTCACGCCGCTCGCCGCGCTCCTGGCCGAGCGGCTCGGCCTTCCCGGCAACGACCCGGCGCTCGCCCGGGCGGCCCGCAACAAGATCCTCATGGGGCAGGTGTTCACCTCGGCGGGTGTGCCGGCGCCGCGCTCGCGGGTCGTCGAGGACGAGGCGGGGGCCCACGCGGTGGCGTCCTCGCGGGAGTTGGGCTGGCCGCTGGTGGTCAAGCCCGCCGAGCAGGGCGGCTCCTGGGGGGTGAGCGTGGTGAGCGGCCCCGACCAGTTGTCGGCCGCGGTCGCGGACGCCCGGCGCCACGCGTACGCCGAGCCGCACGGGCTGCGGCTCGACACCCGGGTCCTGGTGCAGGAGTACGTGCCGGGGGACGAGTTCTCCTGCGAGACGGTGGTCGTGGGCGGGGTGCCGTACCCGCTGCCCGTCGTCCGCAAGTCGACGACCGACGGCGGCCGCCGGGTGGAGACCGGCCACGCCTGCCCCTCCGGGCTCCCCGCGCCCCTGGCCCGGCAGGTGCAGCACACCGCGGCCCGCGCCGCGCTCGCCGTGGGGGTGCGCAACGGGGTGGCGCACACGGAGGTGAAGGTCCGGCCGGGGTCGGACGTGCCGTACGTGATCGAGACGGGCGCGCGGCTGCCGGGCGGGAACATCTGCGAGGTCGTCGAGGCGGCCACCGGCGTCAGCACGGCCGCCGCCTCCCTTCAGGCGGTCCTCGGCCGGATGCCCGACACCACGCCCGTACGCGACGAGGCGGCGGCGATCCGCTTCCTGCTGCCCGAGCGCGGCGGCCGGCTGGAGCGGGTGCACGTACCGCAGCAGCCCGGCACGTACCACGAACTCCGCCTGGAAACCGGCGCGTTGGTGCCGGACCCGGCCGACGAATCGTGCCGGGTCGGGCATGTGCTGGCGCGGGCGACGCGTGTCGAGGCGGCCGAACGCCTGGCGGACCTGGTGGTCGCCGGGGCCCGAGTGGAAGTGAGCTGAGGCATGCGGAAGATCGCGTTTCTCCGGTCGGTGGACGTCCGGCGCGCCGACCCGTACATCCAGGAGGCCGTACGCGCCCTCACCGCGCAGGGCGTACAGGCGGCGCTCTTCCACACCCACGGGGGCCCGGGTGACGGCGACTTCCCCGGGGAGCGGTACCGCCTCGACGAGGACGTCACGCCGCTCGAACTCGCCGAGCAGGTGGCGAGGTGGGGAGCGGACGCGGCCGTGTCGATCTCCCTGCCGTGCGAGAACGCGCTGCGTGACGCGGCGGCGAAGTCGTACCTGGAGGCGCGCGGCGTCCCGACCGTCATGACGCCGCTCGACTCGACGCTGCGGCTGATCGACAAGTGGGAGACCAAGCAACTCCTCGCCGACGCCGGGCTCGACGTGCCGCGCGGCTTCCGCGTCGACTCGGACCTGCTTGCCGGGCGCGGGGTGCCGGTGCCGGGCTACCGGGACGCCGTACGGGCGCAGGCCGAGCGGATCGGGTATCCGCTGCTGTCCAAACCCGTGTGGGACTCGACGAGTTTCGGCATCCGCCCGCTGGCCTCGCCCGCCGCCCTGGACGGGTACCTGGCCGATCCGCCCCCGGTGTCGGCGGTGGTCGAGGAGGTGGTGCGCGGGGACCTGTGCAGCGTGGACGTCGTGGGGCGGCCGGGGGCCTACCGCGTGCTGCCGGTGTGCTGGACGGGACGCGCCGGGCCTGAGCCGGTCTTCACGTTCGAGGACCTGCGCTGGTGCGGGCCGCGCCCGGAGGCCGACGAACGGTTCGGGGACGTGGCGGGCAGGCTCGCCGCGCTGTGCGAACGGCTCGGCGTGCTCGGGTCGGTCAACGTCGACATGATCTGGACCGGTGAGCGGTTCACGGTCCTGGAGGTCAACCCGCGGATCGGCGGCGCCACCACCCTGTCCTGCGCGGCCTCGGGCACGAACACGTTCACCGCGCTCACGGACCTGGCCCGCGGGCTCCCGCCGGTCGACGGCCTTGCTCCGCGCACGAGTTGGGCGATCGAGTTCCTCGTGCCCGAAGGGATCCCGGAGCCGGTGGCGGCCGAGCTGCGGGCGCGTCTGGACGTGGTGACCGCGCACGAGCTGGTGATCGACGACACGTGTCACGGCGACATCGTCGTCCTCCGCCTCGCCGAAGGGGACGAGGAGCGGACGGTGAAGGTGCTGCGGGAACTCCGTGCGACGGCCGGGTTCCCGGACGAAGGGGTCCTTGCCAAGATCTGTTCCCTGCTCACGCCGTGACGCCCGCCCCCACCTCGTCCACCGGGACCGTTCCCCGCAGCCGCACGCGCCGCTCGGGGGTGCCGCGGCTGCGGGGGCACGGCCTGTTCGTCCTCGGCCATCTGATCGACTCGGTCGGCAACGGCATGCTCCTGCCGCTCGGCCTGCTGTACTTCACCGACGTACGCGGGCTCCCTCTGGCCGCCGTCGGCGTGGCCATGACGGTGGGTCAGGCGCTGGCGCTGCCGGTCACGTTCGTCGCCGGGCGCCTGATGGACCGGCTCGGGCCGAAGTCGCTGGTCGTGGGGGCCAACGTGCTGTCCGCGGCCGGGTTTCTCTGCTTCCTGCCCGCGCGGGAGTTGTGGCAGGTGTCCGTCGCGTATCTGCTGGTGCAGGCCGGGATCAACGCATACTTCACCGCCCAGCGCACCCTGACCGCGCACGTCACGGGGGACGGGGAGCGCCGGGCGTGGTTCGCGTTCACCGGCGCGCTGCGCAACGTCGGGCTCGCGGTCGGCGCCGGCGTCGCGGGGCTCGCCCTTGCGGTGTTCGGGAGCGGTGCGCTGACCTGGATGATCGCCGTCGACGCCGGCACGTATCTGCTCGCCGCGGCCTGCTTCAGCACGCTCACCGCCACTCCCCCGCCGCCGGACCCGCCGCCAGCGTCGCGGGACGAGCGCTCCGCGCACGCGCGCCGCTATCTGCTGCTCGTCGCCGCGACCGTCCCGTACGTCCTCGCGCAGGCCGCGCTGTCGGTGCTCGTCGCCGTCTACGTCACCCGCGCGCTGGAGCTGCCGGCGTGGTCCGCGAGCCTGCTGTTCGGCGTCAACACGGTGATCGTGTCGGGGTTCTCCACCGTGGTCACGGCCCGCCTTGCACCGGCCGTGCCGCGCCGTGCCGTGGGCGCCGGGCATCTGCTGATGGCGGCGGCGATGGCCGCGTTCGCCGTGCCCGCCCTGACCGGGCCCGGCCCTGCCGTGTGGGCCGTACTGGTCGCCGCGACGGTGCTGTTCAGCGTGGCGGAGATCCTGCTCGGGCCGGCCCTGAGCGAGCTGTCGGTCTCCCTGACGCCGAGGGCCGCTTCGGGCTTCACGCAGGGCCTCTACCAGTTCGCGTGGGCGCTCGGCATGGTCGCCGCCCCGGCCCTGTTCACCTCGCTCCTCCAGGCCGGGCCGGTCGTCCCGTGGGCAGCGGAGGCCGCGGCCTGCCTCCTCGCGTTCCTCGCGGCGCCCGCGCTCCGCCCATCCGACCGTCACCGCCGCAGGAGGCCCCCGTGTTGAGCACCGCCCTCGTCGACAGCATCCACCAGGTCCCGGCCGCCGACTGGGACGTACTCGCGGCTCCCGTGAGCCTCTACCTCTCCCACCGGTGGCTGGCCGGAGAGGAACAGGACCCCACGGCCACGCCCGCGTACGCGCTCGTACGGGACGGCCGCGGCGCCCTCCTCGCCGCGGCCCCGCTGTACCTCGTGCACGACGAGCCCAACGACAACTACCGCCCGGAGCGGGTCCTCTGGGCTCCGGTACGGCCCCGCGTGATCGCGGGCGCCCGCCGCGGATACCACAACGGCCCGCTGCTCTCCGCCGACCTGACGCCCGACCTGAGGGACGCCTGCCTGGCCGCGCTCACGGACGCGGCACGCTCCTTCGCCGCCGCGCACGGCACCACGCACTGGTGGCCGTACCTCACGCATGACGCCGCCGCCCGCCTCTCCCCGCACCACGACCGGCCGCCCCTGCACCTCGCGGACGACGCCACGATCCCGCTGCCGGGCGGCGGCTTCGACGACTACCTCGCCTCCCTGCCCGGCAAGCGCCGCGTCAGCATCCGCCGGGAGCGCCGCACGCTCGCCGAATCCCCCTTCGCCGTACGGGAGTTGAGCCTCGACGACTGCTGCGCCGAGGCCGGGGCGCTGCTCGCCGGTCACCAGCAGGGGCACGGCCGCGACCGGGACGGCGTCGACGCCATGACCGCGCTCCTGAAGCGGCAGGCACAGGCCATGGGCGACACGGCCCGCGTCGTGGCCGCGTACGACGGCGACCGGATGGCCGGGTTCTGCCTCTCCTACCACTACGGCGCCACGACCTGGGTCCGCGCGGTCGCCGTCGACAGCTCCCGCCCCGCCCCCTCCCTGTACTTCAACCTCGCGTACTACCTGCCCATCGAGTCCGCCTACGCGCACGGCACGTCGGCTCTGCACGTCGGCATGAACACCATCGAGGCGAAGCGGCTGCGGGGCGCGGTGGTGAGCGGGTTGTACGCGGTGACGGACGCGTCCTACGGGAGCGGGAAGGGGCGGTGAAGACGCCCTTCGGGAGCGCATGGAGCGCGCCTTCCAGCCTTCCGCGCGCCCCGCCCGACCCCGGCTGATCGTCACCGTATCCGCGCCCGCTCGTTGACCCGCGAAAGCGCCGACTGCGCAGGGATGCGCGACGTGCGGCGTCGAAGCAGTGGTGCGGACACGGGAGTTGACGTTCATGGAGAGCACGTTCGACAGCGATCGCGGTCTGCCGCTGACGAGCGCACAGATGCTCTTCTGGCTGGCGCAGGAACGCGATCCGCACAGCCCGGCGTTCCTCTGCGCCGAGTACGTGGAGCTGCTCGGGCCGGTCGACGTCGCGCTCCTGGAGCAGGCGCTGCACGGCGCGCTCGTCGAGGCGGAGGCGACCCGCGTACGGTTCCACACCACCGCGGACGGCGAAGTGCGCCAGCGCGTACGGCCGTTGGACGACTGGACGCTGCCGGTGATCGACCTGCGGGGCGAGGCCGACCCGGCGCGGGCCGCCGACGACTGGATGGCGGCGCACGGGCATCCGGCGTTCGACCTGCAGCGTGACCACGCGTTCCGGTTCACGCTGCTGCGGACCGCGGACGAACGGTTCCTGTTCCACCTCGTGATGCACCACATCCTCCTCGACGGCTACGGCTTCTCGCTGTTCCTGCACCGCACCGCCGACCTGTACACGGCGCTCTCCGCCGGGCAGCCCGTGCCGCCGTGCCCGTTCGGCACGCTGGAGCAGGCCGTGGCCGACGACCTCGACTACCGCACGTCGGGGCCGATGGACCGCGACCGGGAGTACTGGCGCGAGCAACTCGCCGACTGGATCGCCGAGTCCGCGCCCGCGCACCGGCCCGAGGAGGTGTCGTACACGTTCGTCCGCGAGTCCGGGCACCTCGACGCCGAGGCCGCCGCGGGCCTGCGCGCCCTGGCCCGCACGGCGCGGACGGGGCTCGCGACGGCCGCGATGGCGGCGCTCGGCCTGTACGTGCACCGGCTCGGCGGCAGCGACGACGTCGGCCTGCAGCTCACCGTCACCGGCCGCAGCCCCGCCTCCCGCACCGTGCCCGCCGTCCTCGCCAACGTCCTCCCACTCCGCCTGCACACCACCCCGCAGACCACCGTCGGCGATCTGCTGCGGCACACCGCCCAGCAGGCCAAGGGACTGCTGCGGCACCAGCGTTACCCGTACCTGCAGCTGGAACGCGAACTGCGCGTGCAGCACAACAGGCCGGGGCCGCTGGGCAGTTGGGGCATCAACGTCATGACGTACGACGGGGACGTGCGGTTCGGGTCGATTCCGGCGGTGATCCACAACCTGTCCAACGGGCCCGTCGCGGGCTGGGCGGTGAACGTGTACGACCGGCCGTCCGACGGCTCGCTGCGGATCGATCTGCAGGCCGACCCGGAGCGGCACACCGCCGCGGAGGTCGCCGGCCACCACCGCCGGTTCCTCGGCCTGCTCCGCACCCTCGCGACCGTCGACCCGGAGCTGCCGATCGGCGAGATCGACCTGCTCACCGGGGCCGAGCGCACCGAGGTGCTCGCGGCCGGGCAGGGCCCGGTGCGGCCGGTGCCGCCCGTCCCGCTCACGGAGCTGTTCGAGGAGCGGGCACGGCAGGCGCCGGGGGCCAGGGCGCTGGTGTGCGGCGCGAAGGAGCTGACGGCCGCCGAGCTGAACAGCCGCGCCAACCGCCTCGCCCACCTGCTGCTCTCCCGCGGCGCCGCCCCGGAGTCGTACGTCGCGGTGTCACTGCCGCGGACCGCCGACTATGTCGTGGCGCTGCTCGCGGTGCTCAAGTCCGGTGCGGCGTGCGTGCCGTTGGACCCGGCGCATCCGGGCGCCCGTACGCGGTCGATGCTCGACGACAGCCGGCCGCTGTTCGTGCTCACCGCGACGGGCGGCGCCACGGAGAGCGTGGCGGGGGTGCCCGTGCTCGACCTGGACTCCCCCGAGGCCGAGCAGGCGCTCGCCCTGCAGCCCGAGTCCGACCCCACCGACCGGGACCGGGCGCGGCCGCTCGCCCCGCACCACCCGGCGTACGTCAACTTCACCTCGGGCACGTCCGGGCGGCCGAACGGCGTGGTGGTCGAGCACCGGCAGCTCGGCAACCTGTTCGCCGACCACGAGGCCGAACTGATCCGGCCGGCCGCCGAGGCCGCGGGCCGTCCGCTGCGGGCCGCGCTCACCGCGTCGTTCACGTTCGACACCTCGTGGGAGGGCCTGTTGTTCCTGGCGGCGGGCCAGGAACTGCACCTCGTCGAAGAATCGGTTCGGCTCGATCCGGCCGAACTCGTCGCCCACGTACGGCGGCAGCGCATCGATTTCCTCGACGTCACGCCGTCGTATCTGCGGCAGTTGCTGGACGCCGGGCTGCTGCACGAGGAAGGCGCCGGCGGTGCGCACCGGCCGGGGCTGCTCATGGTCGGCGGCGAGGCCCTCGACGGCGAGCTGTGGCAGCGGCTGCGCAACCGGCCCGGCACGGCCGCGCACCGGCGCACCGCCGCGTACAACTACTACGGGCCGACCGAGTGCACGGTCGACGCCGTGTACTGCCGCCTGGACGAGAGCGGCCCCCGGCCCGTCATCGGCCGTCCCGGGCACAACGTGCGGGCCTACGTCCTGGACCGCGCCGGGCAGCCCGTCCCGCCCGGCGTCCCCGGCGAGCTGCACCTCGGCGGCGCCCAGGTCGCACGCGGCTACCTGAACCGGCCCGACCTCACCGAACAGCGGTTCCTGCCCGACCCGTTCGGCCCGCCCGGCGCCCGCATGTACCGCACGGGCGACGCGGCCCGGTGGACCGAGGACGGCCTGCTCGAATTCCTCGGGCGGACGGACGAGCAGGTGAAGGTGCACGGCGTGCGCGTCGAGCCGGGCGAGATCGAGGCGGTGCTCGCCGGGCACCCGCGGATCGCGCAGGCCGCGGTGACCGTCTCCCCCGCCGGGCCCGCCCTGACCGCCCACCTCACCTCGAACGCGCCGTCCGACGGAGAGGCCCCGGACCCCGCCGACCTGCGGGCGTGGGCGGCGCAGCGGCTGCCCGCCGCGATGGTGCCGTCGGCGTTCCTGTTCCACGACGCCCTGCCGCTCACCGCGCACGGCAAGCTGGACCGCGCGGCCCTCGCCGCCGCACCGCACTCCCCCGCGCCGGCCGCGCGGCGCGCGCCCCGCACCGCGCGGGAGCAGGAGCTGTGCGCGCTCTTCGCCGAGGTGCTCGACCTGCCCGAAGTGGGCGTCGACGACGACTTCTTCGCCCTCGGCGGCCACTCCCTCAAGGCCGCCCGGCTCGCGTCCCGCATCAGCGCCCGCCTCGGTACTCAGGTGCCGACGGCCGCGCTGTACCGGGCGCCGAGCGTGGCGGCGCTGGCCGAGCACATGGGGGGTGGCGGGGCGGGGGTTCACGGGAGTACGGATGCGGATTCGGGCGGGGGCGCGGGCTCGGGCGCGGGCGCGGGTCAACTCCCGGACCCGTTCGGCCCGTTGCTGCCGTTGCGCCCCGCCGGCGCCCGTACGCCGGTGTTCTGTCTGCACCCGTCCGGCGGCCTCGGCTGGTGCTACGCCACGCTGCCCCGGCACCTTCCGGACGACGTGCCCGTGTACGTGCTGCAGGCGCGCGGGCTGCGGGACGGCGAAGGGGTGCCCGGCACGTTCCCCGAGATGATCGACGACTACGTACGGCAGATCCGCTCGGTGCGGGCGGCCGGCCCGTACCGGCTGCTCGGCTGGTCGCTCGGCGGCTCCCTCGCGCACGCCGTCGCCGTCCGCCTGCGGGCCGAGGGCGAGCGGGTGGAACTCCTCGCGCTGCTCGACGCCCAGCCGCTCGACCCGGACGAGGCGCGCCGCCTGGAGGCCGACCCGGAGCTGACCCGCGCCCTCGTCCTGGAGGCCGCGGGGCGCCTCCCCATCCCGGCGCAGGCGACGGAGCGCGGCCGGACCGCCGCGGAACCGGTGCGGGCCCCGGCGCCCGCCCGGGCCAGGGAACTCGTCGGGGCGGGCGACCGGCCGGCCGACCGCTCCCGGCTGCTCGCCGAGCTGCAGGCCGAGCTGGCCGACGAGCACATGATCGCCGCGACCAACGTCCTCGCCCACCAGGCCGCCCTCGCCCCGACGTACGAGCGGGAGGTCTTCGACGGCGACCTGCTCTACTTCCACGCCGGCCGCGGCAAGCCCGCCGACGCCCCCACCGGCGAGGCCTGGCGCCCCTGGGTCACGGGCCGGATCACGTCGTACGCGTACGACTGCACCCATCACGCGATGATGCAGCCCGACCACATCGCGCCCATCGGGCAGATCCTCACGGAGCGGCTCGGCAGGGACTGAGCAGCGGCAACGGCTGGCGGCGGCAGCGGCAACGGCGGCAGCGACTGAAGCGACCCAAGCGACCGAAGATCCGGAATGCCTCATACCTCTTCGGGGTACGGCCAGGTACGGCAAGCCACGGCCAACACCCGCCGCCGCCTGGCCCCTTGACGTCGCCGCCGCCGTTCCGGAGCTGTTCACCGCACGGCCCCCGCACGGCTCTTGACGAGTGGTCTCTACCACCCGCACCGTTGCCTGGTCCGGTCCCCCACGCGGACGCATGTGCCGACTCATGTACCGCGGAAGGGCAACCTCGTGAACGCGTCACGTCCGTCGCACCGGCAGGGGCTCAACCGGAAACAGGTGCTCGGCCTGGCCGCGCTCGGGGCGGGAGCCCTGGCGCTCGGCGGGCCCGGAACCGGCAGGGCGAGGGCGGCGACGGGGACCGCGACCGCACCCGGCGCGACACGTGCCGCCGAACCGCGGGTCGAGGGCGAGATCGCCTGGTGGGACGTGGCCGGATGGGGCGTCGAGGGGAAGGGCTGGTCCGACACGGCACGGTCCTACGACCGGCTGCCCGCCCGCGCGGAGCAGACCGTACGGCCCGTGATCTGGGAGCTGAGCCGCACCTCGGCGGGCATGCTGGCCCGGTTCGCCACCGACTCGGCGTCCGTGCACGCCCGTTACACCCTGCGCTCGCCCCGCCTCGCGCTGCCGCACATGCCGGCGACCGGGGTCAGCGGGCTCGACCTCTACGCGCAGGACGCCTCCGGCCGCGACCGGTGGGCCGGCGTCACCAAGCCGGCGTCCGGGTCGGTGACGGAGCGTCTGGTCAGCGGCGCGGACCCGGGGATGCGGCGGTACACGGCGTATCTGCCGCTCTACAACGGCGTCGAGTCGCTGGAGATCGGCGTCGACGCCGGGGCGGCGTTCCGGCCGGTGGCGCCGCGGCGGCAGCGGCCGGTCCTCTGCTACGGCTCGTCCATCGTGCAGGGCGCCTGCGCCTCCCGGCCGGGCATGGCGTTCCCGGCGGTCCTGGGGCGGCGGCTCGGCCGGCCGGTGGTCAACCTCGGCTTCTCGGGCAACGCGTTCATGGAGCCGGAGGTCGGGGCCCTGCTCGCGGAGCTCGACCCGGCGGTCTTCGTGATCGACTGCCTGCCGAACATGACCGCCGACCTGGTCGCCGCACGCGCCGAGCCGCTGATCCGGCGCTTGCGCGAGGCACGTCCCGGCACGCCGATCGTCATGGCGGAGGACCGCACGTACGCGCACGCCTGGCTGGTGGGCGCGCTGCGCGAGCGGCACGAGGGCAGCCGGGCCGCGTTCCGCGAGGCGTACGAGCGGCTGCGCGGGGCGGGGGTGCCGGGGCTCACGTACCTGGAGGGCGCGGGTCTGCTCGGTGACGACGACGAGGCGACGACAGACGGCTCGCACCCCAGCGACCTCGGCATGCTGCGGTACGCGGACGCGTACACCGAGGTGCTGCGGAGGCTGCTGTGAGGAGGAGTGCGGTGCGGGTTCAACTGCTCGGTACGGGTGCGGTGCTGTCGCTGGTGGCGGTGACGGGGGTGCTGCAGGCGCCCGCGGCCGCGGGGGCGGGGACACGGGCGGGCGCGGAGTTGCCGTTGGGCGCGCCCGGCCTGCCCGAGACGCGGACCACGACGACCTTGCAGCCCGGGGTCACGCTCACCCGTGTCGTGCGCGGCGCCGACGCGCCCGCCCAGCCGTGGACGGTCGAGGTCGCCGTCCCGGGCGGGCAGTCGTCCCCCGACCCGGACGCCCCGCCGACCGCGCTCAAGGACCGGGCGAGCGCCGACGAGTTGACGGACCGGCTGCGGCAGGAGGGCTTCGAGGCGCGGGCCGAGCGGGTGGACACGCCCGCCACCGCCGACTTCGGGGGCGGCACGCTGGGCTGGCGGGTCCGGGTCGGCACGTTCACGGCCCGCGCCGACGCCGACGCCGAGCGGGCCCGGCTCGTGGCGGCGGGGCACACGGGCTCCGCCGTCCACACCGGCTGGGACGGGGACGCCCGGGACCGCGGCCCGTGGCGGATCGACGTGCTCACGGTCGACCCGCGGCTGTTCCGGGGCAGCCTCGAAGCGTCGTACGGGCCCGACCTGGAGCGGCGCGAGAAGACCAGCGAACTCGCCGCCGCGCGCGGGGCGTCGGCCGCGGTCAACGGCGGCTACTTCGTCCTGGACTCGCGCTCCGGCGCCCCCGGCGACCCGGCCGGTGCGGGCGTGTACCGCGGTCGTACGGAGAGCGAGTCGGTGGGCGGGCGGCCGGCGCTGGTGACGGACGCGGGCGGACGCGGCCGGGTCGTGCGTACGGCCTGGTCGGGCGAGGTCGTCGGCCGGGACACCGCGCTTGAGCTGGACGGCGTCAACCGGGTGCCGGGGCTGATCAGGAACTGCGGAGGCACCGCCGACGACGCCCCGACCGCGCGGCCGCTGCACGACGTGACCTGCCAGGACCCGGACGAACTCGTCGCGTTCACCGGCGCGTTCGGGCCTCGTACGCCTGCGGGCGAGGGCGTGGAGGCCGTCCTGGACGCGCGGGGCCGGGTGGCGGAGGTGCGCTCGCCGCGGGGCGGGGTGCTGCCGGCGGGCGGGAGTTCGGTGCAGGCGACCGGGGCCCTGGCCGAGCGGCTGGCGGGGCTCGCGCGGGTCGGCGAACGGCTGCGGATCGCGCAGGCCCTGCGGGACGAACGGGGAGCGGAACTCGGCACGTCCCCCTCGACCAGCGTCGTCAACGGCGGGCCCGAGCTGGTCCGCGACGGGAGACTGCACGTCACCCCGGCCGCCGACGGCATGGTCCACGCGGACAACCCGAGCTTCTACTACGGCTGGGCGCACAAGCGGAACCCGCGCACCCTCGCCGGTACCGACGCCGCCGGGCGGACCGTCCTCGTCACGGCGGAGGGACGGGACACCGACGCGCTCGGGCTGAGCCTCGTCGAGAGCGCGACCGTGGCCCGTGCGCTCGGCCTGCGCGACGCGGTCAACCTCGACGGCGGCGGCTCGACCGCGATGGTCGCACACGGCGAACTCCTCACCGACCCGTCCGACACGGCAGGCGAACGCCCGGTCGGGGACGCGCTGTTGATCCTGCCACGACGGGACTGAGCCCGCCCGGCCCGAAGAACCCGCTTCCGGCTGCTGCTCGCTACGGCAAGGTGTGCCCGTGCCGCTAAGGCAAGGTGTGCCCGGCCGCGCGGAACAGGCGGTACCACTCCTCGCGGGTGAGCGGGATGTCCGAGCCCGCCGCGGCTTCGGCGACCCGGCCCGGGTTGGTGGTGCCGAGCACGACCTGCATGCGGGCCGGGTGGCGGGTGATCCAGGCGACGGCGATGCCGGTCGGCGTCACCCCGTACTGGGCGGCCAACTCGTCGAGTACGGCGTTGAGTTCGGCGTACTGCTCGACGTCGCCGATGAAGACGCCGTCGAAGAACCCCTTCTGGAACGGCGACCACGCCTGCAGGGTGATCCCGTGCAGGCGCGCGTAGTCGAGCAGCCCGTTGTCGCGGCTCAGCGACTGGTCGAGCCCCGCCATGTTCGCGGCGACGCCGGAGGCGATCAACGGGGCGTGGGTGAGGCTCAGTTGGACCTGGTCGGCGACCAGCGGCTGCCGTACCGCCGACTTGAGCAGCTCGATCTGGCCGGGCGTGTGGTTGGACACGCCGAAGTTCACGACCTTGCCCGCGGCGTGCAGCTCGTCGAAGGCCGCCGCGACCTCCTCCGGCTCGACGAGGGTGTCGGGGCGGTGCAGCAGGAGCACGTCGAGGTAGTCGGTGCGCAGGGCGGCGAGGGACTCGTCGACGGTGCGCACGATGTGCTCGTGGGAGAAGTCGAAGAAGCCGGGCCGGATGCCGACCTTGCTCTGGACGACGATCGACGCGCGCTCCGCGGCGCCCAGCCGGACGGCCCGCCCGAACCGCTCCTCGCAGGCGTGCCGTTCGGGCCCGTAGATGTCGGCGTGGTCGAAGGTGTTGACGCCGGCGGCGCGGGCGCTGTCGTAGAGGGCGCGGATCTCCTTGTCGTCGAGCTCGGCGATGCGCATCAGGCCGAGGACGATGTTGGAGGACGGGACCCTGGCGCCGGGGAAGTCGATCGTCTTCATGGCGCCATTCTGTGGTGCGCCGCCCGTCGGGTCCACGGGCGGAGGACCCGACGGGCAGCGCTCGGACCGCGGCTCAGATCGTGGCGGTGTCGATCACGAAGCGGTAGCGCACGTCGGAGGCGAGGACCCGCTCGTACGCCTCGTTGATCTGCGCGGCCTCGATCAGCTCGATCTCGGCGCCCAGGCCGTGCTCGGCGCAGAAGTCGAGCATCTCCTGGGTCTCGGCGATGCCGCCGATCATCGACCCGGCGAGGATCTTGTTGCCGCCGATGAGGGAGAACAGGTTGAGGGCGATCGGCTCCTCGGGGGCGCCGACGTTGACGAGCGCGCCGCCCGTCTTCAGCAGCCCGAGGTAGGCGCCGAAGTCCAGCGGCGCGGAGACCGTGGAGAGGATGACGTCGAAGGTGCCGGCGAGCTCCTCGAAGGTGGCCGGGTCGCTCGTCGCGTAGTAGTGGTCGGCGCCCAGCTTCAGGCCGTCGTCCTTCTTGCGCAGCGACTGCGAGAGGACGGTGACCTCCGCGCCGAGCGCGTGCGCGATCTTCACGCCCATGTGGCCGAGGCCGCCGAGGCCGACGATCGCGACCTTCTTGCCGGGGCCCGCGCCCCAGTGCTTCAGCGGGGAGTACGTGGTGATGCCGGCGCAGAGCAGCGGCGCGGCCACGTCGAGGGCGAGGCCGTCGGGGATGCGGACGACGAAGCCCTCGGTGACGACGACCTGCTGCGAGTAGCCGCCGTAGGTGGGCTCGCCGTCCTTGCCGACGGCGTTGTACGTCTGGATGTTCCCCTCGACGCAGTGCTGCTCCCGGCCGGACGTGCAGGGCTCGCACTCACCGCAGGAGTCGACCATGCAGCCGACGCCGACCCGGTCGCCGACCTTGAACTTCGTCACACCGGGGCCGACCTCGGAGACGACACCGGCGATCTCGTGGCCCGGGACCATCGGGAAGATGGCCTCGCCCCAGCCCTCACGGGCCTGGTGGATGTCGGAGTGGCAGATTCCGGCGAACTTGATGTCGATCCGTACGTCGTGCTCGCCGACGGCACGGCGCTCGATGGTGGTGCGCTCCAGCGGGGCCTTGGCGCTGGGGGCTGCGTATGCGGCAACAGTCGTGGTCATGGCCACAAGGCTGCTCCCGCTCAGGCCCCGCAGGCAAAGAATCTGCAGGTCACCGCTTTACGTACGTCCAGTGGTCCTACTACTGGCAGGGTCAGGCTCATGGTCGTACCACCAGGAATACTGGACATCATGGACGACGACATGGCACGGGACGACGGCACGGCCCCCGCGGCGGACGGCCTGGACCGGCGGGCCGAGCTGAGCGAGTTCCTGCGTACCCGGCGGGCCCGGCTGAAGCCCGAGGACGTGGGGATCCCGACGATGGGCCGGCACCGGCGGGTGCCGGGGCTCAGGCGGGAGGAGCTGGCGCAGCTCGCCGGGGTCTCGGTGGCGTACTACACGCGCCTGGAGCAGGGCAACGGGCGCAACGTGTCGGTGGAGGTGCTCGACGCGATCGCGCGCGCCCTGCGCCTCAGCGACGCCGAGCACGCCCACCTCGTCCACCTGGCCCGGCCCACGCAGCAGCGCCGCAGGCAGTCGGCGCCGAAGCGGCAGCAGCAGGTGCGGCCCGCGCTGCGCCATCTGCTGGACTCCATCGAGGGCGTGCCCGCGTACGTCGGCGGGGCGCGCTCCGACATCCTCGCGTGGAACCGGATGGCGGCGGCCCTGTTCGGCGACTGGGGGCAGCTGCCGCGCGCCGAACGGAACTGGGCCCGCCTCACCTTCCTGAACCCGGACTACCGCGAGCTGTTCCTCGACTGGGACTCCAAGGCCGCCGACATGGTCAGCTACCTGCGGCTGTACGCGGGGCAGCACGCCGAGGACCCGGAGCTTTCGGCGCTCGTCGGTGAACTGTCCGTCAAGAGCGACGAGTTCCGGCGGCTGTGGGCCACGCACGACGTGAAGGAGAAGGGCCACGGCGTGAAGCGCATGCGCCACCCGGTCGTCGGCGAGCTGACCCTCGCGTACGAGACCCTCCACCTCCCGGACGACGACGGCCAGTTCCTCTCCGTCTACCACGCCGAACCGGGCACCCCGTCCGCGGAGGCACTGCGCCTGCTGGCGAGCTGGGGGGTGGACGAGGGGACTCGGGCGAAGCTGTAGGTAGCCGCCCAGGAGCCCCCTCCCGGTCGTCAGCCGCCGAGGGCGAGGCGCGCACCGCCGGAAGCGGTCGCGACGAATAGGCCCGCGCGCTCCGCACGGTCGCCGGGCCGGTGCGGAGCGCGCCCGCCGTCTCAGCCCTGCTTCCGCCCGCACTCCCCCAGGTCCGCCTTGACCCGGTCGCCGCGGTCCGCCACGACCGGGAGTTGCTGGAGGACCTTGCCGTCCTTCTCGCAGGACAGGGTCCAGTTCTCGATGACGCCGCCGACTTCGCTCGTCGTCGACTCGTACAGGGACGCGGTGAGGTTCCAACTCGGGCTCGCAGAGGCCCAGTTCTCCACGCGGAGGACGTACGTGCCCTGCTGCGGGTCGTCGATGAGGACGCGTTCCTTCTCGCCGACGGATCCCGTGGAGCTGCCGACGCGGGTGAGGCTGCCGTCGGCGTTCCTGCGCAGCACGTACAGGTCGAGGTCGTCCGGTGTGGGCCAGTCGAGCGCGGCCTCCAGGACATCGGCGTCCCGGTCGACGACGAACTCCCGGTCCGTGGACTGTCCGGGCGCGGTCGTCCCCGTGGACGTCTCCCGCTTCAGCGGCTCCGAGCCGACGACCTCGATCTGCCGGGCCTTCACGACGGGCCGCGTCGACGGGTTCACGTGCCAGGTGTAGGAGCCGTCCGCGCCGACCTCCATGGTCGTGTCGAGGGTGTCCTTGACCGTGCCCGACCAGGTGGGCGTGGCGAACGTCTTCTTCAGCCGCAGCGTCGCCCCCGCGGGGGCCTTCCCGCTGATCACCGCGTGCTGCTCGGGGTCGGCGGCGCTCTCCAACGCCAGCAGGTACGCCTCCCGGTTGCCCTTCCCCGCGTACGCGCCCTTGCCCAGGTATTCGTCGACGACCTCGGGGAACGGCGGGTGGAATTCGTCGGGGCCGATCTCGAACGTGTAGCCGTAGCCGCCCGTCGCGTTGTACGACCAGTCCTCGGTGGTGCCGGTCGTGTCGTACAACTCCCAACTGTGCTGGCTCGTATAGCCGTTCTGCGCGGCCATGCGGTCGCCGAGCTCCTTCAGGGCGGGCTCGTCGGGCGGGTCGCCGACGGGCTGCCCGTCCGGGCCGACGGTGTCGGGGGCGACGCCGTTCGGGCGCAGCACCAGGTCGGAGAACGTGTGGTTGGTGATCAGCCCGGTCACCTGACGGCCGCTGACCAGCTCCCGGACGTTCTGCGTCTCCGGCTCGGAGAACGGCCCGGCCCCGCGGTACGTGGCATGCACGGGCTCGGCGGCCGCGCCGGGACCGCCCCACAGCCCGCCGTAGTTCCGGTTGAGGTCGACGCCCGCCCCGAATCCGCCGGGACTGCTCGCCAGGGCGCACTCGCCCGCGAGCGGCCGCTGCCCGTCGACGATCCGGCAGTTCTTGCGTTTGTACGCGTTGCCGGGCGTGGCCAGGATCGACCCGGTTCCGCCGTCGTCGAGGTCGCGCAGATCGATCAACTGCCCGTCGTTCACGGACTTCTCGAACCCGTCGACGTTCACGACCGGCACGACGAGCACCCGCACCTTCTTCAGCAGTGCGGTGATCCGCGCATCGCTCCCGTAGTTCTTCACCAGGTCGTGGGCGAACTCGACGGTGTGCTCGCCGGAGGGCCACTCGCGGGCGTGGTGCAGGCCCAGCATGAGGAAGACGGGCCGGCCGTCATCGGTCGCCCGCACGTCGTGCGCGATCTCCACACCGTGGACCTGCTTGCCTTCGAGGCTCTGGTGCGGCAGCGCGAACTTCCGTACGAGGCCCGGGTGTTGGCCGGCCAGCCGGTCGAGGTCGGCGGTGTAGTCGGCGAGCCGCCGGTAGCTGTCGCGGCCGGACGGGAGCGGCGAGGTGCCGGTCGCGGCGGCGTAGGCGCGGTTCGCGGCGTTGACGTCGGACTCGCGCTGCACGAGGTCGGGGATGCGTGTCTGCCAACGGAACCCGGCGAGTTGCAGCGCGAGCGCGTCGGAGGGCGTGTGCAGGACGACCTCGACGAAGTCGTGCCCGGCGTGCTCGGTCAGGTCGAGCCCGAGCGCGGAGAGTTTCGCCTTGGCGGCGCGGGTGGGGGTGTCGACGGTCACCAGCTGGGGCCGGAAGTCGCTGCTCGCCGCGTGCGCGGTGTCCGCTGTGGCGGTGGTGCTTGCCGTTGCGCCGCCGACCGCGGCAAGCACCGCGGCGCAGGCGACGGCCGTAAGAGAACGTGCTCTGCCTCTACCTCTACCTCTGCCTCTGCCTCTGCCTCTACGCATCACGCATCCCGCCCATCCTGTCGGTCCTGTCGGTGGGGGGAGGCGGTCGGGTAGTACCCCGTCGGCATGGCATGTACACGATATTCGGGCGGCGGTCACAGACCGTGGTGTTAGCCTGGCCGAGACCTTGACCGTGTGCTGGAGGAGTGCAGACGTGGCTGGTGACGTCGACATCTCAGGGTGAGTGCCGCCCCTGAGGCCACCCGGACGGTGCTGGAGAGCACCCCGGCCGTGGCCCGTTCGACGTACCCCTTTTCCCCACGTTGACCAGGGCGGAAGTCTGTCCGCTCGCGCGCCTGCGAGGTCGTGTCCCATGTCTGTGTCTGCTGCTGTCGTCTGCTCCCACCTGTCCTTCTCCTGGCCGGACGAGACGCCGGTCTTCCGTGAGCTGTCCTGCACCGTGCCCGTCGGGCGTACGGGGCTTGTCGCGCCCAACGGCTCCGGCAAGAGCACCCTGCTCAAGCTGATCGCCGGGGAGCTCGCTCCCGCCGCCGGTTCGGTGTCCGTGACCGGGACGCTCGGCTACCTTCCGCAGAGCCTGCCGCTGGCCGGCGGGCTCACCGTCGCCGAGGTGCTCGGCGTCGCCGACGTGATCCGCGCCCTGGACGCGGTCGAGTCCGGGGACGTGGCCGAGGAGCACTTCGCCGCCATCGGGGACGACTGGGACATCGAGGAGCGCACCCGCGCACAACTCGACCGGCTCGGCCTCGGCGCCCTCGGCCTCGACCGCCCCCTCCGCACGCTCAGCGGCGGCCAGATCGTGTCGCTCGGCCTCGCCGCCCAACTGCTCCGCCGCCCCGACGTGCTGCTGCTCGACGAGCCGACCAACAACCTCGACACCGAGGCCCGGCACAAGCTCTATGACGTGCTCGACGACTTCTCCGGCGCCCTGCTCCTCGTCAGCCACGACCGCGCGCTCCTCGACCGCATGGACCGCGTCGCCGAACTCGGCCGGGGCGAACTGCGCCTGTACGGCGGGAATTTCACCGCGTACGAGGAGGCCGTACGGGCCGAACAGGAAGTCGCCGAGAAGAATGTGCGCAATGCCGAGCAGGAGTTGAAGCGGGAGAAGCGGGAACTGCAGCAGGCCCGGGAACGGGCCGAGCGGCGCGCGAGCAATGCCGCACGGAATCTGAAGAGCGCGGGCCTGCCACGGATCTTCGCGGGCAACATGAAACGGGGCGCACAGGAATCCGCGGGGCGCGCCGGGCAGATGCACGCGTCGCGGGTCGGCGAGGCGCAGGCGCGGCTCGACGAGGCGGGGCGGGCGCTCCGCGAGGAACAGCGCCTCATCCTCGACCTGCCGGACACACAGGTGCCGGCCGGGCGGAATCTGTTTCTCGGCGAGGGAATGCAGGTGCGGCTCGGGGAGCGCGAGGTGTTCGCGCCGGGCGGCGTCGACCTGAGCGTCCGGGGACCGGAGCGGATCGCGCTGACCGGCGGGAACGGTGCGGGCAAGACGACGCTGCTGCGGCTGCTCACGGGTGAACTCGCCCCGGGGAGCGGGGAGATCAGGCGCGGCGAAGGGCGGATCGCGTATCTGTCGCAGCGCCTCGATCTGCTGGACGAGGAACGCACGGTGGCGGAGAATTTCGCCGCGTTCGCGCCACGGCGCCCGCAGGCGGAGCGGATGAATCTGCTGGCGCGTTTCCTTTTCCGCGGTACGCGGGCGCACCTTCCGGTCGGGGTGCTGTCCGGCGGTGAGCGGTTGCGCGCCACGCTGGCGTGCGTGCTGTGCGCCGAACCGGCCCCGCAATTGCTGCTCCTCGACGAGCCGACCAACAATCTCGACCTGGCCGGCGCGGGCCAGTTGGAGAGTGCGCTGAACGCGTACCGCGGCGCTTTTCTCGTGGTCAGCCACGACGAGCGGTTTCTCGCCGAGATCGGTGTGGAGCGGTGGCTGCGGCTCGCGGAGGGCACGCTCACGGAGGCGGGCGGGCCGGGACGATGAGCCGAGATGCTGATGCTGGTGCTGCCGTGATCGGCTCGGATCTCGTACGAAGTCTCGCCGGAAGAAGGGTTCTTGACGGTGTGTCGGTGACCGTGGCGCCCGGCCGGTGCGTCGGGGTGATCGGGGAGAACGGCGTCGGCAAGTCGACGCTGCTGCGGCTGCTCGCCGGGGCCGACACCCCGGACGCGGGCACCGTCACCCGCCCCGACGACCTGGGGTTTCTGCACCAGGAGATGCCGTTCGACCCGGCGGCCACCCTCGCCGACGTCCTGGACGACGCGCTGCGCGAAGCCCGCGAGGACCTCGCCGAGCTCGAACGGCTCGGCGCGGAACTCGCCCGTACACCCGAACACGCCCCGGGCCACGGGGAGTTGCTCACCGCGTACGGCGAGCGCCTCGAACAGGCCCAGGACCGCGAGTCCTGGGACGCCGACCGCCGCGCGAAGCTCATGCTCGACGGGCTCGGCCTGGGCGCCCTCGACCCGGCGCGCACCCTCGGCTCGCTGTCCGGCGGGCAGCGCGGGCGGCTCGCCCTGGCCGCGCTGCTCGTCCGCCGGCCCGCCGCGCTGCTGCTCGACGAGCCCACCAACCATCTCGACGACGCCGCCGCGGAGTTCGTGGAGCAGCAGGTGCGCTCGCAGCCCGGCGCGGTCGTCGTGGCGAGCCACGACCGGGCGTTCCTCGACGCGGTCTGCACGGACCTCCTCGACCTCGACCCGGCCGCCGACGGGCCGGTGCGCTTCGGCGGCGGGTACAGCGCGTACGTCGACCGGAAACGGGCCGAACGCGCCCGCTGGGAACGCCGATTCGCCGACGAACAGGCCGAGTTGACGGAACTGCGGCGCGCGGCGGGCGTGACGGCGCACCGCGTCGCACCCGACCGGGGGCCGCGCGACAACGAGAAGATGGGGTACGGGCACCGGGCCGGGCGCGTGCAGAGCCAGATCTCGCGCCGCGTGCGCAACGCCGCCCGCCGGGTCGCCGAACTGGAGCGCACCGCCGTCGCCGAGCCGCCGCGCCCCCTGCGGTTCGGCGGTACGGCACTGGTGTCGGGGACCGAGGAGCCGGGTCTGCTCGACGCGGCGGACGACGGTACGCGGCCGTTGGCGGCGCTGCGCGGGGCGTACGTGCCGGGGCGGCTCGCACCCGTCGGCCTTGAGGTGCCGGTCGGCGAGCGGCTTCTGGTCACGGGCGGCAACGGCACCGGCAAGTCGACGCTCCTCGCCGTGCTCGCCGGGCATTTAGCCGCCGAGGGCGAGGTGTTCCGCCGCCCCGGCCTCACGGTGGGGCTGCTCGCCCAGGACACGCGCTTCGCCCGGCCCGGGCGTACCGTACGCGCCACGTACGAGGCGGCAGTCGGGGCGGAGCGCGCCGAGCGGGTGCCGCTCCGCTCGCTCGGCCTGCTGCACGCGGCCGACGAGGACCAACCGGTCGGCCGCCTGTCGGTCGGCCAGCAACGACGCCTCGCCCTGGCCCTGTTGACGGCCCGCCCACCCCGGCTCCTCCTCCTCGACGAGCCGACGAACCACCTCTCCCCCAGCCTCTGCGACGAGCTGGAGGAAGCCCTGGCCGAGCCCACCGCCCCCGGCGCGATCGTCCTCACCACCCACGACCGCCTGCTCCGCCGACGGTGGGGCGGGAGGGAGGTGGAGTTGCGGTGAGAGCCGCGGACTCGGGGCCCGCGCGGACGTGTCGTGCGGGCGGGCCCCGAGGCCGGTGCGTGGGGTCAGCCGTTGGCGAGGGCCTTGACCCGGTCCAGGGCTCCGTTGAAGCGGTTGTGGTCGCCGACGATGCGGCCGTTGGCCGTGTACTGCCACATCGTGTGCCACTTCCAGCCGGCCGGGAGAGGCCCGACGGTCGAGGCGTAGCGGGCGATCCAGAGCGGGTTGGTGGCGGCGAAACCGCGGTAGTTGCCGGTGCACTTCTTCCACCAGTTGGTGGAGGTGTAGATCACCGCGTCGCGGCCGGTGCGCTTCTCGTACCGGTTGAGGAAGTCCCGGATCCAGCCGACGAGTTGACGCGGCGACTTGCCGTAGCAGGTCGAGCCGTACGGGTTGTACTCGATGTCGAGCACGCCCGGCAGCGTCCTGCCGTCCTTGGACCACGCGCCGCCGCGCTTGACGAAGTAGTCGGCCTGGGCGGCGCCGGACGAGGTGTCCGGGGTGGCGAAGTGGTACGCGCCGCGGATCATGCCGCTCCTGTACGAGCCGACGTACTGCTGCGCGAAGTACGGGTTGCGGTAGGACCTGCCCTCGGTCGCCTTGACGTACGCCCAGCGCACGCCGCTCTTGCGCAGCTTCTTCCAGGCGACGTTGCCCTGGTGGCTGGACACGTCCACGCCCCGGGTCCGGGCGACGCGCGTGTCGGCGGGCACGCCCTGGACGCCCTCGTACGCGAGGATCCCCTCGCCCATCTGGGCCGAGCCCCGCGCGTGCTCGGCCGTACGCGTCTCGCCGGTGGCCGGGGCCGGGTCGTCGGCGGTCACGGCCGCTGCGGGCAGGGTGAACAGCAGTAACTGGGAGGCGGCCAGGGCGCCGGAGGCGAGGAGTCGGCGGGAGTTCGTGGATGCTGAGGCCTTTGTGTGGTGCATGGGGCACATCTGACCTCCCGTCACGCCACCTCGCATCTCGCAGTAGGCCAGACGGTGTTGAGGGCGGGGCCGGTCAACGCCCGGCGCGCTGCGGGATGTGGCGTCCCGCGGTCAGTCCACCCGCGCACACAGATCGTCGCGCCCGCCCTGTTGCATCGTCACCGTCTTGTAGCCGTCGGGGCCGATGTGCAGGGTGTACACGCCGTCCACGAGGTGCAGGCCGCGCGGCAGGTTGCCGCCGTTCTCGGCTACGCCGACGAGGACGGGGCCGCGTACGTCCCAGAACTGGGAGCCGTCCGCACGGTACTCGACGAGGGCCCGGCCGCCCGCGTCCGCGTCGTACGAGGCGCCGGTCGCGGTGTTGGTGAGGCGGACGACGAGGGCGCCCTTGTACGCGACGCGTTTCGGGGTGCCGTCGGGGTGGGTTTCCAGGACCTGTCGGACGACCTCGTCGACGACGGGCTCGCCGTGCACGGGGAAGTCGCAGCGCTCCCCCGCCGCCGTGTCCCAGGGCGCGGAGGGTGCGGGCTCCCAGCCTGCTTCGGCGTGGGCGGGTACGGCCGTCGCCGCGAGGGCCGACGCGGCGAGCAGGGCGGGCAGTACGGCGAGCGTGCGGCGCATGGGCTTCTCCTCAATTCAGGCTGCACGAAAAGGACTTCGCGCCCTCGCGCCACAGCAGACCACTCACACCTCACCTTGCGCCAGCGTTCCCACGCGACCCATACTTAATGCAAGTTTCAACTTTCGAAAGGCGCGTTCGGAACATGCAGGAACACGGAGCCGGAGCCGAGGCCGAGGCCGGGATCGAAGCCGGGATCGAAGCCGGGATCGAAGCCGGGATCGAGACCGACGTACTCATCGTGGGCTCGGGCCCCGCCGGCGCCGCCGCCGCGCTCTTTCTCGCCACGCTCGGCATACCGAACCTGATGATCACCAAGTACCGCTGGACCGCGCACACTCCACGCGCGCACATCACCAACCAGCGGGCCATGGAGATCTTCCGGGACATGGGCATCGAGGAGCAGGTGCTCGCCGAGGCCACCGAGCACTCCCTGGTCGGCGACACCGTCTTCTGCACCAGCATCGCCGGCGAGGAGATAGGCCGGATCCGCACCTGGGGCACCCGGCCCGACCGCGAGGGCGACTACCGGCTCGCCTCGCCCTGTCTGACCGTGGACATCCCGCAGACGTACCTCGAACCGATCCTCGTCAGAAACGCCTCCGCGCGCGGGACGCAGACGCGGTTCTCCACCGAGTACGTGTCCCACACCCAGGACGCCGACGGCGTCACCGTCCGCTGCCTGGACCGGCTCAGCGGTGCGCACTTCACCGTGCGCGCGAAGTATCTGATCGGCGCCGACGGCGCCCGCTCGCGGGTGGCCGCCGACCTCGGGCTGCCCTTCGAGGGGCGGATGGACATCGCCGGTTCCATGAACATCACCTTCAAGGCCGACATCTCCGCGTACGTGGACCACCGGCCCTCCGTCCTGTACTGGGTGATCCAGCCGGGGGCCGACGTCGGCGGCATCGGGGCGGGCCTGGTGCGGATGGTGCGGCCGTGGAACGAGTGGCTGATCGTCTGGGGGTACGACATCGCCGAGGAGCCCCCGGTCGTCGACGAGGCGGAGGCCACGAAGATCGTCCGGCAGTTGCTCGGCATGCCCGACCTCGACGTGGAGATCACCGGCACCTCGCTGTGGGGCAACAACGAGATGTACGCGACCCGCCTGCACGAGGGCCGGGTCTTCTGTGTCGGCGACGCCGTCCACCGGCACCCGCCGAGCAACGGCCTGGGCTCCAACACCTCGGTGCAGGACTCGTACAACCTCGCCTGGAAGCTGGCCGCCGTGCTGCGCGGGCAGGCCGGGCCCGCGCTCCTCGACACGTACTCGGCGGAACGCGCCCCCGTCGCGGAGCGGATCGTGAAGCGGGCCAACCGGTCCGGCCGCGAGTTCGCCGGGCTCTTCGAGGCGCTCGGCGTGACCTCGGCGCGGACCGAGGCGGAGATGGCCGAGCGGATCGAGGAGCGGAAGGCCAACACCGAGGCCGGGGCCCGCAAGCGGGCGGCGCTGGTCGCGGCGATGGAGCAGAAGAACTACGAGTTCAACGCGCACGGCGTGGAGCTCGGCCAGTTCTACACGTCGACGGCGATCGTCCCCGACGGGCCGCCGCCCACGCCGACCCGCGACCCCGACCTCTACTACGAGATGTCCACCGTCCCCGGCTCGCATCTCCCGCACGCCTGGGTCGGCGACCACCGGCGGCGGCTCGCGCTGATGGACCTCGCCCCGTACACGCGCTGGACGCTGCTGACCGGTGTCGCCGGCGAGGCCTGGGAGCACGCGGCCGCGAAGGTCGCCGAAGAGCTGCAACTCCCCCTGGAGACCGTGGTGATCGGCCCGGGCCGCGAGGTCACCGACCTCTACTACGACTGGGCCAAGCTCCGGGAGACCGAGGAGAGCGGCGCCCTGCTGGTACGCCCGGACAAACACATCGCCTGGCGCTCGGCCACCCTCCCCGACGACCCGGAGAGCGCACTGCGCGACGCGCTCGGCCGGGTCCTGGGGCGGGCAGCCTGACGGAGGTCACCCCCGGGAGCCGAGCCCCCGAGCGCCCCCCAGGGACCCCGCCCCCGGGCCCGCTGCGCGGGGCGTCGGGCGTCGGGCGTCGGGCGTCGGGGCGGTCAGTGCTCGCAGAGGGAGAATTCCCGCTCGTACAGCTGCTCGTTGTGCTCGTCGACGAAGAACTTTCGCTCGTGCATGAGCTGTTCGCGGTACGCCTCGGCCTGCTCCAGGGTCATGGTCGACGTCTCGGCCCAGGGCTGCTGGGGCGGTATGTCGGAGGTCGAGACGATGGTCTGCGACGGGTCGACGAGGAAGAACGCGAGGATCTTCCGGTGGCCCGGGCGGCTCGGGTCGGCGAGCCGGAACGGGCTGACGCGGTGCTGCAGGACGTTCGGGAACGCCAGGCAGCGGCCGGCCGGGGTGGCGGCGGACCCGAGGACCTGGTTGAGCGGGTCCTCGTCGTTCAGGCCGTACACGTCGCGCATGCCGGCGTCGTCGTTCTGCTCGTACTCCGGGTCGTCGAGCGCGGTCCGGAAGGCCAGGCGGGACTCGGTGATGTTGTCGCTGTCCCAGTAGTAGAGGGCCGTGGAGACGATCCGCTCGTTCATCATCCCCTCGACGTGCCAGGAGCCGCCCGCGTACTCCGGCCGGTCCGGCGTGAGGTGGATGGTGGCGAGCTTCGCTATGACCTGCAGGCGCCGGCCGCGCAGGTCGACGCGCTCGGCCGCGTCCGGGACCTCGGGGGCCGTGAACTCCGGGGCGTCGGGGAGGGTCGGGCGGCGGTTCTCCCACCACTCCTCCCACGCCTCGTCGTACGCCGTGTACGTCTCCTCGTCGTCCCCGTCGGGGCGGACCGGCTCCGTGTCTTCGTACCACCCCCACGGGTCCGCCTTGATGCGCAGGGGGCGCGGGTGGCGCAGGTCCGTCAGCACGTTCTCGAACAGCGGCAGCACGCGGCCGAACAACTCCGGCAGGACGGCGGCGAGTTCGCGGTGCTTCTCCGGGTGGACGTTGTTGACGTACGACAGGAACGTGGCGTTGCCCTCGGCGTCGACCTCGACGTCCGTCGGCAGCCACTGGAACTTCTCCGAGAACTGGTACTTCGTCCACTCCCGGTCCGCCGGGCTCTGCCAGGCGCGCTCGGGCCCGCCGCTCGCCTCCCGCACGTTGCAGAACAGGGACGGGTGGACCAGGTCGAGGACCTGCCGGTCGGAGCCCGGGTGCCAGTCGAGCTCCGCCTCCGGGACGTCCTCCAGGACCCGGACGGCGGCGCGCAGCCGGGCCGTGAGCGCGTCGTCGACCAGCGTGTCCGACTGCCACACTCCGTCGACGGCGGACACCTCGATGCCCGTACGCGCGTCCCGCAGCGCGGCGTAGTGCGCCAGCTCCGCCAGCACGTACGCGATCTGCGCCTCCGTCATGCCCTGCTCGGCCGCCTCCCGCGTCCACCTGGCGACGATCTCGGGGTCCCGCATCTTGGCGGTCCAGTCCGCCTTCTCCCGTATCCGGGCACTGCACTGGATCATCTCCAGCTCCCGCCGCGTCTTCGGCTGCGCCGTCGGCATCGCGTACCCGACGGTGAAGGGCAGGGGGAACGGGGCCAGGTCGGTCAACTCTCTTGTTCCTTCCGAGTGGTGCGGTGGTGCGAGTGTGTGTTCGGAAGGCTAGTCGAGGGCACTGACAACGCCCCGGGCCGCCGTCGCGGGTTCACGCGACACGGCGCGCGGGCGCGGGCACGCGAAGACGCGGGGCCCGCCGTGCCGCGGAGCCCCGCGCCTCGTACCCGCACCCGCGCCCTCTGCGGACCGGACCGCACCCTCTGCGGACCGGAACCTCTGCGGACCGAACCCTCAGGCCGTGTGCAGGGTCAGCCCGTAGCGGCCGAGGATCTCGTTCAGCGGCTGGAACCAGGTCTCGCCGCCGCCGGAGCAGTTGCCCCAGCCGCCCGAGGTCACGCCCTGGGCCTGGTCGCCGCTGATGAACGAGCCGCCGGAGTCGCCGCCCTCGGCGCACACGCTGGTCTTCGTCATCTGGTGCACGGCGCCCTGGCTGTAGTTGACGGTCTCGTTCTTGGCGAGCAGCGTCCCGCAGTGCCAGTGCGTCGTCGAACCCGAGCGGCAGATCGACGCCCCGACCGGCGCCTCCGCCGAGCCCCGCACCAGCTGGTCGGGGACCGTGCCCCAGCCGAGCACGACGGGCACCGTCCACCAGCCGTTGCCGACGCTCACGTACGCGTAGTCGTTGTCGGGGAACGACGAGCCGCGGAAGCTGCCGATGTCGCTGCCGTCCCAGCCGCGCACCCCGGCCCCGGTCTGTCCGCAGTGCCCGGCCGTCACGAAGCCGCCGTGCACGGAGAAGCCGATGGAGCAGCGGACGTTGCCCGTGTAGTACGGGTCGCCGCCCACCGTGCCCGCCGCGAAGGTGCGCGGCGCCTCCGGCACGCTCTCGACCTGTACGGGCGCCACGTCGCGCGCCCGCTCCACGAACTCCCTGACATCGTTGTCCGAACGCTCGCCCTCGACGACGCTCACGACGACGCTGTTCTTCTCGGGCGCGACCCGCCAACTCCCCACGCCCGCAGGCGCCTCGAGCTTGTCGACGCGGGCCTTGGCGGCGTCCAGCTGCCGCGCGCTGTGCCGGACGAGGCGGACCTCGGCGCCGGTGGCGCGCACCGCGTCGGCCTCGCGTTCGCCGGTCACGGCCACGGTCAGGCGTCCGTCGGCGCCGCTCTTCGACGGGGTGAACCAGGCACCGCCGTACGCCGCCCCGGCGGCCTTCTTCGCGGCGCGTTCGACCCGGGCGGCGTCCCGCTCGGCGGCGAGCCGCGTACGGGCCTCGGCCGGCGTCAGGTCGAGGTCGCGCTGCAGTGCCTGGAGGAGCGAGGCGGAGGCGGGCTGGGCGGAGGCGGGCCGAGCCGCGGTCGCGGTCGGGGCGGGGCTCGCCGCGGAGGCGCTGGGGACGAGCGCGGCGCCCGCCCAGGCGCCGGCGACGAGCAAGGAGGACAGGGCTGTCCGCGCTGCGGACGTGCGTCTCACGATCGTGCGTCTCACGATGAGGACCCTTTCGTCGTTCCCGGAGGTGGGGTGGAACGTGGGTGGAACAGGTCGGTGAGAGCGCTCTCAGAGCTGGCCGAGGCGGAGCTTAGGGGTACGGATACAGGTGTGTCCAGGGTACGGACACGGCCCCAACTGCACGGCAGGCAGGCCGAGTTGGTCGACCTCGGCGCGTCAGTCCTGGTCGAAGTAGGAGCGTGCGGAGGCGACCAGGGCCGGGGCGGGGGCGGGGTGGACGGAGTTGAGCGTGTCGATGCTGTGCACGGTCTCGCGCATGTCGCCGTCCGTGTCCGTGACGAACAGGACGGGGCGCCAGGCGGGGTTGATCCCGGCGAGGGCGGCCCGTACGCGCGGGTCGCCGAGCGCGCCGTCGAGGACGGCGCGGGCGCGGGCGCACCAGGCGTCGTGGAGGACATCGTCCTCGTCCTCGTCGTCCCTCTCCCCGAGGGAGGCGTGGGCCGCGTACAGGGCGTCGCAGAGGTCGCCGGTCGACTCGACGCCGCCCTCGGGCGTGACGAAGTCGTCCGAGGCGCCGGGGACTTCCGCCCACTCGTCGGGCCACCAGCGGTAGTGGTCCGCGTCGTCGTCCCCGCCCTCGTCCGCCGCGCCGACCCCGGCGTGGGCGAGGAGCGCGGCGAGGGCTTCCTCGGTGTGGGCCACCAGGCGGAGCGTGACGACATCGCTGTCCGTGGTGAGCGCCAGCGCGTACAACTCCTCGGCGGCACGGCCCCGCAGCAGCGGTCCGACCGTCGCACACAGGGAGGCGACGATCCGCTCCTGCAGCGCGGACATCGCGGCGTCGCTCAGGGCGTCACTCAGAGCGTCACTCGAGGCTTCACTCGGCACGGTCGGTCCTCCCGGTCGCCTGGGACTGCTGGGCTGGTGGGCTGGTGGGCTGGTGGGCTGGTGCACAGTAGCCGAGGCCGGGCAGGCCGACCGCAATCACCCTGTGACGTCCGCACCCACCAGCGCCGTCCAAGTGGCCGGGCCGACCACCCCGTCCGCGTCCAGGCCTTCGGCCTTCTGGAAGGCCTTCACCTCGGCGGTCGTTCCCGTGCCGAAGGCGCCGTCGGCGGTGATGTCGTGGCCGTGGGCGGCGAGTTGGCGTTGGAGGGCCTTGACGGCTTCGCCTCGTGCGCCCTGCTTCAGGGTGACGGCGAGCTTCGACCACGTGGCCGGGCCGACCACGCCATCCGCGTCCAGCCCTTCGGCTTTCTGGAAGGACCTCACCTTCGCCGTCGTCCCCGTACCGAACACGCCGTCCGCCGTCGTCGCGTGGCCGTGGGCGGCGAGGAGGAGTTGGGCGGTGGTCACGTCGACGCCCTGCGCGCCCTGCTTCAGGGTCGGCCAGGACGTGCCGGGGCCGGGCTGCTGCGGGGAATCGGTGGGCGTGGCGCCGCCCCGGCCGAGGCCGCGCAGCTCGTCGGGGGTGCCGCGGAACACGTTCCGGTCGCCCTTGCCGACGGCGCCGCCGCTGCCGGGCAGGCCGGGGATCTCCTCGGTCTCGGTGTACTGCCACAGCGACCAGGCGCCCGCGCCCGGCACGTCCTGCGGCTCGTTCGCCCCGCTCTCGTACCGGGCGAGCCACAGCGGGTGGCCCTTGAAGACGCCGCCGTCGCCGGACATGCACTCGTTCACGAACGACGCCCGGGTGTAGACGACCGGCGTCACGTCGAACTCCGCCTCCACGCGGTCGAGGAACGCGGTCAGCTGCTCGGCGCGGAACGTGTCCGGGCACGTCTCGACGTCCAGGACCGGCGGCAGCTCCCCCTCCTGCTGCCCGGTGTAGCCGGCCGCGCGGGCGGTGCGGATGAAGTGGTCGGCCTGCGCGCCGCCGTCCGTGGTGCTCTCCGGGTCGAAGAAGTGGTACGGGGCCCGCAGCATCCCCGTACCGGACACGGCCGCCAAGTCCCTTGCGAACCAGGGGTCTTGGTAGCCGGTGCCCTGCGTCGCCTTGAGGAACGCGAAGGAGTTCGACTCGGCCACACGCTTCCAGTCGATGGGCTCGCCGGTCGCGTCGTGGTTGTGGTGGCTGGTGTCGATGCCCTTGACCGCGTACGTGGACGGCGGCGCGGCCGCGCTCTCGTCCGCGGTCGACAGCAGCACGCCGCCGACCAGCGACGCCGCTGCCACGGCCGCCACGGCGAGCACCGCCCCGCTGCGGCGACGCCGGTGCCCGGCGGGGGTCCGGTCGGGGTTCCGGGGGGATGAGCGGCGTACGGGCATGGGGGCCCCTTTCCACGAGCGGTGGCGTACGTGTGGAGGTTGCGGAGGTCGTGTCGCCTCAAGTCGGCGCTCTGCGGCCGGAGTTGAGGCGACGGACGGATGGGGCAACCATGCACACGTGTGACGCGTGAGTCCTACACTTTCGGCTGGCCGGCTGATTCATGCACAAGGCCCCGCTGATGCATGGCGGTTGAGCTGCCGTCATGCACGTCGAACCTGGGGAGACGCATCAATGGGCGTTGCACGCGACGAGCAGAGGCAGGCGGCGAAGCGGGAGCTCGCCCTGCTGTTGCGGAGCTGGTGGCAGGAGCACCCCGACAGGATCACGCAGGAGGCGCTGGCCCGCCGGATCACGGAGCGGGGCGTACGGATCAGCCAGGAGATGCTGTCCCGCTACCTGAACAGGACCCGGCCGACGACGGCCCGCCCCGACGTCATCCGCACCATGCACGAGGTACTGCGCCGGGCGCCGCAGGAGCTGGACGCGGCGCTGGAGTTGCAGGAGCGGGCGGCGGGGGCTGCGGCGGGAGTTCCGGTCGCGGACGATGCGCCGGAGTCGGCGGAGACGGCGGCCGGGGAGGACAGCCCGATCCCCGCCCCCACGCGGAAGAAGTGGCCGTGGATCGCGGTCGCCGCGGCCGCGCTCGTCGGCGTCACCGGGTTCACCGCCTTCATGACGCTGGGCGGCGGTGACGAGCGGCAGGCCTCCCCGCCGGGGCCCAGGGCGACGCCCTCCGCCACGCCCACCGTCCAGGAGTCGGCGAGTACGCAGCCTCCGGCCGAGTGCCGCGGCGCGTCCTGCTACGGCATCGACGCCAAGTACGCGATCTGCCAGGACGACGCGGAGACGTACTACGCGGGCCGCGCGCACGGCGTGCTCGTGGAGCTGCGGTTCAGCCCTGTCTGCCGGGCGGCGTGGGCGAAGATGAGCGGCACCTCGCAGGGCGATGTCGTACGGGTCACCAACAACGCGGGCCGCAGCCGGCACTACACGCAGCAGTGGGGGCGCGACGCGCACACCACGATGGTGGAGGCGGTCAGCCCGGACGACGCGAAGGCGTGCGCCCGTACGCCGCGCGGGGAGGTGTGCGCCACGAAAGCCGTCACACCGGGGGCGCCCGAGACGTCTGGGACGCCTGGCACGCCGCCTGCATAACCGCAGGTCCGAGGGCGTGCATGACGGTCGGCGTATGCATGCATGAATGCACCCCCGCACCACCGGGCCAGGGCGGCCGCGGCCGTGCAGAGTGGGCTCTCCAACGCCGAGTCGAGGCAAGGGAGTTGCTCAGCATGTCCGTACGTACGACCCGTCACGCTCGCCCCGTTCGTCCGCGCCGGACCCGGATGGCCGTCGCCGTCGCTGTCGGGGTGCTGGGCTGTGCGGGGCTGGTGACCGTGGCCACCGCGTCGCCGCCGGAGCCCGCCTCGGCGGGCACGACCGCCGCGTCCGCCACCACCACCGCATCCACCGCCGTATCCACCGCAGCCTCCTCCTGGCCGACGCTCGAGGAAGGCGCGTCCGGCGCCGAAGTGACCGCGCTGCAGCACCTGTTGGTCGCGGGCGGCCGGTCCCTGGACGTGGACGGACGGTTCGGTCCGGCGACGGCGGGCGCGGTCGAGGCGTACCAGAAGGCGAAGGGACTGAGCGTCGACGGTGTCGTCGGCCCCGACACGTGGGGGAAGCTCACCCCGACGTTGCGCGAGGGCGCGAAGGGCGCGGCGGTGAAGGCGGCGCAGACGCTGCTGTCGGCCCGCGGTCAATCGGTCGCCGTGGACGGGGAGTTCGGCCCGGCGACGGCGGGCGCGGTCAGGGCGTACCAGAAGGCGAAGGGGCTCGACGCGAACGGTGTGGTGGGGCCGGAGAGCTGGCCCGCGCTGCTCGCCGCGGGCTCCGGCGCCCCGTCCGGCGACCGGGCGAAGCTCGCCGCGCAGATCCTCGCCGACGACGGCATCGACCCGGCGACCGTCCACCCGGGCGGCACGCACGCCGGGTCGACGGCACGGCAGAACCTCGTCGACACGTCCAGGGGCGAGGGCGCGCAGACCAGCCCGTGGAGCGACGTGCCCGGCCGGCGCGTGGACCTCGACACCGGGATGCTGCGCGGCCTGCTGCAACTGCGCACCGGCCACGGCTTCACGCTCTCCGTCTCCGAGATCGTCGGCGGCGACCACAGCTCCAACTCCCGCCACTACGCGGGGCTCGCCTTCGACGTCAACTACATCAACGGCCGCCACGTCGGCGAGGGCGCCCCGCACGAGGCCCTGATGTCGGCCTGCCGAAGCCTCGGCGCGACAGAGGTACTCGGCCCCGGCGACCCGGGCCACACCCGCCACGTCCACTGCGCCTGGCCGCGCTGAGCGCACACGTACGCCGCCGGCCGGGTCAGGCCGCCTGCGTGCGGAACGCCGTAGGGCTCACCCCCCGGTGCCGTTTGAAGGCGGTGCTGAAGCCGAAGGCGTCGGCGTAGCCGACGGATCGGGCGATCTGGGCGAGGGCCAGGTCCGTGTCGGCGAGGAGGGTCTCCGCCTCGTCCATGCGGCATTCGGTGAGGTACGCGAGGGGCGGGCTGCCCATCGTGTCCGTGAAGCGTTTGGCGAACGCGGCGCGGGAGACGCCCGCTTCGGCGGCGAGGGACGCGACCGTCCAGGCGCGGGCGGGGCGGGCGTGGAAGGCGAGGAGGGCGGGGGCTAGGACGGGGTCGGCGAGGCCCCGGTACCAGCTGGGCGCCTCGTGGCCGGCCTGCTCGAACCAGGTGCGCAGGGTGCAGACGAGGCCCCAGTCGAGGAGCCGGTCCATCAGGGCCTGGGACCCGGCGGTACGGCGGGACGCGTCGACGGCGGCGGCCTCCAGCCAGGCGCACACCTCCGTGTCCTCCTGCACGACGAGTACGGGCGGCAGGGCGCGCAGCAGCCGTCGGTGGCGGTGGCCGGAGGCGCGGTAGGCGCCGACGATGAGCGAGGTCGCGCCGTTGGAGGAAGGGCCGTGGGCGGGGTCGTCGTACCAGCGGATGCCGTCGAGGCCTTCGGTGGCGCAGGGCTCCGGTTCCGGTTCGGTGAAGCAGGCGATCTCGTACTGCTCGTGCGGCCGGTGGACGGAGTCCGGGTGGTCGGCGAGGTGGAAGAGGTCGGGGCCGCGGACGATCGCGGTGTCGCCGGCGCCGACGGTCTGCGTCGTGCCGTCCGGCAGGAGCAGGGTTCCCGTGCCGCGCAGGACGCTGAGCATCGTGAGGGGCGCGCGGTCGGCGAAGCGGATGGTCCAGGGGGCTTCGAGGACGGCGTGGGTGACGACCGAGCCTTCGGCCCGGATGCCGCTGAGGAGAGAGCTCAAGGGGTCCACGCACACCGAGCGTAGACGATCTCCTATGCAGGGGAGCGTTTCTCCCATGGATCATCCAAACACCCCCGGCTGTACTGGAGTCGATCGAGCGAACCCCGGCCCGCCCGGAACGTACGCGAGCGACCCCGGACCGCCGGGAGAGACGGAGCGACCATGACCACCCAGCCCACCAGCAGCCCCGACAACGCCGGCAACAGCCCCACCCGCACCGCCCTCGTCGTCATGGCGCACCACCGCGCCGATTCCCTGACCGCGCACACCACCCGTCGTACGGTCGCGCAGCTGGAGGCCGCCGGTCACACCGTCGATCTGCTCGACCTGCACGCCGAGGGCTTCGATCCGCGGATGACGGTCGAGGACCAACCGGAGTGGGGCGACCGGGAGAAGCCGTACTCGGACGAAGTGCGGGCCCACATGCGGCGGTTGCTCGCCGCGGACGTCGTCGTGGCGGTCTTCCCGGTGTACTGGCAGAGCGTGCCCGCCCTGCTCAAGGGCTGGATCGACCGGGTGTGGAACTACGGCTTCGCGTACGGCCGCAGCAAGCCGCGTCTCGCCGGGAAGCGCATCCTGTGGCTGGGCCTGGCCGGCGCATCCTCCGACGACCCCTACACGGAGGGCATGCAGGCCGTCCTGGAGGCGTCCCTCAACGAGGGCATCGCGTACTACTGCGGGCTCGCGCACTCCGCCGTCGCCCTCCTCCCCGACGCCGAGGAGCGCCCGCAGCGGGTGGACGCCGACGGCAACCTCGTCGTCGGCGAGGCCGTGACGGGCGCCGAACGCGAGGCCCACTACGCCGAGTTCGACCGCCGTGCCGAGAAGGCGGTCACGGAGTTCCTGACGGCGGGGGCCCCGACGCAGCCCTAGCGCCCACGCTCCATGCTCCATGCTCCGCACGCTCCGCCCAGGCCTGGGCGGAGCGTGCGGATACGGCCATCGGGCTTCGGTTGCGTTCCTGGTCGGCCATCCGTGCGCGGGGGCGGCCGGGGCCTCGCCCGGCCGCCCCGGCGCACGGCCATCGGCGCCTGGCCTCCGCGTCCGCCGGTCCGCCGCCGCCTCGCGCTCGACGGTCCGGCGTCGTGCGGTCGGCGTTCGCGCCGTCTCGTGGGGTGTTGTGCCGTGGGTGCGGTCCGGCGTTGCGCCTTCAGGCCAACGGGCGTACAGCATCCCGTCGATGACGCTCCGTCAGGAATGCCGCCCCGGAAGGCCCCGCAAGGCCCCCGGAACGGACAGCTACGCGGGGAGACTCGCGGCCGAGGCTCGGCCGGCGTCGACAGAGCGTCACGCAGCACCCGCGATCGCAGGTCACGAGATCGGCGACGGTGCCGCCACCTCCCGAAGGCGACCGGATACCGCCCAGACGACCCCCCGATTGGCCCGTACCATTCGGGCAGTTCCCGTTCCCCGTCGCTCCTCGACGGGGCAGGGCCAAGTGATCGAATCGATGCGTACGCGACCACACGAGCACCGCATCGGGATCCCTGCGACGCGTGCGTATCGCTGCACCCCCCACCTCCGCGGCGCTCCGCCATGCCGACATGGCGGATCACGCCCCGCGGCCCGACGCACTGGAATGGGAGACAGATGGCTGGTGGACTGCTGGCGAGCAGCGCGATGGCCGCGCTCTTCGCCGCGACGCTTCCGGCTCCGCAGCACAGCTCGGCGATCGTCGACCCGCCGCCGGACAAGATCGTGATCGAGGTCGCCACGGTGAACGGCTCGGGCTGCCCGCAGGGCACCGCGGCGGTCGCCGTGTCCGAGGACAACACCGCGTTCACCGTGACGTACAGCGACTACCTCGCCCAGGTCGGCGGCTCCTCCGACCCGACCGCGTTCCGCAAGAACTGCCAGCTCAACCTGATCGTGCACGTCCCGCAGGGCTTCACCTACGCGATCGCCAGCGCCGACTACCGGGGCTTCGCCTCCCTCCAGCCCGGAGCGAAGGGCACGGAGAAGGCCTCGTACTACTTCCAGGGCTCCGAGAACACGGCTTCCATCAGCCATGACTTCGCCGGTCCGTACGCCGACAACTGGCAGGCCACCGACGAGACCGAGTGGGCGCAACTGGTGTGGAAGCCGTGCGGGGAGGAGCGCAACTTCAACATCAACACCGAACTCCGGGTCGACGCCGGCACGTCGGACCCCGCCAGGACGAGCTTCATGACCATGGACTCCACCGACGGGGACATCAGCACCAAGTACCACCTGGCCTGGAAGGAGTGCCCGCGCACATAGCCCCCGCTCCGGGTGACGCGGTACGGCTCGTGGCCTTCGGAGCCGTACGCCCCGAGCCGTACCGCGCCGACCGAAGGACCGTACGCCCGTGCCGGGACCGACGAACCTCCGCTCGAACAGGACACCGGTAGCGCACCCGAACGCGTGGACTTCGGCGGCGATCACCGTCAACTCCCCTTTCTCTACGCCGAGTTGACGTCATACGCTCTACAGGTGACGACGTACATGAGCTGGTCGGAACTGCTGCGGCGCGGGACGGAGGACCCCTCCCTGACCTTCGCCCGCAGCAAATGGGCGCAACCCGGCAAGTTCGTGTGGGTGGAACCCCGGGGCACGGTGACGGCTCCGACGGGGGAGACGTATCCGCTCTGCGCCACCGTCTACTTCAAGGACGCCGACGACGTCGTCAAGCCCTACTACCCGAGCATGGACGGCATGACGGAGGCCGACGACTGGTACGTGGGCGTCTCCGGCCGACCGCCGCAGGCGTCGGAGCAGCCATCGGAGCGGCCATCGCAGTAGCGACGGGGCGGGCCCGGGACCGGCCGTGCCGTCGGCCCCGGGCCCGCCCCTCCCCCGGCTGCTACTGCCAACCCGCCCCGGGCTGCTGCTGGTTGTACCCGTGCTGGTAGCCGTGTGCCCGGGCGTCCTGGTGGCCGGCCTGGTACGCCGACGGGCCGGGGGCGGCGGCGCCGCGGTTGCGGGCGGCCTCCTGCTCGGCGGTGTTCAGCCAGCGGTCCCAGCGCTGCCGCATCGGCATGATCAGTCCGCCGCCCACGCCGACGACCAGGATGCCCGCCACGCTCGCGAGGATCGCGTACAGCACCGGCTGCGTGACGGTCGTGGCGATCCCGGCCTGGCCGAGCGCCGCGATGGCGCCGAGCGCGACGATCGCGGCCCAGAGGACGGTCGCGACGGTCCGGCCGTACGACGTGCTGGACAGGGCGCCCTCGACGAGGCCGCGTACGGCGTTGGCGACGGCCATCGCGATGACGATCAGCACCACCGCGACGATCGCCTTCGGCAGCCAGGCGACCAGACTGTTGATCATCGCGCTGACCGGGTTGGGCCCGAAGGCGCCCAGGGCCAGCTGCAGAGTGATCAGCATCATCGCGAAGTAAACGATTCTGCAGACGAGTCCGGTCAGGTCGAAGGACGCGTTCTTGAGCAGTTCGGCGGCCCCGGCGCGCTGCGCGAGCTTCTCCGAACCGGCCTTGCGCAGCACGCGGTCGAGGACCCGGCGGACCATCTTGGACACGAACCAGCCGATGGCCAGGATGACCAGGAAGGCGGCGAGCTTCGGCACGAACTGCGCGACCTTGGACCAGGCGTCGTCCAGGCCCTGTACGAAGTCGATGGACAAGACCGTCATCACCGGCCCCTTTCGTCTCGATGCCCATGGGGGTGTACGACTACCGCTAACGCGGCCGCCCGCCGCCGGACGCGGCGGGCGCACGCACATGAGCCGAACGGGGTGGGAGGCGCACCTCTGCTCGATTCCCCTCCGCCGGAGGGAAGTCGGCGCCTCCGGACGCGCGATGTCGGGGCGGTTACCGCGTCACCACCGGCGTCCCGTCGCGCGTCACCTTCCAGTTCTCCGCCGCGAAGTCGGCCTGCACGATCGAGCCCTTCTCCTTCACCCAGGCGATCATCGTGTTGCGGACCTCGTCGGAATTGGCCCACACCTGCTCGGCCGCGGCCACGTGCGGGAAGTTGCCGCCGCCGTTGGCGCGGTAGTTGTTGACCGCGAGGACGAACCGGGCGGCGTCGTCGAGGGGCGCGCCCTCGAAGGTCAGGTTCTTGATCCGGGAACCGGCGGGCTGCGCGATGTCGACCTCGTACGAGATCCCGCTGACGGCGTCGTAGTTGTAGTCCGGGATGCCGTCCGCGTTGGTGATCCTGGACAGGTCCAGCGGGTCGGAGGCCGCGGTCCGGACGTAGTAGCGGGCGGAGAACTCCAGGTACTCCCGCAGCTGCGCGCCGGTCAGGACGCGCGCCTCCAGGGTGTTCTCGAACGGGTACAGGCCCGCCACGTCCCGGATGGTCACCTCGCCCGCCGGGATCAGCGCGGTGCGCGAGAAGCAGGAGGCCTGGGAGAGCACCGGGAGTCCGGCGTGCGCGCCGCCCGCGAGGGCCCCCCGCACGGTGTCCGCCTGGATGTGGTTGATCAGGTCGATGATCGGCACGTCCCGCCAGGGCGCCTCGGCGGACTTCATCTCGGCCTCGTTGGTGCCGATGACCTGGTTGACGTACGCGACGACCTTCTCGTGCTCGTCCGCGAGCAGCCCCGTGATCCGCGGGTCCTCGTCCACCGTGTTGGAGTTGAGCACCGACGCCTTGACGCTCTCCACCACCCAGCGGCCGCCCTGCCAGGCGAGTTCGAAGTCGAAGAGGGTGAGGCGCTGCCCCCACTTCAGCGGCTCGGAGAGCACGACCTCCTTGCCGGTCTCCTTGTTGGCCACCTTGTACTCGGGGATCTCGGTGTGCGCGTGGCCGACCAGGATCGCGTCGATGCCCGGCACCTGCTCGGCGACGAGGGCCGCGGCGTTCTCCACGTACGGCAGCGCGTCGCCGTACGAGGACGTGCCGCTGGAGCCGGAGTGGGCCGAGACGACGACCACGTCCGCGCCCATCGACCGCAGCCGCGGCACCCAGTGCGCGGCCTGCTCCTCCAGGCCGGGGAAGACCATCTTGCCCTGCACGTTGGCCTTGTCCCACAGGGCGATGCCCGGGTTGGTGAGCCCCAGGACGGCCACCTTCACGTCCCGGCCGCGCGGGGTGCGCAGCACGTGCATCGAGTACGGCGGGAAGGCGGGCTTCAGTGTCTTCGCGTCCAGGGCGTTGGCGCCGAGCAGCGGGAACTCGCACTGCTCCTCGAACTTGCGCAGCACCGGGATGCCGTAGTTGAACTCGTGGTTGCCGAGGGCGGCCGCGTCGTAGCCGATGGCGTTCATGGCCTGCGCCATCGGGTGCACGGGGCCTTCGGCGGCCGTGATCGGGTCCACCTTGGCGTAGTAGTACGAGAGTTGGGTGCCCTGGATGGTGTCGCCCGCGTCGATGAGGAGGGTGTTGCCGGCGCCGCGCTCGGCGCGGATGCGGTCGACGAGGGTCGATATCTTCGCCAGGCCGACGTCGTTGCCGGCCTTGTCGGTGAACTCGGCGTCGGTGAAGTAGTCCCAGTTGAAGACGTTGCCGTGCAGGTCGGTGGTGCCCATCACCGTGAACGCGTACCGCTTCCCGGGCTCTTCGGCAGCCGCGGTGGCGGGCGCGGCGCCCGCCGCGAGGCCCACGCCCGCGGAGACGGCGGCGGATCGGGCCAGGAACGTACGGCGGTTCAACGGCATGGGTGTTCTCCTCGGGCCTGCGGGGGTGTGTCACCTGCGGCGACGCGTCCGCGCGACTGCTTGACGCGCGTAGATTCTGCACGAGGCCACTGAACCCGGCCAGACCAAGTGGGTTGCGATTACGTCAAGTTCGCGCTGGTCGCGGGCCCGCCGAGCGGCTCAGCGCACCGTGAACTCCCGCGACGTGCCGGTGAACTCCCGTACTCCGCCGACGAATTGCTTGGCGTCGCCGTGATAGCGCACCCGGTACGTGCCGGCCGGGGTGCCCTCGGGGACGTCCCAGGTGATCGTGACCTCCGAGGCGGCGACGCCGTCGCGCTTCCAGTGCAGGCGGGTGGACCAGTCGCCGTCGTCGGCGACCGTGACCCAGGCCCCGTCCTGCTCGCGCTGGACCTCCAGATAGGTGCCGCCGCGGTGGAGGTCGTTGCCGGGGTGGGCGCCCACGAACACCGTCTCGACGCGGTCCCCGGCCCGATGGGTCTCGCGCGGCTGCACGACGACCTGGCCGAACCGCTTCCCGATCGGCGGGGCGTCGAGCACCACTCCGGGCTGCAGCGAGAGTTGCCTGCCGGACAGGTCGGGGGCCTGCGGGCCGAGCGGAAGGTCCGTGCCGTCGCGGAGCGCGCCCGCGAGGTCGGCGACCACCTGCTGGAGGGCGGGGAGCTGCCAGCGGCCGAAGAGGGTGCTGCCGCCCTCGTACTGCTGGGCGTCGTACTCCTCGGGCGTGGTGACGTAGTGGAAGTAGGAGTTGGTGTAGCCGACGACCAGGACGTCCTCCAGGCGGGCGTCGACGATCCGCGCGACGGTGCGGCGCAGGCGCAGTCCGGCCGTGATCGTGACCTCGCCGGGAACGCCGATCAGATACAGCTGCCCGATACGGACGAGCTGGACGGGCACCTTCTCCTGCACCCAGGGGTACACCTTGTTCATCAGCCCGACCGGTACGAAGACGTCCTTGGGCGCCTGCGCGTCGGCCAGCTCCGGGGACACCTGGTAGATCAGCGAGTCGGACACCGCGTCCCAGAACGGGTTCTCGCCCTCCGTGAAACCGGGGAAGGCCGGCCCGTCCTCCAGGCTGCCCGCGGCCATGGCGGCGCCGACGCAGGGCGTGGAGGTGCGGTGCGTACGGCCGTCGCCGGTGAACTCGGGGCGTACGGTCACGTCGGACAGGTCGACGTACACCAGCCGGGCGTCCACCGCGCCCCGCACCTCGGTGCCCGAGGCGGTCAACTGCCCGGCGGCGGCCTCGTACTGGCGAAGGCCGCTCCGGCGGGTGCTCTCGAAGTCCTCGGGGGTGGTCGGGGGTTGCAGGTCGAGGTTGGGGGACATGTCGCCCGCGTTGGTCTGCGCGAAGGCGGCGACGAACTCGGGTGCGCCGTCGGCGAGATAGTCGACCTCCTCCACCAGGCGCTCCCAGTGGTAGGCCGCGTAGCCCTTGTTGTCGGCGCTGATCAGCCGGTTGTCGCCGGACATGCTGGTGCCGTGGGTGGCGAACCAGTTGACGGCGCCGACCGTGTGCCCGTCGCGTTCGATCCGCAGCAGCGTGCTCAGCGGGTCGACGGCGTCGGGGAAGTGCGCCCGGTCGGCGGCGGGGTTGCGGTCGAAGGCGGTGCGGGAGCGGTTGACGCTGGCGCCGGTCAACTCGGCGCGGGACAGGGTGAGTCGGGCGGGCGCGAGGTCCTCGTGGGCGCGTACCGCCGACTCGAAGAGGCCGTCGGCGACCGCCTCGAAGGTCTTGGCGTGGAAGCCGAAGGTGGTGGCGTTGTAGAGGAAGTGGTGCGAGTAGCCGCCCGGCCCGGCGTGCGTGTGCGTGGCGGTGATCAGCGTGTTCCGTACGGTGTAGAGCTCGCCGTAGCGTTCGGCGAGGCGGCGGAGCACGGCCTGGTGGACGCTCTCGAAGATCATCGGGGAGTCCGCCACGATCAGCAGGACCCGTCGCCCGCCCGCGGGTTCGGCGACGACGAAGGCCCGCGACCGCAGCCGGGTGTGCAGCCCGGCGGCCTGCTGGTCGGTGCGGCCGTAGCCCATCATGCCGACCTCGGCGATCTCCCCGGTGGCGTCCGCGAGGCCGCGTCCGACCAGGTATCCGGACCGTTCGGAACGCGTGTCCGCCGAGTCCGCGACAGCCGGGCCGTGACCCGTCGCCTGCGCGCCGACGGCCAGTCCGGCTCCGGCCCCCACGCGGAGGACGGTGCGCCGGCTCGGGGCGGAGTGTGTCATCTGCTGCTCCGGGAGGAGGAGTTGAGGGGCAGAAACGCGTGCGACCACGACCCCGAGCAACGTGAACAAAGCTCAGGTTTGCCCATTGGTACACCGCCCCCATCCGCCCCACAAGACTTCGTACCGAACTTGCGGTAACAGCGGTTTCCGGCCCGGCACGTCACCGGGTGACTAGGGTGGCCGCTCGTGGATGACCTTCTGGAAGACCTGCCCCTGCTGGACCTGCTGAGCGCGGCCGACGCCGTACGCATGCACGCCCCCGGCACGCTCGAGTTCTCGCACCCGCACGAGAAGGCGGCCGACGCGGTCGTGGACGGGTACGCGGTCGACGGCGGCCGGCTGCTCCTCACCTTCTGGCACGACCGGCTGCACGAGGTGATCTACCAGACCCCGGCCGAGTCCGCCGAGGACGCGGCGCGGCGGAACGACCGGCTGTTCGCGCACTACGGCCAGGGCGACGGCTGGACCGAGATCCTCGACAACGGCTGGGGCAAGACGTACCGCCGCGCCGACGAGCAGCGGTACGCGCTGTGGAGCTACGCGATGGACGTCACGACCTTCGGCACGATGGAGTTCCACCAGGTCCAGTGGTAGCCCTCCGCTCCCGGGAAGGGCCCTGCGCCCGGAGCCTGGAGCGCAGGGCCCTTGTCGCCGCCGCGACGCCGTCCCCCACGGACGGCCGCGCGGCGGCGGGACCGAGGTGCGGCTCCCGCCGCGTCAGAACGCCAGGGCCGCGCTCTGCGCCAACTCGGCCTCCATGGCACAGGCGTTGGCGTACGTGGCCGACCAGTCGACCCGCCTGCCCTCCCAGACGCCCGTCGCCGAGACCGTGACCGGCGCCCACTCCTTGGTACAGAGAGCGGCGGAGTCCGGGCGCGACAGCTCCCCGAACTCGCCCTGTACGGCGGCGAGTTCGGCGCACGCGGCGGACGCGTCGGGGTGCGTGCCGGCGGGGCGGGGCGCGCAGCTGAGGGTGACCGAGTGCGACACGGTGGCGCTCGCCACGTCGGCGCCCGGGCCGTACGCGAGGACGAGGTCGCTCGGCGCGTACAGGCTCTGCGCGCCCACGGTCACGGTCCGGCTGCCGTCGTCCTGCGCCGTCGCCGGTGCGGACGTCGCGGCCAACAGGCAGGCGGTGGCCGCCGTGACCAGGAGTCCTCGTCCGGAACGCATGTGGCCGATGTGACGCATGCGGGTGCCCCTCTCTGGGTTCCTCGGGATCGCCGAGGTCTGTGGTAGCTGCGAGCGGTCGTCGCGGTGAGGAGTCTTACGTGTGCGGAGAGTGTGCGCCACGTGAGCGAGCCATTACCGGACAGTCACATCCGCCGACGGATGAACAACCGGCAAGCGCCTCTGGTGGGACGCGTCGAGCGGCGCCGGGCGGGACCCCAACTCCCCTCCCTCCAGCGGTAGTTCAACGGCTAATCACCGCCTGACCTGCGGCGATAAAGGTTCCGTTCTCAAGCAAGTCGATCAACGGTCACGGCAGTCGGCCGGAAACCGGCTGTGGCGCGACGGCGGACGGGCCGAGGCGTTCCGGCCCCCGACCCCGAATGGACACCTCCGCCCTCTTGCCCTTCAGGTTCATGTCAAGAGAAAGTCCTCTCCGAGTCACGCTACGCGCATAGCGTCGGCGTCGCTTCGCAGCCAACTGCCCGCAATCTCACGGCAGTTGACTCTCATTCAGACCGTGCGCCGCGACCCGGTGCACCCGCGTGAGGAGTTTCCATGGCTCGCACCGCTCTGAAGGGTCTGGTCGCCGCCACGGCCGCCGCCGCGACCGTGTTCGTCACCGCCTCGTCGGCCGAGGCCGTCCCCGCCGACAAGGCCGCCGTCCTCGCCAGTTGGACCCAGACCAGCGCGACCAGCTACAACACCTGGGCGGCCGCCGAGGCCAACCGCTCCGCGTGGTCGGCGTACGCGTTCAACTGGTCGACCGACTACTGCAGCAGCTCCCCCGACAACCCCTTCGGCTTCCCGTTCCAGAAGTCCTGCCAGCGCCACGACTTCGGCTACCGCAACTACAAGGCGATGGGCACCTTCGACGCCAACAAGGCCCGTCTCGACAGCGCCTTCTACGAGGACCTCAAGCGCGTCTGCACCCGCTACACGGGCGCGAAGCTCTCCTCCTGCAACGGCCTGGCATGGACGTACTACCAGGCGGTGAAGGCACTCGGCTGACCCGACGCCACCGCCCCACACACCGGGCGAGCCCCAACGACCCGTCCACCCCGACGAGTCACGGCGGCTCACCCGGCGAGCCACGACGGACGCCCCACCCCGGCGGGTCACGACGACCCGCCGGGCGAGCCACAATGGACGGCCCACACCGGCAGCCCCGACGAGTCACGGCGTTCCGACCGGCCCTGCGCTGCGCGACGACGACAGCCCGCCGACCCTGCGGCCGACGGCGCCCCGCCTCTGCCAGCCACAACGACCCGACCAACCCGACAAGTCACGCCGACACGACCCGCGAGCCACAACGGACGGCCCACCGCGACGGGGCACGGCGGCTCGCCCCCCTGCGGGTCATGCCGGCGGCCCGTCCCAGCAACACACGACGACCCGACCAACCCGACGAATCGACGACGGCCCGCCCGGCCCTACGACGAGTCACGACGGCCGCCCGGCCCTACGACGAGTCACGACGGCCGCCCGGCCCTACGACGAGTCACGGCGGCCCGCCCGGCCCCACCCGTGCACCACGGCGACTCGACCCTGCGAGCCCCGACGGCCCGACCGACCCGGCGAGCCCCGGCGGCCCGTCCGGCCAAGCGAGGCGCGACGCCCCGCGCCCGTGAGTCACCGCACCGGCTGGGCCCGTAGCGTCGCCGTCCAGGGCAGGAGCGAGGTCGGCAGGGAGACCTTCGGCACGAAGACATGTCCGACGGCGTGCGCCTCGATGTCGGAGATGAGGCAGCGCAGGGCCTCGCCGACGAGTGGCCGGGGTGCGGCCGTGTCGAGTGCCGCGAGGGTCCGGCGGGCGCGGTGCAGGGCGCGTCCGCTGCGGCCGTTGCGGTGCTCGACGAACGCCCGCGCGTAGTGCGTGAGGGCCCCCGCCCACGGGTCGTCGCGCACGCCGGGCTGTGCGAGGGCCCGGCGTGCGGTGCGGTGGGCGGCGCGCGGGTCGTGGCCGGACTGTGCGATGGCCAGGGCCGCCATGCTGACGGCGTGCGACGGCCCGGCCGGGGAGTCGGGGGGCGTGGTGTGCGCGGCGGCGTGGAAGTGGGCGGCCGCGGTGCGGTGGTCGCCCTCGTACAAGGCCAGCACGCCCTCCACGTGGGCTACCTGCCCGACCGTGGCGTCGTCGCCCGCCACGACCGCCAACTCCCAGGCGCCGCTGAGGAGTTGACGGGCCGCGTCCGGGTCGCTGCCCGCGCAGAGCCAGGCGGCGAGCCACCGGCCGCGCCGGGTGACCTCGCTGTCGGCGGGGCACAGCGGAAGCAGGCGCTGCAGCAGGTCGAGCCCTTCCTCGGCGCGCCCGTACGCGGCCCACCAGAACCAGACGCCGACGAGGATGCCCAGGGCGGGTTCGGCCCGGGCCGGGTCGTCCTGCGCGTACCGCACCATGGCCGCGAGGTCGTCGTGCTGCTCGTGCACGAGGCGCACGGCCTGCCGCTGATGCCCCGTCAGCCACAGGTGCGAGGCGACCGCCGCGGTCTTCCGGCAGTTCGCCAGGTGCAGTTCCGCCGTCGCCTCCCACTCCCCCGCCTCCCGGAGGCACTCGACGCCGAACTCCCGTGCCGCGCGGGTCATCCGGTAACGGGGCACCCGCGGGCCGCCCGGGTCGTCGACCGGCTCGAGGACGTGCACGGACGCCAACTCGGCGAGCAGGGACGGCACTTGGTGCGGCAGCACCTCCCCGCCGGTGCACAGCAGCACCGCCGACGTCTGGTCGAAGGCGCCGCCGAACATCGCGGCCCGGCTCCACACCATCCGCGCGGGGCGCTCGCACAGCCCGTAGCTCGCGCCGACGGCCGCCCGCACGGACCGGTGCCGCCGCAGCCCGCCCCCGCTCCGGTCGAGCCAGCACTGCCGCCGCTGCACGACCTCCGCGAGCCGGTGCAGGCCCATGCGCGCGGCCTGCCGGGCGGCCAGTTCGACGGCGTGCGGCACGCCCTCCAGCGCACGGCAGATCGCCCCGACCGCCCGCAGATCGGCGCCCGACCCGGCGCAGTCCGCCCCCTCCTCCCGGGCCCGCCGCAGAAACAGCTCCACGGCCGCCCCCGCCTCCGGCTCCACGGCCGCCCCGGCCTCCGGTTCCGCGGCTGCGTCGGCCGCCTCGACGGTCAGCGGCGCGAGGGTCAGCACCCGCTCGTCCCCGAGCCCGAGCGCCCGCCGGGAGGTCACCAGAATCCTCAACCGCGGTACGGACATGAGCAGGTGCTGCACGACCTGGATGCCCGCCCGGTGCACCGGGTCGATGTCGTCGAGGAACAGCAGCCCGCCCCGTACGCCGGACGCCGTCTCGGCGGGTCCGGGGTCCCGGCCGGGTGCCGCGGCGGTGGTGGCGGCGCCCGTGAACGCCTGCCGGACCCGGGCGAGCAGGGTCTCGGGCGTGCCGGGCCCGCCCTGCCACCGCAGCCGCACCACCTCCGCCCCGCGCACCGCGCCGAGCGCCTCCGCGGCCAGCCGGCTCTTCCCGACCCCGGCCCGCCCGCACACCGTCACCAGCCGGTGTTCCGCCAGGGCCTGCTCGAGCAGCGCCAGCTCCTGCTCCCGCCCGACGAGCCCCTCCTCCCGTACGTCGACGTCCTCCAGCGCTCCGCGGCGCCTGCCGCCCCACCTCAACACCCGTATGGCCTTTCCCCGTTGATGACATCGACGTCGTCCGCTGCGGCGGTGGCTCAGGCACGTGCCCGGGAGGTGCAGAACCGTCACTGCTGCGGGACCGACGCCACCCCAACGCAAACCGGCCACTCCAGTGACGCGACAGCCGAAACCGATCACTCGATCGGGCCGTCGGGTGCCGCTTTCCCTACGCGCGGTGGGGTGCTGGTGGTAGAGGCGCGCGGCGACGTCCGACGGGTCCGGTGACCTCGCGGGCACGCTCCGTGCATACGGTTCACGCATCCGGGGGAAACGTTTCTCTGATGCAACGCGCATACGCAGAACCGAGGATGAGGCACATGACCGCAACGGGCGGGGCGCAGCTACCGGAAGTCGGTGACGAAGTGTCGGACGGCCGTGCGCTGGCGATCGTCACGGACATCCGCGAGGGAGTCGTCTGGCTCCGCGCGGACGGCCGCGAGGCATGGCCGGCGGACAGACCGGACGAGCTCACGGTGACGCGCACCCGCGCCCAGCGCATCGCGGCGGACACCCTGTAGCAGGGGGCACCCCGTAGCGAGCGGCATCGGTAGCGAGCGCATCCGCAGCGAGGCGCGCCCCGTCGCGAGGGGGGCACCCGGACACCGCAGGCCCCGCGCCACCCCCGTCGCGGGGCCTGCGGCTCACCCCCGTGCGGCGTGCCCGGCCCCGAGTCCCGTACGCGCTACTCCTTCTCCCCCACCTGGTCCGACGTCTCCTCCTCGACATCCGCCATCGCCGGGTCGAGGAGGCGGGACAGGAAGTGGCGGGTGCGTTCGTGGCGGGGGGCGGTGATGACCTGTTCGGGGGCGCCGTCCTCGACGATCACGCCGCCGTCCATGAACACGACCCGGTCGGCGACCTCGCGGGCGAAGGTCATCTCGTGGGTGACGACCATCATCGTCATGCCCTCGTCGGCGAGCATCCGCATCACCGCGAGCACGTCGCCCACCAGCTCGGGGTCGAGCGCCGATGTGGGCTCGTCGAACAGCATCACCTCGGGCCCCATCGCAAGGGCACGGGCGATCGCGACGCGCTGCTGCTGCCCGCCGGACAGGGACGCCGGGTACGCGCCGGCCTTCTCGGCGAGGCCGACCCGCCGCAGGTTCTCGGCGGCCACCCGCGCCGCCTCGGCCTTGTCCCGCCGCAGCACGCGGCGCTGCGGCAGCGTCAGGTTCTCGGTGACGGTCAGGTGCGGGAACAGGTTGAACTGCTGGAAGACCATGCCGATCCGGCGGCGCACCGCGTCGATGTCGACGTCCGGGTCGGTGAGTTCAGTGCCGCCGACGAACACCTGCCCCTTGCCGGGCTCCTCCAGGAGGTTCACGCACCGCAGCAGCGTGGACTTGCCCGATCCGGACGGCCCGATGACGCAGACGACCTCGCCGCGGGCGACCTCCAGGTCGATGCCGCGCAGGACGTGGTTGTCGCCGAAGAACTTGTGCAGGTCCCGCAGCCGGATCTCGGGCCGCCCGGCTCCGGTCGTCTCGTTCGTCACCGCACCGCCTCCTGCGCCTTGGCCTCCATACGGCGTACGACGAAGCCGAGCGGGATCGTGATCAGCAGGTAGCACAGGCCCGCGACGAGGATGGGCGTGGAGTTGGCGGTCTGGCTGGCCAGGTCGCGGCCGTACTTGGACAGTTCGCGCTCTTCCAGGGTGACGCCGAGGAACAGGACGAGCGAGGAGTCCTTGAAGAGCAGGACGAGTTCGTTGGTCAGCGGCGGCAGGATGATGCGGAAGGCCTGCGGGATGATGATCGAGACCATCGCGCGCGCGGGCGAGAACCCGAGCGAACGGGCCGCCTCCATCTGCCCCTTGGGCACGGCCTGGATGCCCGCGCGGATCGTCTCCGCCATGTACGCGGCGGCCACCAGGCCGAGCGCGAGGGCGACCTTCCCGTACGTGCCGCCGACGATCTCCGTGCCGGGGAAGGCGAGGGGCACGGCCACGCCGATGAAGATGAAGATCAGCAGGGCGGGCAGGCCGCGGAAGATCTCGATGTAGACCCCGGCGAGCCAGCGGTACGGGCCGACGGACGACAGCCGCATCAGGGCGATGACCATGCCGAGGGCGAGGCCCACGACGAAGCCGGTGACCGTGTAGATCACGGTGTTCTTCAGGGCGAGCGTAAGGACGTCGGGGAGCATCCGCCCGGCGATCTCGCCCTGCGCGAACTGGTTCTGCAGCCGCTCCCAGTCGGCGGCGACCGCGAAGGCGACCACGGCGGCGACGAACACCGCGTACTGCACGCCCCGCGACAGGCTGCGCTTCTGCCGTCTGCTGAGGCCCTTCCGCCTCGGCTGGAGCTCGGTGTCCGGGTCGGCGTCCGCCTGGGTCATGAGGCGGCGGGCGAGGCGGCGGACTCGTCGTAGGGGCCGATCCACTTCTCGTACAGCTTCTTGTAGGTGCCGTCGGCCTTGGCGTCAGCGAGGGCCTTGTCGATGGCCTCGCGGAGCTTGGTGTTGCCCTTCTTGACCGTGAAGCCGTACTGCTCGCCGGTGTTGATGTTGGCGGCGACCCGGAAGGCGGCGGCGTTGGCCTTGTCCTTCAGCCAGCCCTGCACGACGGGGTAGTCGATGACGACGGCGCCGACCTGGCCGGTGCGCAGGCCGTTGAGGACGGCGTCGGACGACTCGAAGGAGACCGGGTCGAAGCCCTGCTTCTTGGTGTAGTCCTCGCCGGTGGTCTGCGCCTGCGCGCCCAGCTTGACCTTCTTGGCCTTCAGGTCGGCGAGCGAGCGGACGCCGCTCTTCTTGTCGACGAGGAGGGCCTGGGTGGCGTTGAAGTAGGGGGCGGAGAAGTCGACGTTCTTCTTCCGCTCCTCGGTGATGGTCATGCCGGCGGCGGCCAGGTCGCACTCGCCGGAGTTGAGGAACGCGCCGGTCTTGAAGTTCTCGAAGGGCGTGTCGAGGATGTCCTGCTCGACGCCCAGGTCCTTCGCTACGAGGTCGATGAGCGCCACGTCGAAGCCCTGCACCTTGCCGTCGATCTCCGACTGGAACGGCGGGTACGGCAGGTGGGTGCAGGTGGTGAGCTTCCCGCCCTTGACGAGCTCGACGCCGCCCGCGGCGGTCTTCTTCCCGCTGCCGCCGTCGTCGGTGGAGGTGCACGCCGCCACGAGCACGAGCCCGGCCGTCGCGGCGACGGCGACGAGCGGGCGGGTCCGGCGTCCGTGGAGCGTCGTCTTCACTTGTGTCCTCCCGTGACGGAACTCTGAGCTCCGATTATGGGGAGGGGCTACGCATACCTCGCAATTCAGGCAAGCCGAGAAGCGGGCCGTACGGCCTAAGCGGCTCGGGGCCGCCGGCCGTCCAGCCTTGATGTGCAACCTTCCGGTTGCAGGATCGCCTCCCGATGTGCAATCGTTGAGTTGCAGGTTGAGGTCGGGGGCGGCCCGCACCCCGACGAAACCCGAGGACGACTCACGGAGGACGCCATGAGCGACACCGCCTACACCGAGGCCGAGCTCGACGAGCTGGACCGGATCGCCCGGCAGATCGACATCGACGCACCCGCCGAGCGGGTCTGGGACCTGGTCGCACGCCCCGGCTGGTACATCAACGACGGCGCCGTCGACGCCGAGCCCGACCTGCGGTACGAGGACGACGTGGCCGTCGTCCGGCACCCCACGCTCGGCGAGTTCCGGTTCCGCACGGTCACCCTGGACAAGCCGCGCTACGCCGCGTTCCGCTGGATCGGCACCCCGTACCGCGACGGCTCGACGCCCTCCACCCTCGTCGAGTTCTGGATCGACGAGCGGGATGGCGGCGGCGTGACGCTGCGCGTCGTCGAGAGCGGCTTCTCCGGGCTCGCCGACGACCCGGCCGCCTGGCTCAAGGAGCGCGAGGGCAACGACAAGGGCTGGCTCGTCGAGCTGGAGGCCGCGAAGACGTACGTCGAGAAGGGCGCCCCGGACGCGCGGCAGCAGGCCCGCCCATGAACACACAGCTCCCCGTCATGTGCGCCGCACTCGGCGAACCGATGCGCTGGGAGATCCTCACCCGGCTCGGCGAGGGCCCCATGTCGGCGTCCGCGCTGGCCCGGGTGCTGCCGGTCAGCCGGCAGGCGATCGGCAAGCATCTGGAGGTGCTGCGCGAGGTCGGCCTGGTCGAGTCGGAGCAGCGCGGGCGGGAGGTCGTCCACCTCGCCGTCGGCGCCCGACTCGGCGCGCTCGCCCGGGAGTTGGACCGCATAGGCCGCTCCTGGGACACCCGCCTCCTGCGCATCAAGGAACTGGCGGAACGCCCGCCCCACGACAACGACAACGACAACGAGGACGAGGACAGCCCGACCCCCTGACGGCCTACCAGGATTGGACCCATCATGTCCGAGTACGACAGCGGGACAACCTCCGCCCGGAACAGCTCCGCTCTTCCGCCCGTCGTCGAACGGGCCGTGTTCCAGGCCGAGTTGGACAAGCTGCGGGAACGCGAGAAGGCGCACACGCGGGAGGGCGACGCGATCGCCGCGGCCCGGCGGCGGCTGCCCATGGTCGAGGTGGACGCGAGCCTCGAACTGACCGGCCCGGGCGGCCGCCCGGTCACCCTCCTCGACGCGTTCGAGGGCCGCCGCCAGCTCGTCGCGTACTACCTCATGTGGCACGAGGGCCAGGACGCGGCCGGGCAGTGCGAGGGCTGCACCTGGGTCACGAGCCAGGTGCAGGAGCTGTCCTATCTGCACTCCCGCGACATCACGTACGCCGTCTTCTGCCAGGGCCCGTACGAGGAGAGCCGCCGCTACCGGGACTTCATGGGCTGGGAGGTGCCCTGGTACTCGGCCCTCCCGTCGCAGGAGCGGCTGCTCGTGGGGCGGCACGTCGGCATGATGCACCTGGTCGGCTACCTGCGCGACGGCGACCGCGTCTTCGAGACGTACTGGACGACCCGGCGCGGCGTGGAGGCCATGGACTACAGCTACGCGCTGATGGACCTCACCGTGTACGGGCGGCAGGAGCTGTGGGAGGACTCCCCGGAGGGCTGGCCGCGCGTCCCGTCCACCCCGCCGGAGCACGAGCTGCGCACTGACGGACGGCCCATCCCGCAGTGGTCCCGGCTCGCGGCCGGGCACTCCGACGACCTCGGCGCCGCCCAGGAGCCGTCGGCGGACCGCAAGCCCCACGGCTGCCACTGACCGGTCCGCGAAGAAGGAGAACCGCCACGATGGACACCACCGCGCTCCGCGACGCCTGCACCGCGCTGCTCGACGCCGCCGCCACCGTCGCCGGATCCGGTGACCCGAACCCCGCCCCGCCGGACGGCGAGTGGAACGCCGACCAGATCCTGGCGCACGTCGCCCTCGTCAACGCCGCCACCGTCAACGCCGTCTCCTCCGCCGCCGGCGGGGCCGTCACGACGTACGACAACCGGGCGGCGCAGGACGCCTGGACCCTCGACCGCGTCATCACGCTCTCCGGCGGCAACGCGGGGCTCCGCGAACGCATCCGCCACCAGGCGGACGCCCTGTGCGCGCTCGGCGGGCCGATGCTCAGCGAGACCGAACTCGACACTCCGGTGCCCGCGCTGCTCCTGTCCCACGGCAAGGTCCTCGTCGACCGGCCGCTGCCCCTCAGAGACATCCTCACCGGCCTCGCGGAGGCCGAACTGCCCGGCCACACGCGACAGCTCCTGGCGCTCCTGCCGGACGATCAGAAGCCGAGCTGAGCGCCGACGCGGTGCGCGGGCGGGCACCGATGAGTTCGTGCCGTCCGCGCGGTCTGACCTGTAGGAGCATCCAGGAGGACCGCATGAGCACCGTGTACACGCACATGACGATGTCGCTCGACGGCTACATCGCCGACCCCGACGACGGCATCGACGAGCTGTTCGGCTGGTACCAGGCCGGCGACGTCGCCGTGCCGACCGCCGACGAGGGTCTGACGCTCCGCGTCGACCCGGACAGCGCCGAGGTGCTGCGCGGCTTCGTCTCCGGCACCGGCGCCCTCGTCTGCGGACGCCGACTCTTCGACATCACCGACGGCTGGAACGACAACCACCCGGTCGGCGCCCCGGTCGTGGTCGTCACCCACCGCCCACCCGAGGACACGAAGAAGTGGCCGCGTACGACGTTCGCCGGCAGCGTCGAGGAGGGCGTCGCGCGGGCCAAGGAGATCGCGGGCGGCAAGGACGTCAGCATCGCCAGCGCCGACATCGCACGGCAGGCGGTCGACCTCGGCCTGGTCGACGAGGTGCAGGTCAGCCTCGTACCCGTGCTGCTCGGCCGCGGCATCCCCTACTTCGCCGAACTCACCGGCGCACCGCACCACTTCGACGACCCGGTCGTCGTCCAGGGCAAGGGCGCCACGCATCTGCGGTTCCGGGTGCGGCGGGCGGAATAGGCCCGTCGGCGGAGCGCGGCCGGGAATGCGATTGTCCCGCCCGTGGCGGTCGCCCATCCTGCTGTGATGCGCTTCTCCGTCAACATCCCCAACTTCGGTGACTTCGCGGACCCCCGCAACGTCGCGACGGTCGCGGCCGCCGCCGAACAGGCGGGGTGGGACGGGCTGTTCGTCTGGGACCACGTCCTGCACCGGCAGCACCAGGGGCGGCCGTTCGGCGACCCGTGGATGCTGCTGACCGCGGCGGCGCTCGCGACCTCCCGGATCCGGCTCGGCCCGCTCCTGACCCCGGTCCCCCGCTACCGCCCGCAGCAACTCGCCCGCCAAGTGGCCACCCTGGACCGGCTCAGCGGCGGCAGGGTGACCTTCGCCGCCGGTCTGGGCGGCCCGATCGACGACGAGTACGCCGCCTTCGGCGACACCGCCGACCCGCGCATCCTCGCCGAACGGCTCGACGAGGGCCTCGGCCTGCTGGCCCGCTTCTGGTCCGGCGAGCCGGTGGACCACCGCGGCCCGCACTACGCGGCCCGGGACGTGACGCTCCTCCCCGCCCCCGTGCAGCGGCCCCGCCCGCCGGTGTGGATCGGCGGATTCTGGCCGCGCCGGCCACCGATGCGGCGGGCCGCCCGCTGGGACGGCGCGGTGCCCCTCTTCGAGACGGCCCGGCACGGGCACGTACCGGACGTGGCGGAGGTCCGCGACCTCGTGGCGTACGTGCGCGAGCACCGTACGGCCGAGACCCCGCACCCCTTCGAGCTCGTCCTCGGCGGCGCCACCCCCGCCGACCCGGCCAGGGCCAGGGACGTGATCGGGCCCCTGCACGACGCGGGCGCCACCTGGTGGGACGAGCGCCAGATCCAGACAGGCCCGGACCTGGACCGCCTGGCCCCGGTCCTGCACCGCGTGGAGGCGGGCCCGCCGAGGCTCTGACGGTCCGCACGGCCTGAAAGTCGGCCCGACGACCCGCACGGCAGCGGCCGAACGCGCCCCGGCGCCACGGTTCTTGAATCCCGAACTTCAGTCGCTTGGGTCGCTTCGGTCGCTGCACTCGCGGCGGCGACCGACCGCGCTCAGCCCCCGACCCGGTCCCTCCGCACATGCCGATACGCATGCGTGTACGCCCCCGACTCCGGGTCGACGGTGTACGCGTCGGTGACGACCCGGTCGGCGTCGATCGACAGCATCATGAAGCCCAGCGTGTCGTACGCCTCCCAGAACGCCTTGTTCTGCGCGTCGGCTGCCCGGCCCTTGGACTTGGCGGCGGCGCCGCAGACGATCTGCTGGGTGCCCCGGTAGTCGGCGCCCGTGTCGAGGATCTGCAGGGTGTGGTCGTGGCCGGAGAGGATGAACTCGGCCTTCCCGCACACCACTTCCTCGTACAGCTTCTTGACGTGCTTGCCGCTGAGGTAGTCGCCGCAGGTGATGCCCTCGTACGCGCCCGCGTTGCCGTGGGTGCCGTTGTTGCGCAGCGGGTGGTGGGCGAAGACGAACTTCCAGCGGGCCTTGGACGCGGCGAGGGACTCGGCCAGCCAGGCGCGCTGCTTCTGCGCGAACGGGCCGTTCCAGTAGTACTCGGGGTCGGTCTGCAGGACGTACGAGGACAGCGGCGTGGTGTCGAGGGCGAAGAACTCGGCGACCGGGGCCTGTCGGGGGACGGCGACGGAGTAGTGGCGGTCGGGCATGTACCAGCGGGCCGAGTGGTGGTGGTAGGCCACCTCGTGGTCGCCGCGGGAGGGGCGGCCGCCGCTGCCGGGGATGACGCCGCTGGTGTCGTGGTTGCCGAGCACCATCAGCCACGGCACGTCGATGCCCTGGTTGGGCTCCTCGAACTTGGTGGCGAACTCGTCGTCCAGGACGTCCTCGGGGCCGTTCTCGTAGATGTTGTCGCCGAGCCCGATCGCGAGGTCGACGCCGCGCTCCTCGCACAGCTTGCGCGCGGCCGCGGCGACCGCGTACTGCTCCGGCTTGCCCGTGCCCGCGTCCCCGGTGAGCAGCACGTTCAGCTCGCGCTTGTCGGGTATCGGGAACTTGCCCGTGCCGCTCTCGGCGGCCACCGCCTGCCGTCCGACCGCGCCGAGCGCGACCGCCGTGCCCACCCCGCCGACGCCCGCGAGCATCGCGCGCCTGCTGATTCCCCGTACCGGCATTCCCGTCCCCTTCATCCCTGCGCCCTTCATCCCTGCGCCCTTCGTGAGCGGTCGTCGCACAGATGATCCCGGGAAGGTGAACATTGTTCTACTGTCGTGGGGTGGCTCGGTGAATCCCGTCGGGCGCCGGTCCGGGGCAAACCGGCACGTCGCGTACGAATTGACGGGCCGTCAGGGTTCTGCGGTGTCGCCTCGGCCAGCTCCCGCCACCAGGGAGGCTCGGCCCCACCATGGAGGCATGGACCCCCGCACGACCCCCCGCACGCCCCTCGGCCCCCTGGACGTCGCGCCGACCGCGCGCACCGCGCTCGCGTGGATTCCGCCGCTCGGGACGTGGCCCGCGATCCAGGGCCTCCGGCAGGAGTACGACCCGCAGATCCGCCGCTGGCCCCCGCACGTCAACGTGCTCTTCGGCTTCGTACCGGAGGACGACTTCCCGCAGGCGCTCCCGCTCCTCGCCCAAGTCGCCGCGGAGACAAGGGAGTTCGGGGCGCGACTGTCCGGCGTACGGATGTTCCGGCACCGGGCGTACTCAACTGTCTGGCTCGACCCGGCCGCCGCGGGGCGGGAGCCCTGGCAGGGGGTGTACGAGGCGCTGGTCGAGCGGTTTCCCCGGTGCCGCGGACGGCACCGGGGCTTCACGCCGCACCTCTCGCTCGGCCGGGCCCGCGACCCGCGACCCGTCGTCGCCGCGTGCACGGCCCGGCTCGACGCCATGACCACGGAGGTCGACGAACTCGTCCTGCTGTCCCGGCGCGGCGAGGGTCCCATGCGCCCGCGGGCCACGGTCGCGTTGGGCAGCGGAGAGGTGCGTACGTACGAAGGGGACGCGGACGCGGAGGACGTCGCGCGGCGGGCGCAGGCGCGGCTCGACGCGCGGGCGGACTGACCCCCGTACCCGCCCTGCCCCTACGAGGCCATCTCGGTGCGTTCCCACCACTCGTACACGGGGAGCCGGCCCTGCGCGGTGTCCGCCTCGCGCCGGGTCGGGCGGAAGTGCTCGTAGCCGTTGCGGAACTCGATCTTCAGGTCTTCGCCGGGCGTGCTGATCTCGACGATCCGCTCGGGCAGTTCCTGCGGGCCGCCCTCGAGGAGTGCCTTGTCTGTCTCGGTCATGCCCTCACGGGTTCCCGTGGCGTCACACGGCGTCGCGGACCGGGCGGAAGATCAGTCGTGTGGGCCAGCGCGCGCGGGGCGCCGGCGCGGGCGAAAGCGCAGTTCCAGGGCCCGAACCCTTCCCGGAACCGCACCCGTTGTGCTCCAATCGACGCCGACACCTACGGACCGGGATGCCAGTCAGTCCCGGGGCGGCCCGTTCTGCGCGGGCCGGACGGCGGGGAGCGGCTCCTGTTGCGGGGGCGCTGGACGCCGGGCGTACGGGATCCGGACACCACAGGAATCCACGTACCCGAAGGAATCGCACCATGAGCAAGTACGTGCTCGGGCAGAACCAGTACGGCAAGGCCGAGAACCGCATCGTCAGGATCGAGCGCAAGGGCAACGAGGGGTCCTGGCACGAGGTCCGCGACCTCAACGTGTCCGTCGCCCTGCGCGGCGAGTTCCGCGACGTCCACCTCACCGGCGACAACGGCAACTGCCTGCCGACCGACACCACGAAGAACACCGTGTACGCCTTCGCCAAGGAGCACGGTGTGTCCTCGCCGGAGGACTTCGGCACCCGGCTCGCCCGGCACTTCGCGAGCTCGCAGAGCGTCATCCACGAATCGCAGGTGCGCGTCGAGGAGTTCGCCTGGGACCGGATCCCGGTGCCGACGCGCAGGGACCAGCACTCGTTCGTGCGCAGCGGCCGGGAGGTGCGGACCAGTCAGGTCACGTTCAACAAGCACACCGGGCAGCTGCAGATCGTCTCGGGCCTGAAGGACCTGACCGTGATGAACTCGACCGGCTCCGAGTTCCACGGCTACATCAAGGACGAGTACACGACGCTGCAGGAGGCGTACGACCGGATCCTCGCGACCAAGGTCACCGCCCGCTGGGCCTACTCCGCGGCCGCCGCGGCCGACCCGGACACCGACTGGGACCGGCTCTACCGGAAGGCCAGGCAGCACATGCTGGAGGCGTTCGCGGAGACCTACAGCTACTCGCTGCAGCAGACCCTCAACGCCATGGCCGAGCGGATCATGGACCACTGCCCGCAGATCAACGAGGTCCGCCTCAACCTGCCGAACAAGCATCACTTCCTCGTGGACCTGGAGCCGTTCGGCCTGAAGAACGACAACGAGGTGTACTTCGCCGCGGACCGCATGTACGGCCTGATCGAGGCCACCGTCCACCGCGACGGCATCGCCCCGGTCATCGCCACCAGCGACTGGATCACCGCCTGACCGTCCTTCCCCTCCCCCACCTCGCCTTTTCTCCCGTCTGACCCGACGTGACCCGGCCCGGCATATGCGGATTTATCCGTACTGGAGTGCACCATGGTCACCGCGACAGCGTCGGCTCCGAGGGCAGCACCACTCGGACGGGGAGAGGAAGAGTGGGAACACGCATGGAACGCCGTTCGCTGGTCGTCGTGGGGCTCGGGTACGTCGGACTGCCGCTCGCCGTGGCGGCCGCCGGGGCCGGGTGGCGGGTGCACGGCCTGGACAGCGACGCGGAGCGGGTGCGCGGCCTCTCGCTCGGCCTCAGCCATGTCGACGACGTCGGCGACGCGGACGTACGGGAGGCCCTCGGCCGGGGTTTCACCGCGACCTCGGACAGCGCCTGCCTCGCGTCCGCCGACGTCGTCGTGATCTGCGTGCCGACCCCGCTGCGGCAGTCCGTGCCCGACCTGACGGCGGTGTGCGCGGCGGGGTCGGCGGTGGCGGAACGGCTGCGGCCGGGCGCCCTGGTGGTGCTGGAGTCGACCACGTACCCGGGCACCACCGTCGAGGTGCTGCTTCCGTTACTGGAGGCCGGCGGGGCCCGGCAGGTCGGCGTGGACTTCCATCTGGCGTTCTCGCCGGAGCGGATCGACCCGGGCAATCCGTCGTTCACGCTCGCCAACACCCCGAAGGTCGTCGGCGGAGTCACCGAGGGCTGTACGCACGCGGCGACCGCGTTCTACGCGGACCTGGTCGGCGAGGTCGTGCCGGTCAGCTCCCCGGAGGTGGCGGAGATGTCGAAGCTCCTGGAGAACACGTACCGGCAGGTGAACATCGCGCTGGTCAACGAAATGGCCGTGTTCTGCCACGAGTTGGGCGTCGACCTGTGGGAGGCGATCGACGCGGCGGCGACGAAACCGTTCGGGTTCACACCGTTCCACCCGGGGCCGGGCGTGGGCGGGCACTGCATTCCCGTCGACCCCGGCTATCTCTCGCACCGGGTGCGCGGGCTCGGCTACCCGTTCCGGTTCGCGGAGTTGGCGCAGGAGATCAACGACTCGATGCCGCGCCATGTGGTCGGCCGCGTCGCCGAGTTGCTCAACGACGGGGGCCGCAGCCTGCGCGGCGCCAAGGTGCTGCTGCTCGGCGCCACGTACAAGGCGGACGTGTCCGACGAGCGGGAGTCGCCGTGCCGGGCGGTCGCGGAACGCCTGGCCGCCGCCGGGGCGGAGGTCGCGTACCACGACCCGTACGTGCCAACCTGGTTGATCGGCGGGCGGCTGCTGCGGTGCGTGCCGGACGCCGAACGGGCCGCGGCGGAGGCCGACGTGACGGTGCTGCTGCAGGCGCACCGCGGCTACGCGCTCGACCGGCTCGTCACCGCGTCCCGGCTGTTCTTCGACACCCGGGGCCGGGTCACCGGCAAGAAGGTCGCCCGCCTGTAGGGCAGTTCACGGGCCGCTGTTCTGCTCGAAGCGGATTTCCGTCTCCGGCTTCAGGTCCAGGTCGCGGCCGGTGACCGGGTGGGGCGCGGAGACGATGACGTTGTAGTGGTTGGGGAAGTGGCAGGCGTCGAAGCCGAGCACGGTGCCGATCTCCCGGCCGCCCGCGAACACCCGGTCGCCGCGGTCGAGCACCCCGGCGCAGCCCAGCTCCACGAACCCGAGGAACCCGACCCGGTCGACGCGCGCCCCGGCCGCCGGGTCGGTGTGGTCGGTGGTGAGCAGTTCGTGCACCTCGCCGCGGCGCACACAGCGGCTCGCGTACGGTTCGAGCGTCATGCCGCGCGCGTCGAGCCGGTGCACCAGGACCTTCACGAGCGCGCCGTGCACCGGCCGTTTCGCGCCGTCCTCCGCGGGGTTCACGCCGGGACCTCCTGGGCGTGCGGGTCGGCGTCGGCATCGGCGCCGGCTTCGGCATCGGCGTCGGTGGCTCGGGCGTAGCACTCGGCGACGAGCTCGGCGACGGCGAGTCCGTCGGGTGCGGGCCCGGTACGCGGAGCCTCGCCCCGCACCGTACGGACGAAGTCGTCGAGGACGCCCACGTACTCGTGCCACAGGGAGCCCTTGAACTCGGGGTGCCCGTCGAGCATGTCGGCAGTCAGCAACTGGCCGTCGGCGAGGCGGAGTCGGAGGGTCTTGCGCTCGCCGGGGTAGGACCAGTCGAGCTCGACGTGGGCCGTGGCGCCGGTCGTGGGGGCGGTGAGGCGGAGGCGGGCGGCGCGGTCCACGCCGTGCGGGTCGCGCCGCAGCACGGCCTCGTCGACGCGCAGGTCGTCGCCGAGGACGAGGCGGACGAGGTCGAGGGCGTTGGGCCCGTTGTCGGCGAGGCAGCCGCCGCCGCAGCGGGCCGGGTCCAGGTACCAGGTGTCGCGCCCGGCGTGCTCCTCGATCATCTCCTCGTACCGCACGGTCAGCGCGACCACCGGGTTGTCCTGCGGCAGCCGGTCGAGCAGGGCGCGCACGGGGGCGTTGTAGCGGCGGTGGAAGGACGTGAAGAGGGGAAGGCCCTGCTGCTGCGCGTACCGGGTGAGGCGGCGGGCGTCGACGGCGTCGACGGCGAGGGGTTTCTCCACGCACACCGCCCGCCCGGCGCGCAGGGCGTCGTGGCAGACCGCCGGGTGGGCGTCGTTGGGGACGTTGACGACGACCGCGTCCACGTTCTCGTCCCGCAGCAGCTCCCGGTGGTCGTCGTAGCGCGCGATGTGCGCGGGCAGTGCGTCGTACGTGCCGGGGTCGCGGTCGCAGACGGCGGTGAGGACGGCGTGCGGGGACCGTTCGAGGGCGGCGAGGTGGAAGCGGGAGATGACGCCGAGGCCGATCATGCCGATGCGCAGGGGCGGGTGGCTGAGGGGCGGGTGGCCGGTCATGCGGGGGCTCCTTCGCGTACGGGCCGGGGGTTCGGCGCCGCGGCCGGGAACGGCAGGCCCGACTTGCCTGCCAGGGCGAGCAGTTCGCGGTGGAGGGCCGGGGCGAGCGGGACGCCGTGGGCGAGGCGGTCGAGGCCGCGGCGGTGTTCCCACCAGCCGGGGTAGGCGACCGGCTCGTCGGCGTCCAGCGGCGGGCAGTCGAGCAGCGCGCCGAACAGGCCGGTGGCCGCGCCGAGGAACGCGTCCTCGGAGCGCAGCCGGGCGGGGGCGACGGCGAGCAGCAGATGGCCGACGTCGTCGTCCGGCTCGTCGCGGGTGTCGTGGTGCGGCCCGATGCCCGCGCCGGGAAGGAGCGCGGACAGCACTTCGACGAGCAGGCCGAGCCCGTACCCCTTGTACGCGCCCGTCTCGGGGTCGCCGCCCAGCCAGCGAAGGCGGGCCTCGCCCCGGTCGTACGCCGCCGGGTCGGTGACCGGTGTGCCGTCGGCGCCCTCCAGCCAGCCCTCCGGGACGGGCTCACCGGCGCGGGCGGCGGCGCGGATGCGGCCGGTGGGGACGACGGTGGTGCTCATGTCCAGCGTGAACGGCGGGTGGTGACCTGCCGGGGCGGCGAGCGCGAGCGGGTTGGTGCCGAGCATCGGGGCGGCGGTGCCGGGCGGCGGGGCGAGGCGCTGCCGTCCGCAGTTGGCGGTGGCGAGGCCGATCATGTCGTGGTCGACGGCGCGCAGCGCGTGGTGCCCGGCGCAGCCGAAGTGCGTGCCGCCGCGCACCGACACCATGCCGATGCCGTGCGTGCGGGCCCGCTCGACGGCCAGCTCCATCGCCTCGACCGCCGACCACAGGCCGAGCGCGCGCCGGGCGTCGACGAGGACGGCGGGGCCGGTGTCGCTGAGGCGGACGGGCTCGGCGGCCGGGTCGCAGCGGCCGGAGTCGAGGAGCGGCAGGTAGAGGCGGGTGAGGTTGGTGACGCCGTGCGTGGTGAACCCGGTCAGGTCGCCGTGGCACAGCGCCTCGGAGGCCGTACGGGCCCTGCCCTCGGGGAGTCCGCGGGCGCGCAGGACGGCGGTGACGAAGTCCCGGAGTCCGGCGTAGGGGACGCGGACTTCGGTGTCGGGGAGGGGAGTCGGGGGCGTGGTGGCCGCCGGGGCGGTGGTCGTCACTGGGCGGGGGCCTTTCAGGAGTGGGCCTTCACGAGCGGGACGGGTCGGTACGGCGGGCGAACGCCACGAGCAGTCGGGCCACCTCACCGGCGTACCGGTCGAGTTCGGCCAGGTCGGCGTACTCGCCGTCGGCGTGGGCGCGGTTGGTGTCGAGGGCGCCGGGGCCGAGGACGGCGGTGTAGGTGTCGGGGACGCCGGCCATCCAGAGGGCGTCGCAGGTGAAGGCCGGTTCGCGGTCGGGCCAGCGGGTCAGCCCGCAGTCCCGCTCGAGCAGCTTCTCGGCCCAACTCCCGTCGCCGGTCGGCCCGTTGAGGGCGGGCAGGCCGCGCTTCAGCCACCGTACGGACGTGATCGCGGACGCGTCCCGGGCGGTGCGGGCGAGTGCGGGGAGGTGGTGGGCTCCGGCGCGGAAGGCGGCCAGGCCCTCGGCGAGGGTGCGGTGGAGGGCGGCCTCGGCGGTGCGGGCGCAACCCGGGTCCGGGTAGGCGATGTTGAGGAGCAGTCGGCCTGTTCCGTACACCTTGTTGTGCCGGTCGCCGGTGTGCAGGCCGGCCACGCACACCCGCGCCCCGTGCGCCCGCGCGGGCAGGGCGACGGCGAGGTGGTGGGCGAGGTGGCCGAGCAGGGCGGTGGCGTTGTGCCCGGCCTCGGGGCGGTCGTCGATCGCGTCGTCGCCGTGCACCTCGACGCAGGCGGTCATGGCGGCCGTGGTGCGCGGCAGGAAGCGGTGGCCGGTGGGTTCGCAGAAGACGTTGAGGCGTCCGACGTGGCCCTCCTGAACGAGCGGCCGGGTGCCGAACGTGCCCATCGCGCCGCCCTCCTCGCCCGCCACGGCCTGCACGAGGACCCCGACCCGCGAGCCGATCGCGTCGTCGGCGGCGCACGCGGCGCGGATCCCGGCGAGCAGGGCGACCGCCGGGCCCTTGGCGTCGATGGCGCCGCGCCCGCTGAACCGGGCGCCGTCGAAGGCGGGCGGCCACCAGCCGGCCACGGTGTCGAGGTGCACGTTGAACATCACGGTGTCGCGGCGGGGCAGCCCTGCGGGCCCGAGGCGCAGCAGCAGGCTGGGCTGGCAGTCGAGGAACCCGGGCGTCGCCTCCGCGCACTCCCGCACGGACGCGGGGACGCCATCGCGCGCGAGCACGTCGCCCGACGGCGCGGCGTGCCGTACCACCGTCATCCCCAACTCCCGGGCAGCGGCGGCGTATTGGTGTCCGGCGTCCCACAGCCGTACGGGTTCGGTGGCGCCGCCGGTCTCCAGAGGGCCCGCGGTGGGGGTGGCGAGGAGGCAAAGGAGCAGGTCGCGGTCGGCGGGGGTGAGGGCGGCGTGCCGGGCCGTGACGGTCAGGGTCTGCTCAGCCATGCCCGCCACTCCCGTGGGCCGCCGGTACGGCGACGGCGACGACCTCCTTCGCGACGAACCGCTCCAGCTCCCGCCCGTACGCGACGAACGCCGCCGGGCCGTCGGCGTCGCGGCTGTCGGTGCCGTCGTGCGGGCGGAGGCGGGTGTGCGGCTCGATGGACCAGGTGCCGCGCCAGCCGCCGCGCAGCAACAGGCCCAGGCATTCGCGGAGTTGGGCGGCGCCCTGCCCGGGGAGGGTGTAGACGGCCTCGCCGGGGCCGGTGGGCAGGGCGTCCTTGATGTGCACGTGGTCGACGAAATCGACGACGGCGGCGAGGAGTTCGGTGGCCGCGTAGCCGTACGGGACGCCGTTGCCGGTGTCGAAGAGGAGCCGCAGGGCGGGGCTGTCGACGCGGGCGAGGAGGTCGAGCATCCGGTCGGCGCGCGTCCCGGCCCAGCCGGCGCAGTTCTCGTGCAGCAGGACGAGCCCGGCGTCCTCCGCCTGCCGGGCCAGGACGGTCATGCGCTGCTCGACGCGGCGGGCCCACTCGGGCTCGGCGAGGCCGTCGTTCGGGTACGACATGACGCGGACGTACCGGGTGCCGAGGGCGGGACAGCGGCGGGCGAGGGTGTGCAGCTCGTCGGTGTCGCGCGCGAACGGGCCGGTGACGGGGCGGCTCCAGTCGGCGATGCGCGAGTCGACGCACACCACGTCCGTGCCGGTGGCCGCGAGCTGTTCGGTGAGGGCGCCGAAGGCCAGGTCGTCGAGGTCGGCGAGCGCACGGCCGTCGACGGTGCGCAACTCGACGGCGTCCCAGCCGAGTCGGTGTACAGCGGCGAGCTGGTCGGCGAGCGCGGGCGCGGCCTCGTCGCCGATGCCGGCGTAGCGGATGCCGGGCGGCGGGGCGGCCGGGCGGATGTCAGCCGGCATGGCGGGCGGCCTCCTGGTGGCGGGTGCGGGGCGGGTCGGCGAGCGCCAAGTGCCGGGCGTCGCCGAGGAGTTCGGCGGTACGGATGTGCAGCCGCAGGTCGTCGGCGCGTCCGTGCCCCGAGTCGTCGTCGGCGAACGCCCGGTAGGCGTGCGTGAGGCACCGCGACAGGGCGTCGTCGGCGAGCAGCTCCCGTACGTGGCCGTCGGGGCCGTGGACGTCGAGCTGGGCGATGTCGTCGTCCTGGGCGACCGGGTAGTGGCCGACGAGCCGGGTGCCGTCGGCGGTGTGCACGGTGATGCGGCGCCTGCGGACCGGGGAGGTGAGGTCGCAGTCGACGAGGCTGTGCAGGCCCGAGGCGTGCCGGAGGGTGAGGCGGGCGCCGCCCATGTGCGGGACGACGTCCCCGCCGTACCGCAGGTCGGTGCAGGTCGCGGAGTGCACCTCGGCGTCCCCGGCGAGGCGAAGGAGGACGCCGAGGGCGTGCGGGATCTCCACCTGGAAGGCGTCGGTGTGGCCGGAGTTGGTGAGGGTGCGGCGGAACCGGGACTTGTGCTGGGTGACGGTGACCGCGCGGACGCCCGCCGGGCCGCCGGTCAGGTCGGCGATCCGGTCGGTGAGGGCGCTGTGCAGCCACGGCGACACGACACGGACGTGCAGGCCGTGCTCGTCCACCGCGTCGAGGACCTGGCGCAGGGCGGTGCGGTCGGTGGCGATCGGCTTCTCTACGAGGAACCGCCGGTAGCCGAGCCGTGCGGCCTCCGCGAGCAGGGCGCCGCGTACGGCGGGCGGGGTGCACAGGTGGACGACCGTGCCGTCCGGGTCGAGGCTGCGGCGGGCGTCCCGCAGGGAGCCGACGACGTGCAGTCCTTCCGTGGCAGCGGCGGCCGGTGCGCGGGCCGGGTCGACGCCCAACACGGGCTGCCGGGCGAAGAGTTGGGGGTGGGTGGTGCGGGCGCGGCGCAGGACGGGCAGGTGGAGTCCTGTCCCGGCGCGCCCGAGTCCGATGAGCAGCGTGCGGAGCACGAAGGGCTGTCCCTTGCGGTCGGAGGGTGGGTGGTGGCTCAGCGCGCGGCGAACGCGCACACCGTGTCCGCGATGTGCTCGACCTCCGCGTCCGTGAGCCGCGGGTGGACGGGGAGGGCGAGCTGGCGGCGGCTCGCGGCGAGCGCGTGCGGCCAGGTCCGCCCCTCGGGTGCGAAGCGGGCGAACGCCGGCTGGTGGGGCAGGGGCTGCGGGTAGTAGACGTGGCTGTCGACGCCGTGCGCCGCCAAGTGGGCCTGGAGGGCGTCGCGTTCGTCGGCGAGCAGTGAATACACGTAGTGGCAGCGGCCGTTGCGGCCCGGCGGCGGCGGGGTGATGCCGTGCTCGGCGAGCGGGGTGAAGCGCTCGGTGTAGTGCTCGGCGATCCGCGCGCGGCGTTCCAGACGGCCCGGCAGTCCGGGAAGGCGGTGCAACTGGAACGCGGCAAGGAGCTCGTCGAAGCGGCTGTTGCGGCCGATCCGCTGGTGCACGAACCGCTGCCCCTCCTGCCCGTGGTTGCGCAACGCCCTCACGGCGCGGGCGAGTTCCGGGTCGTCGGTCACGACCGCGCCGCCCTCCCCCGCCGTGCCGAACGTCTTGACCTGGACGAACGAGAACACGCCCGCCTCGCCCCAGGTCCCGGCGGGCCGGCCGTCGAGCACGCCGCCCTGCGCGACGGCCGAGTCCTCCACGAGCCGCAGCCCGTGCCGCCCGGCGATCTCCCGCATCGCCGGCATGTCCGCCATCACGGAGAACATGTGCGCCGGCATCAACGCCTTCGTACGGGACGTGACGGCCGCTTCGACGCACGCCGGGTCGACCACCGTCGTCAGCGGGTCGACGTCCGCGAAGACCGGGGTGGCGCCGACCTCCACGACGGTGTTGCCGAGCGGGGCGCAGCCGTACGCGGGGACGATCACCTCGTCGCCGGGGCCCACGCCCATCGCGGTCAGGACGAGGGTGAGCGCCGACGTGCCGCTGGAGCAGGCCACCACGTGGGCGGCGCCCAGGGTTTCGGCCAGGGCGTCCTCGAAGGCGGCGGTGCGCTCGCCGAGGATGAACTTCTGCCCGGGGACGGTGCCGGTGGCGCGGACCAGGTCGAGCAGCACGTCGCGGTCGTCCTCGAACAGGTCGGGGGCGAAGAACGGGATGGTTCCCTGCCGGGTCATGCCGCGGCCCTCCCGGTGTAGTAGCGGCGGATCAGGTCGCAGACCGTGTCCACGTCGGCGGTCGTCAGGTCGGGGTGCAGCGGCAGCGCGAGGGTGCGCTCGCAGGCGGTCTCGGCGTGCGGGAACTGCCCCTGCTTGTAGCCGAGTTCGGCGAAGCAGGGCTGGAGGTGGAGCGGCGTCGGGTAGTACGTCTCGGTGCCGACGCCGTGCTCCGCGAGGTGTGCGGCGAGGCCGTCCCGCCGCTCGGCCTCGACGAGGTACACGTAGAACACCGGGTCGGTCGGGGCGTCGTACCGGGCGAGGGTGGGCAGCCGGAGCAGGCCGGGGACGTCGCGGAGGCGTTCGGTGTAGGCGTCGGCGAGGGCGCGGCGGCGGCGTACGGCGTCGGCGAGGCGGGGCAGCTTCGCGAGGAGGACGGCGGCCTGGAGGTCGTCGGCCTTGCTGTTGACGCCGTTGAACGCGGTGGTGTGGTTGATGCCGGGGAAGTGGCCGAGGGTGCGGCCCGCGCGGCCGTGGTGGCGCAGCGCGGCGGCGGTCTCCGCGATGCGCGGGTCGTCGGTGAGGATCGCGCCGGCGTCGCCGAGGGCGCCGAGGGTCTTGGTCGGGAAGAACGACAGCACGCCGCCCGCGCCGAGCAGGCCCGCGTGCACGCCGTCCCAGCGCATGCCGATCGCCTCGGCGCTGTCCTCGACGAGGGTGAGGCCGTACCGTTCGGCGACCCGGGCGAGCGCGGCCATGTCGGCCATCTGGCAGAACAGGTGCACCGGCATCAGCGTCGTGGTGCGCGGCGTGACGGCGTCGGCGGCGGCCCGCGGGTCGATCGCGTACGTCACCGGGTCGATGTCGGCGAACACCGGCCGGCCGCCGGCCAGGACCACGGACGAGGCGGTCGCGATGAAGCTGAACGCGGGCACCACCACCTCGTCGCCCGGCTGCAGCCCGGCCGCGCGCAGCAGCAGCACGAGCGCGTCGGTGCCGCTGTTGACGGCCACGCAGTGCCGCGCCCCGGTGAACGCGGCGAGCGCCTCCTCCAGGCGGCCGACCTGCCGCCCGTGCGAGAACTTGCCGTCGTCCAGGACCTCTTCGACCCGGGCGCGGATCTCGGGCCACAGCTCCTCGAACGTGGCGGCCTGACTGAAGAACGGCACGGGACGCTCGCCCGGTGTCCGGTCGGTGGGCGCGGGGTGCGCGCTGGGCGCGGCTGTCATCAGGGGGTCTCTTCCTTGCCGGGACGTCGTCGTACGGAGGCTGCGGGGCGGGACACGGGGACGGGGGCGGAGTCGGGGTCGGAGGCGCGGGTGGGCGGGGTTCGCTGCGGTGGGCCGTAGGTCGTGAGGAGGGCGACCGCCGCGCACGCCACGGGGGCCGCGAGGGAAAAGAGCTGCAGGGCCTCCTCCGCGCCGAACGGGCGGCCCAAGTGGGCGCCGTGGAACACGAGATGGGCGACGCAGAAGACCAGCGTCGACGCGGCGGCGGCCCGCACCAGCTGGGGCTGCACGCTGTACGCGGCGCAGGCGCAGAGCACGCCGAGGGCGAGGCCGGCGGCGCCGGTGTCGTGCAGGAGGTGCTCGTTGTAGGGCGGGAACCCGGCGACCCACGGGTGCCCGGGGACGGGGTAGGTGCCGTAGAAGTGCGCCGGCCACAGCAGCGCCCACAGGCCCGGCAGGCCCTGGGCGGCGGCGAGCAGCAGGAGGGCGGCGCGGGCCGCTCGCCGACGGGCGCCTGCGCGGTCGTACATCCCACTCCCTCTTTTTTCTCGCGGCAGGGCCGGTCACGTTCCGGAAATGCGGCACCCCATTCACTGAAACACCGGAGGAACGCTATTCACCCGGCGTCGGCGCCCGAATCGTACCGATGCCGAAATATGCGGGCGGCTTGCGACACGGGGATGTGCCGTGGGCCGTGACAGGGTCCGGACCTGCGTATTCGCCCATCGGGGCGAACCGCACCGCCACACCCGTACGCGGGCACTTCCGGGCCGTAGAGTCCCCCGTGGCCTGTCCCCTGCCGCCCGGAATTCGGCAGGTTCCGCTCGGCACACCGAAATCCGCATTCCCTCTTCAATTTCGCGCGGCGCCCGCATGCCCGCACGCGCGCAGAAGTCCCCGTACGGAAAAGGAAAGGAACCGGGCCGATGACGACCCGCGCCGAGGAGGCCCCGCGCCTCGCACCCGGCGGTCCCGCGGCGGAGAGCAAGCTCCGCAGCTACGCCCGCCTGGGCAAGCTCGACGTCTACGACTACTACCCGGCGATGGCCGTGGCCCTCTCGGCGGCGCTGCCGCTGCGGCCCGCGACGGTGTCCGGGGCGCTCGCGGCCACGGCGCTGTTCCTGCTCGGCGCGGTCTTCGTGATCATGTCGGGCACGGCCTTCGACGACGTGACCGGCTACCGCGACGGCAGCGACACCACCAACTACGGGCCCGACGACCCGCTGCGCGACAAGCGCCGCAAGCCGCTGGTCGCCGGGGCGCTGACGGTGCGTGAGGCGCTCGGCTTCGCCTGGCTCACCGCGCTGACCGGTGCCGTCCTGTGGGCCGCGGCGGTCGCGGCCGCCCCGCACCGGCCCGGGTGGGCGGTGGCGGTCACGGCCGCGCTGTTCGTGGTGTCGCTGCAGTACTCGTACGGCCTGAAGATCAGCTACCACGGGTTCCAGGAGGCGTTCCTGTGCGGGCTCGGGGTGGGGCTTGTGCTCGCGCCGTACGGGCTCGTCGCCGGGGAGTTCTCCGGGTTCGTGCTCGTGCAGGCCGTGCTGTTCGGGTGCGGGCCGCTGCTGTGCGGGGTGTACTCCAACACCAACGACATCCCCGGCGACCGGGCCGTGGGCCGTCCCACCGCGGCCTGTCTGCTGTCGCCGCGCGGCAACGCCCTGTTCGTGGGGGCGCTGTCCTGCGCCGAGTTCCTGCTCGGCGCGGCCGCGTCGGCCACCGGTCTCGCCCCGTGGTGGTTCGTGCTCCTGATGCTGCCGGTGACGGGGCTGCGCGTCCGCCAGTACGTCACCGGCTTCCGCCGCGGCGACATCCTGCGCGCCCGCAGGCTCGGCTTCCGCACCCACCGGGTGTGCTTCCTGCTGCTGATCGCCGCCAACCTGCTCACCGCCCTGGAGGTGTCCCGATGAGCCCCGACCTGGACGTGGCCGTGGTCGGCGCCGGCGTCGCCGGACTGACCGCCGCCCACGAGCTGCGCCGCGCCGGCCTGACGGTGCGGGTCTTCGAGGAACTGCCGTACGTCGGCGGCCGGATGCACACCGTACGGCGCCACGGCTACGTCATCGACGAGGGCGCCGAGCAGCTGCCCGAGCGCGGCTACCGCGCCACCTGGGAACTGCTCGCCCGGCTCGGCGTGACCGGCCGTGAGGTGCCGCGGATCGGGAAGGCGTGCCTCGGCATGTGGCGGGACGGCCGCGCCCACCCCGGCATGGCCGACGCGGCGGCGCTCGTCACCGGCGCCGGGCTCTCCCCACGGGCCCGGCTCGACCTGGCCCGGCTGCTCGCCTGGACGGCCCGGCACCACCGCCGCTTCGACCTCGACCGGCCGGAGCGCTCCCCGCTCGGCGCCCGTACCGTCGCGTCGTTCGCGCGCCGCTTCCACCCCGATCTGCACGACTACCTGCTGCAGCCCGTCGCCTCCGGGTTCTTCGGCTGGGACGTGGCACGGTGCGCGGCGGCCCCGCTGGTCGCCCTGATGCGGGAGGCGGGTCCGGTGTCCGGCTGGCGCACCTACCACGACGGCATGGACCTCCTCGCCCGCCGCCTCGCCGCGACCCTCGACGTCGCCACCGCCACCCCGGTGCACGAAGTCACCGACACCGGCCGGGAGGTACGGCTGCACGGGCCGGGCGGCGCCGTCACCGCGCGGGCCGCCGTCCTGGCCGTGCCGGCGCCCGTGGCGGCCCGCCTGCACCCCGGGGCGCCGGCCGACGAGCGGGCGTTCCTCGACGCGTGCACGTTCGCCCCGTTCCTGAAGGTCAGCTGCCTCCTCGACCGGCCGCTGCAGGCCCCGTCACCGCGCCCGCTGTACGCGCTGTTCACGCCGGACCCCGAGGACGACATGCTCGCCGGGATCACCTTCGACCACAACAAGCACCCCGGCCGCGCGCCCGTCGGCAAGGGCCTGGTCGCCCTGGTCGCCGACGCCCGCCGGGTGCCCGAACTGCGGGCCGACGACCCGGAGAAGACCGCCGACCGGCTCGTGCGGGCCGCCACCCGCTACCTGCCCGGCCTGCCCGACGCGCTCCGCGGCCACGTCGTGCACAGCTTCGCGCACGCCCTGCCCGAGGCCACGCCCGAGGCGCTCGCGCTGCGCCCCGGCTTCGCGGCCCGCGCGCCGCGCCCCGTCGAGTACGCGGGCGACTGGGCGGCGCTGTGCCCGGCCTCCGAGTCCGCCGTACGGTCCGGGGCGCTGGCCGCCTCCCGGGTCCTCGCCCGCCTGCACCCCTCCCCCACGGCCGCCGCCCGCCCGGCCGCCGTCCACGTACCGAGGAGCGACCGCCTTGAGACCGCATGACATGGGCGTCCTGTTCGACGAGTGCGCGGCCCGTGGCACCCGCACCGCCGTCCACCTCGACCGGCCCTTCGACATCGCCCCGGACGGCGGCACCCACTGGACGGTGCCCCAACTCGCCGCTCTCGTACGGGAGTCGGCGGGACGGCTGGCCGCGGCGGGGGTGCGGGCCGGGGACCGGGTGGCGATCGTCAAGGACAACCACTGGGACTACGACCTGCTCGCCTGCGCCGCCGTACGCCTCGGGGCCGTGCCCGCGCAGCTGTCCGCGCACCTGTCCGGCGAGGCCCTCGGCACGCTGCTGCACCGGCTCGCCCCGAGGCTCCTCGTCACCTCGGCCCGGGTCCTGGAACGCGCCCGGCGCGAGGACTGCGGCCCGGCCGCCGCTGCCGCCGCCACCTACGTCGTGGACGCGGACGGCGTGCCCGGCACGCTCGGCCCCGCCGACGTGCGCGGCGGTCGCGCGCCCGGGCCCGTGCGGCGGGACGACGACGCGCCGCTGATCGTCCACCACACCTCGGGCACCACCGGCGTCCCGAAGCTGGTCGTGCACTCCGCGCGCACCATCATCGGCAAGCTGGCCCGCTTCGAGGCCGTCCGCTACCCGAGGATCGGGGTGCGCCGCACCGACACCGTCCTCAACGCCAACGCGTACTCCCACGGGCGCACGTTCTGCTGGACCGCCACCGCGCTGTGCCTGGCGCCCGCCCGCATCCTCGTCCTCACCGACGACGACCCGCTGCGCGCCGACCCGCTGCTGCGCGCCCACCCGCCCACCGTCGTCGAGGCCCTGCCGTCCGCGTACGTGCGGCTGCGGCCGCTGACCGGGCGCCTCGACAACGCGTTCCGCGACGTACGGCTCTTCACCAGCACCTACGACGCCGTGCACCCGCCGACGATCCGCGCCTACCTGACGGCCAGCCGGCACCGCAGTCCGCTGTGGATGCAGGGCTGGGGCCAGACCGAGACGGGCCCGCTGACGTTCCGCTTCCACACCCGCACCGCCGACGGCCACCTCGGCGGGCCCGGGGTGCGCAACCTCGGGCGGCCCGTGCCGGTCAAGACCCGGCTGCGCGTCGTCGACCCGGAGACGCTCCGGCCGGTGCCGCGCGGGAAGTCCGGCCTCGTCCTCGCCCGGACCGCGGCCCGTGCGCTCACCTATCTCGGCGAGGAACACCGGTGGTCCGCCAAGCAGTTCGGCGACTGGTGGAACACCGGCGACATCGGCGTGCACCGCCGCGACGGCAGCGTCGAACTCCTCGACCGCGAGGTCGACCACGGCGACCGGCTGAGCTGCCTGAGCACCGAGGACCTGATCGAGGACCGGCTGCCGCAGGCCCTGGAGTGCATCGTCCTCACCGGCACGGACGGCCCGCCCCTGCCCGTCGTCGTCACCGCCGACGGCAGCCTCGACGCGCAGAGGTGGCGGGAGGCCGTGCGCGAACTGCCGCCGCTCGCCGACCCGGTGGCGCTCGCCTGGGACGACGTGCCGCGCACCGGCACCGGCAAGGTCCGCCGCGCCGCGCTCCTGCAGCAGCTCACCGGCACGGCGGCGACGGGCGGCACCGGCCGCTGGACCTGACCACCGCCACCCCTCACCCCGACCCCACCGCTACCGCCACCGCCACCGCCACCGCCACCGGGAAAGGACCGTATGCCTCCCCTCCTGGCCGAAGACCCCGGCTCCGGCTGCGTCTTCGACAACGACAGCGTGCACAGCCGCGAACAGCACCGCTGCCTCTCTGCCGCCTACGACGCGGCCACCTGCGCCCGGCTCGCGGAGACCGGAGTCACCCGCGGCTGGCGCTGCCTGGAGGTCGGTGCGGGCAGCGGCAGCATCGCCGGCTGGCTCGCCGACCGCGTCGCACCCGGCGGCTCGGTCCTCGCCACCGACGTCAAACCGCAGCACATCCCGGCCCGGCCCGGCCTGACGTCGCTGCGCCACGACATCGTCCAGGACCCGCTGCCCGAGGGCGAGTTCGACCTGATCTCCGCCCGCCTCGTCCTCCAGCACCTGCCGCAGCGCGCCGCCGTCCTCGACAAGCTCGTACGCGCCCTGAAGCCGGGCGGATGGCTGCAGATCGAGGAGTTCGACACCTCGTACGAGCCGCCGCTGCTCACCCCCGACGACGAGTCCGCGCGGCTCTACCGGGCGTTCCTCGACGCCAAGTGCGCGATGATGCGTGCCCGCGGCGGCGACCCCGAGTGGGGGCGGAAGGCGCCTGCGGCGATGCGCGCGGCGGGCCTCGTCGACATCGACCCGCGCCCCCGGATCGAGCTGCGCACCGCCGAAACCCCGGGCCTGCGGCTGCAGTTGAACCACACCCACAACCTGGAGGACGGGCTGCTGCGCGCCGGGCTGACCAGGGCGCAGCTCGACCGGGTGCGGGAGCTGATGCGCGACCCGTCGTTCCGCGCGGCGTCCAGCGTCTACTACTCGGTGCAGGGCAGGCGCCCGGCGGAGGCGGGGACGCGATGACGACGACCGCCCCTCCTGCCGCTGCCGCCGGTGCGGGCGTCTCCGGCGCCCCGGTCGCCGCCGGTGTCGCCGCCCGGCTCGTCGGCCTGCTCGGCGACCCGGACACGGGCGAGGTGGAGTGCGCCGTCGACTGGGCGGGGCCGCTGCGGCTGCCGTCCGCCGAGCTCGCCGAGGAGCGGGCGGTGCAGGCGGCCTGCGGGGTCATGCACGTGCACGGCCTGGCCGCCGGCCGCCCCGAGCCGCTCGCCGTTGACTTCGCCTCCACGGCCGCCGGGATCCTGGCCGCCCAGGGCGTGACGGCCGCCCTCGTCGCCCGCCGCCGCGGCGGTGCCGTCGGCGGCGTCCGCACCTCGGTCGGCCAGGCCGCGCTGTTCGCCCTGGGCCAGTACCTGGCCGCCGCGACCGCAGGCACACCCGCGTCCTACGAGGCGCAACTCCGGCCGGGCGCACCGGAGTTCGTGTCCGCCGACGGGGTGCGCGTCGAGGTCGAGGCGCTCCGCGCGGAGGAGTGGCTGCGCTTCTGGACGTGCCTGGACGCGCCCCGTACGGCCGTCCGGGACGGCTGGCGGCCGTTCCAGTCCCGGTTCGGCACCGGGGTATGCGCCCTCGACCCGGCGCTCGCGGCGGCCGTGCGCGCCGTCCCGTTCGCGGCGCTCCGCGCGGCGGCGGAGCAGTCGGGCGCGGCGCTCCTGCCGGTGCGCGAGGACCCGTCGGCGCCGGAGCCCGTCGCGCCCTGGACGCTCGCCCCGCTGCCGCCCGCCCCTGCTCCCGCCGCTGGTGACGGCGCCCCGGCCCCGCACCTCCCCCTGGCCGGGCTGCGCGTGGTCGAGTCGACGCGGCGCGTGCAGGGGCCGCTCGCCGGGCGGGTGCTGCAGCTGCTCGGCGCGCGGGTGCTGCGGATCGAACCGCCGGGCGGCGACCCGATGCGCGGCGTGCCGCCCATGGCGGGCGACTGCTCGGCCCGCTTCAGCGCCCTGAACTCCGGCAAGGACGTCGCCGAGATCGACTTCACCACCCCCGCGGGCCGGGACGCCGTACGCGAACTCGCCCGCGACGCCGACGTGTTCCTGCACAACTGGGCCCCCGGCAAGGCCGCCCACCTGGGCCTCGACGCGGCGGACCTGCACCGCGTACGGCCCGGTCTGGTGTACGCGTGGGCGTCCGGCTGGGGCGACGCGCTCGGGCCCCGACCGCCCCTGGGCACCGACTACTTGGTGCAGGCGCACAGCGGGCTGGCCGCCGCGCTGCGCCCCGGGGGCGAGCCGCCGCGTCCGTCGCTGCTGACCGTCACCGACGTCCTCGGCGGCCTGCTCAGCGCCCAGGCCGCGCTGGCGGGGCTGCTGGCCCGGCTGCGTACCGGCCGCGGCCGGTACGTCGTGTCGTCCCTCTACTCGGCGTCCGCGCTGGTGCCCCGCCCGCCGCGGCGCGCCCTGCGGGGCCCGCTGGAGCGGCCGTTGGCCACGCTCGACGGGTATGTGTGGCTCGCCCCCGAGACGCGGGCCGAGCCTCGGCGGGCCGCCCGCGCGCTCGGCGCCGCCGCCGACCCGGCCGCGCTCGCCGACCGCGCCCGACGGCTCACCGGTGCCGAACTCCGGTCCCTCCTCGCCGACTTGGGCACGCCCGCCACCTCCGTGTGCACGGACCTCGCCGCCCTCGCCGCCGACCCGCGCTTCGCCCCCGCACTCCGCCCCGGCGCCCACGCGTCGATCCGACCGCCCTGGGAGTTCGCATGACACCCGCCTGGACCTCCGCCCACGGCATCTCCCTCCGCGACCTCGTGCCGGCCGAGCTGCGTCGCGCCTGGGTCGCCGAGGGCCACTGCCCCGGCCGCGACCTCTACTCCCTCTTCTCCGACCACGTCCACGCCCACCCGACCCGCACGGCCGTCGCCGACCCGTACGGCAGCCTCGACTACGCCGAACTCGACGCCGAGGTACGGCACATCGCCGCCCGCCTCGCCGAACACGGCCTCGGGGAACGGGACATCGTCGCCGTACGCGTCCCCAACGGGCGGCGGGCGGTGGCCGCCGAGCTGGCCGTCGCCGCGATCGGCGCCGTCGCCCTGCCCTACCCGCCGGGGCACGGCAGCCTCGGCCCGGCGAGCCTCCTCGGCCGGTCGCGGGCCCGCGCGATCGTCGCGGAACGCGACTTGGACGTGCCGGGCGCCGAACTCCCGTACCTGGAGGCCGTGTTCAGCTGGGGCCGGGTGACCCGCCCCGGCGCCGTCGACCTGCGTCAGCCGGCCCGGCGGCCGTTCACGCCGCGGCCGGTCGACGCCGAGGCGCCCGCCCGGATCCTGGTGTCGTCCGGCTCGGAGGCCGAGCCGAAGATGGTCGCCTACTCGCACAACGCGATGGGCGGCGGCCGCGCCAACTACGTCCGTGCCCTGTCCTGCGGCGACCCCGGCCCCGTACGCAACCTCGTGCTCGTGCCGCTCGCCTCGTCGTTCGGGTCGCTCGGCACGTCCGTGACGGTGGCCGCGCTCGGCGGCACGCTCATCGTGCAGGACGGCTACGACCCGCGGCAGGCCCTGCGGCTGCTCTCCGCGCACCGGCCCACCCATGTGTACGGCGTGCCGACGATGCTGCGGCGCCTCGCCGAGCTGCCCCCGGAGCCCGACGAGGACCTGTCCGGGCTGCGGGCCGTCGTGTCGAGCTGCGACGCGCTGCCGCCCGCCACGGCCGAGGCCTGCGCCCGCCGCTTCGGCCGCCCCGTGTTCACCGTGTACGGCTCGTCCGACGGCGTGAACTGCCACACCGCGGCCACCGGCTCCGCCCCCGAGGCCGGAACGGGCCTGCCCGACCCGGCCGTTGCCGACATCCGCCTCGTCGAGGCCACCGGCGAGATCTGCGCCCGCGGCCCCATGACTCCGCTCTGTTACGTGGCCGGGCCCGACCTCGACGCCCGGCACCGCACCCCGGACGGCTGGGTCCGCACCGGCGACCGCGGCCGCTTCGACGAGCACGGCAGGCTGCACGTGGTGGGGCGACTCAAGCAGGTCGTGGTGCGCGGCGGCTACACCATCAGCCCCGCCGAGGTGGAGCGGGCGCTCGACACGCACCCGTCGGTCGCCGAGGTGGCCTGTGTCGGCGTACCGGACGACGACCTGGGTGAACGGCTCTGCGCCTGCATCCGGGAGGCGCCCGGCGCCGCGCCGCTCAGCCTGGCCGACGTGACGGGGTTCCTGGAGGCCGAGCGGGGACTGGAGCGGCGCAAGCTGCCGGAACTGCTGCTGCGGGTGGACGAGATGCCGCTCGGCGCCACCGGGAAGATCTGCCGGCCGACGCTCGCCCGCCGGGCCCGCTCCGCCTAGAAGCGCTCTGCCGATCGAGTGGCGATCCGTGGGCCACACGGAGGTTCGGCGGTGACGGTGCGTGAGATCCCGGGGCCCGGCATGCAGACATGAATGAGAACGACCGTTTGGAACTGGCTGATGCGTACGACTCGCTGGTCCCCGGCGATGCGAACGCCTCGGTTTCCCCGCCCGGTCACCACCCCCTTTTCAAGGAGACAGACCACGTGAACATCCGACTCGCCACCGCCGCGGTCGCCGCCGCCGGTGCCGCCCTCCTCACCGTCGCCCCCGCCGCCACCGCGGCAGCCCCCGCTGGTCCCGCGGCTGCCGTCCCGCAGGCGCAGGCCCCGCTGAAGGCCGACCTGAACGTGGCCGTGAAGGGCGCGGAGCTGAAGATCGGAGACAAGGTCCACACGCTCGACCTCACCGGCAAGGCGTCGCTCACCATCGAGGCGCCGACGCCCACGAAGCTGAAGACGAAGGTCACCGGCACGCTCGAGGTCACCGGTGAGGACAGCGAGCTCGGCAAGGTCTCGCTGAAGAGCGAGGCCACCGGCACCGCCGGCTTCAACAGCGCCCTGCAGCCGTTCCCGGCCACCCTGGAGCTGACGGCGACGGCCGACCTGTCCGTCGAGAAGCTGGCGACCGAGGGCCGGATGTTCGCGGCGCCGGAGGAGCTGACGGCGAAGGACCCGGTCCAGCTCGGCGGCACCCTCAACCAGCTCCCGCCGAAGGGTCAGATCCTCGACCTGAAGAACCCGGTGGACCTGGTGGACAGCACCGGCAAGGTCGTCGGCCAGGGCACGAAGTTCCCGGTCAGCGCGGTCTGAGCGGACTCGCCGGACATCGGCGTACGACAGCGGCCCCGGGGTGCACGCCCCGGGGCCGCTGTCGTGTGTTCACGGGCGTCGCCGTGGGCGGCCGCGGAGGCGGGTGAGGCGGTGGGCGATCCTCGGGCCGACGGCGGCGGCGAGCAGGCCGGTCAACGGGACGAGCACGTCCCGCGCCTGCGCCCAGGGGTCGCGTACGGGCTTGTAGGTGGCGTGGCCGTCCCTCAGCTCGATGAAGCCGAGGGGGCGGGCCTCTGCGCCCCCGCCTCCGCCGCCGCCCTCGCCGGTCCTGCCGGCGCCGACCTCGCGGCCCGCGCCGCCCCCGAACCCGTACCCGATCCGCGCGACCGGGATCACGGTGACGCCTTCGGCGGTGACGGGCTCACCGAACACGGCCTCGACACAGGCCCGCCCGCCGAGCTTGTCGGCGAGACGCTCAAGCAGGGCCGCGGAGGCGTCGGTTGCGGGGGTGGCGGGGGTGGCGGCTGTGGTGGTCGCGGGAGCGGGTGGGACGGAGGGGACTGCGGTCGTCGGCGGCGGTTCCGTGGGTGCGGTCTCGGGCTCGGACACGCTGTCACGCTATGCCGGACGGGTCCGCTTCCGCCAGCCTCGCGCTGGAGGAGCACTCGAACTGGGCGTGGTTCCGGGGGCGTTGAGGGGGTTCGGGGGCACCGGGCCCGGCGACGCGCCTGGCCACCGCCCGCGGTCGGCGTCCGCTGGGGCATCGGGCCGTCATGGGGATGCGCCCGGACCAGGCCCACCCGCGCGCCGGGCGGGCCGGACAAGGGCCGCTCCTTCTTCTAGCGGCGCTAGAGCCGCTGTCGTCACCTTCGGCTAGCGGCGCTAGAATCCGGGCATGTCCGTCACCCGGAACCGCCGCGAGCGGGAACGTGCCGAGCGCCACCGTCTGATCCTCTCCGTGGCGCGCGAGTTGGCCGAGGCCGAGGGCTGGGAGGCGGTGACGACGCGGCGCCTCGCCGAGCGGGTCGAGTACAGCCAGCCGGTGCTGTACAGCCACTTCGAGAACAAGGACGCGATCGTCGCGGCCGTCGCCCTGGAGGGGTTCGCCGAGCTGGCCGAGCTGCTGCGCCGCGCCCGAACTGGGGCACGGGGACCGAAGCGGAACCGTGGGCTGCGGGCCGTGTGCCGGGCCTACCTGCGGTTCGCCGCCGAGCGTCCGGCGCTCTACCAGGCGATGTTCGTGCTGCCCACGCGCCTGAAGTTCGCCGACGAGGACACGCCCGCGCCGCTGCGGAACGGCTTCGAGGAGTTCGTGAAGGCGCTGCCGGAGGACACGGCCGACCCGGAGGGCGTGGCCGAGCTCGTGTGGGCGGCCCTGCACGGCATCTCCGCCCTGTCGGCCACGGGCCGCATCCCCCGGCGCGCCGACCGCGCCCGCCTCGACCTCCTCGTCGAGAGCTTCGCGCCGAGCGAGTAGCTGAGGGCCTGCACCTGTAGGCGTACCGGTCGCCCTGCTGGTGGTTCGGGTGTGGGCGAAACTGCCGCCAGGCAGCCGGACAGGCGTGCGCGTCGCCAACGGCATCTGCACGAGGGGAACGTCCTCCCGGGGCAGACCGTCAAGGGCAAGATGCCGACCGCCCTGGACGCCGCTGGCGTGAAGATCGACATCACGAACTTCGACTGCACCAGGGGCTGTTGGGTCGAGGCGCCGTCACGGCTCCCGGTACCCCAAGGACTCCGAGATGCGTTGGGCTGCCTTCGTCATGACCGTCGTCAGGCCTCGCATGCGGGCCGTCGGCATGTACGGGCGGGTGGCGGAGACGCTGATGGCGCCGGTGATCGTGGCTGTGGCGTCCCGGATGGGGGCGGCGACGCAGCGGATGCCGGGCTCGTTGTCCTCCAGGTCCTTGGCGACGCCGGCCTGCGCGTACTCCCGCATGCGGGTCAGGAACGCGTCCAGGTCCTGGGCGTGGGCCCGGTCCGCCTCGACGGGGGCCTCGGCCTGATAGAGAGGGGCCCACTCGGGTTCGGAGTCGAGGAGCAGGGCCATGCCGACGCCGGTGCGGGTGAGCGGCATGCGGTGGCCGATGCGGGAGCGCATCTCGGCGCCGCGTGTGCCGGGGAGTTTGTCGAGGTAGAGGACGGAGTCGCCGTCGCGCACGGCGAGGTGCACCGTGTCGTGCAGTTGCGCGGAGAGTTCCTCCAGGACGGGGCGGGCGACCACCGGCAGCGGGTTGCCGTGCAGGGCCTGGAAGCCGAGTTCGATGAGTGTCGGCCCGAGCGTGTACCCGTCCCGGCCGCCTCTCAAGTACCCCTCGGCGATGAGGAGTTGGGCGAGGCGGTGGGCCGTGCTGCGGCCGAGGCCGGTGCGCTCGACCACCGTACGGAGGTCCTGCGCGCCGTCCGCGACCGCGCGGATGACCGCGAGTCCTCGGGCGAGTGTCTGGGTGCCGGGCGCGGCTGTGGGCGCCGGAGTGTCAGCCATGACCCCATCCTACATATAGGGACGGCGTTCGCATTATTGGGATGGGTCTCTCAGAGTGACGGCCATGACGGACACCGAACCGGGCCTGGTCGCGCTCGACTGGGGCACCACCGGCCGGCGCGCCTGGCTGCTCGACGCCGCCGGCCGCGTGCTCGAATCCCGCAGGTCGGGGCAGGGGTTGCTGGCCACGACGGAGGGCATCGACGCCCACGACCCGGCCGCGCGGGCCGCCGCGTACGAGGGCGCGCTGCGGGAGGCGTGCGGCGACTGGCTCGCCGCGTACCCGCACGTCCCCGTGATCGCCTGCGGGATGGTCGGCAGCGCACAGGGCTGGGCCGACAGCGGCTACCGCACCGTGCCTGCGCCGGTCGACTCCACCGCGCTCGTACGCGTGGAGCACCGCACCGGCGTGCTGCATCTCGTACCGGGACTGCGGATCGCCTCGGACGGCGCGCGGCCCGGCGATGTGATGCGGGGCGAGGAGACTCAACTCGTCGGGGTTCTGGCTGAGTTGGGGGACGAGAACGGTGCCGCCCCGCTCACCGTCGTACTGCCGGGGACGCACAGCAAGTGGGTGCGGATCGACGGCGACCGGCGCGTGACGGGGTTCACCACCGCGATGTCCGGCGAGCTGTACGGCCTCCTCACCCGGCACGGCATCCTCGCCCGCACCGCCGGGCCCGCCGGGGCCGCCGTACGGGACGACGCCGCCTTCGCGCGGGGCCTCGCCGCCGGGCGGTCGCGCGGGCTCGCGGCCGAGCTGTTCGGCGCGCGCCCGCTGGTGCTCGACGGGCTGCTCGACGCCGTCTCGCTGCCCGACTACGTCTCGGGCGTGCTGATCGCCGACGAGGTGGCGCATCTGCTGCCGGACGCGCTCCCCGACACGACGCCCGCCTCCGCGCCCGAAGTCGTGCTGTGCGGCGCCCCCGACCTGTGCCGCCGCTACGCCGAGGCGCTCGCCGGGCACGGCGTGCGGACCACGGTGCTCGGCGAGGAGGTCACCGCCAGGGGGCTGTGGCGGATCGCGGACCGGGCTGGCCTCCTCGGCCGCCGAGAGGACGACGTACGGGACGTGCGTGTCGTACGCAGGGAAGGGACATCAGGACGATGACAGGGCTGATCGCGATTCTGCGCGGCGTCGAGCCCGCCGAGGTCGTGGACGTGGGCCGGGCGCTCGCCGAGGCCGGGGTCACCACGATCGAGGTGCCGCTCAACTCCCCCGACCCGTTCACGAGCGTACGGCTGCTCGCCGACGCGCTGGGCGAGCGGTGTGTGATCGGCGCGGGCACGGTGCTGAGCGTGGACGACGTCGCGCGGGCGCGGGCCGCCGGGGCGCGGATGGTCGTCGCGCCGAACTGCGACCGTCAGGTGATCGCCGCGGCGGTCGGGGCGGGCCTCACTCCGTACCCGGGGGTGGCCACGCCCAGCGAGGCGTTCGCCGCGATCGGCGCGGGCGCGCGGCGGTTGAAGGTGTTCCCGGCGGACTCGGTCGGCATCGCCGGGGTCAGGGCGTGGCAGGCGGTACTGCCGCCGGACGTCGGCCTCGTGCCGGTCGGCGGCGTCGACGGGACGAACCTCGCCGCGTGGGCCGCGGCCGGGGTGGCGGGGGTGGGGCTCGGCTCCGGCCTGTACCGGCCGGGCGACCCGGCCGAGGAGGTCGGCGCGCGGGCCCGGGAGCTCCGGCGCATCTGGCGGGAGGCCGTCGGCCGGGACGCGGACGGCGCCGCCGCACACACGAAAGACACAGGCCCGAGGGACACGGGCCTGGGAGAGCCGGGAGAGCCGGGAGAGCCGGGAGAGCCGGGAGAGCCGGGAGAGCCGGGAGAGCCGGGAGTGAGGAACGCATGAGAATCACGTCAGTGACGACGTATCAGGTGCCGCCGCGCTGGTGTTTCCTGAAGATCGAGACGGACGAGGGCGTCACCGGGTGGGGCGAGCCGGTCCTGGAGGGCCGGGCGGCGTCCGTGGCCGCCACGGTCGAGGAGCTCTCGGACTACCTGGTCGGGCAGGACCCGTCGCGGATCGAGGACCTGTGGACGGTGCTGTACCGGGGCGGGTTCTACCGCGGTGGCGGCCTGCACATGAGCGCGCTTGCCGGCATCGACCAGGCCCTGTGGGACATCAAGGGCAAGGCGCTCGGCGTACCGGTGCACGAGCTGCTCGGCGGCCGGGTGCGGGACCGGATCAAGGTGTACTCGTGGATCGGCGGCGACCGCCCCGCTCAGACGGCGCAGGCCGCGCGTGACGTGGTGGAGCGCGGGTTCAGCGCGGTGAAGATGAACGGCACGGAGGAGCTACAGTACCTCGATACCTGGGACAAGGTGGACCGGTGCGTCGCCAACGTGGCCGCCGTACGCGAGGCGGTGGGCCCGGACGTGGGGATCGGCGTCGACTTCCACGGCCGGGTGCACAAGCCGATGGCGAAGGTGCTCCTTCGCGAACTGGAGCCGTACCGGCTGATGTTCGTCGAGGAGCCGGTGCTGTCCGAGCACGTGGACGGCTTCGCGGACGTGCTGCGGAACTCGCCGATCCCGATCGCGCTCGGTGAACGCCTGTACTCCCGCTGGGACTTCAAGCAGGTGCTCGCCTCCGGCGCCGTGGACATCGTGCAGCCCGACCCGTCGCACTGCGGCGGCATCACCGAGGCCCGGAAGATCGCGCACATGGCCGAGGCGTACGACGTGGGCCTGGCGCTGCACTGCCCGCTGGGGCCGGTCGCGCTCGCGGCCTGTCTGCAGATCGACGCGGGCTGCTACAACGCGACGATCCAGGAGCAGAGCCTCGGCATCCACTACAACACCAGCAACGACCTGCTCGACTACCTGGTGGACCCCGCGGTGTTCACGTACCGGGACGGTCAGGTGGCCATTCCGGACGGGCCGGGGCTCGGCATCGAGGTGAACGAGGAGTACGTGGCCGAGCGTGCCGCGGAAGGGCATCGCTGGCGCAACCCGGTGTGGCGGCACGCCGACGGCTCCGTCGCGGAGTGGTGAGCCGACGATGACGCAACCCGTACAGACGACGAAGGCCGGCCCCGGCGTGGGCGCGCGGGCCTCCCGCTTCCGTGTCCTGATCGCGGTGATGCTGTTCGTCACCGTCGTCATCAACTATCTGGACCGCTCCAACCTGTCGATCGCGCTGCCCGAGATCGCCCGCGAGCTCGACCTGACGACGGCTCAACAGGGCCTGCTGCTCTCGGCGTTCGGCTGGACGTACGCCGCGTTGCAGGTACCCGGCGGGTGGCTGGTGGACCGGGTGCCGCCGCGGGTGCTCTACCCGGTGTGCCTGACCCTGTGGTCCCTGGCGACGCTGTTCATGGGCGTCATCGGCGGGTTCGTGGCGCTGATCGTGCTGCGTCTCCTTGTCGGCGTGTTCGAGGCGCCCGCGTACCCGATCAACAGCAAGATCGCGACGGTGTGGTTCCCGGAGCGGGAGCGGGCGACCGCCATCGGCTTCTACACGTCGGGCCAGTTCATCGGGCTCGCCCTGCTCACGCCGGTGCTTTCGTGGCTGCAGGCCCTGGTGTCCTGGCACTGGGTGTTCATCGCGACGGGCCTGGTCGGCGTCCTGTGGGCGGCGGTCTGGTACGCGGGGTTCCGGGAGCCGCGGGACTCGCGGGCCAACGCCGCGGAGGTCGAACTCATCCGCGCCGGCGGCGGGTTGGTGGACGCGACGCGGGAGCGGCCGCAGCGGGCCCGGATCACCCGCTCCGACCTGGCGACCGTGCTCGGGCGGCGGAAGCTGTGGGGCATCTACCTCGGCCAGTTCTGTCTGACGTCGACGCTGTGGTTCTTCCTGACGTGGTTCCCGACGTATCTGGTCGACTACCGCGGCATGGACTACATCAAGTCCGGGTTCCTGGCCTCGCTGCCGTTCGTCGCCGCCCTGGTCGGCGTGCTCGCCTCGGGCGTGCTGTCGGACTTCCTGGTGCGGCGCGGGGTCTCGCTCGGTGCGGCGCGCAAGGGGCCGGTCATCGCGGGCCTGCTGCTGTCCACGGTGATGGTCGGGGCGGGCTTCACGGACTCGACGGCGGTGGTCATCGTGATCCTGTCCGTGGCGTTCTTCGGCAACGGCCTGGCGTCGATCACGTGGTCCCTGGTGTCGGCGATGGCCCCGCAGCGGCTGCTCGGCCTGACCGGCGGGATGTTCAACTTCATCGGCAACCTGTCGTCGATCGCCACCCCGATCGTCATCGGCATGATCATCACGGACGACAGCTTCGCCCCGGGCTTCGCGTACATGACGGTGGTCACCGTGGTGGGCATCCTGTCGTACGTGTTCCTCGTGGGCCGGGTCGAACGGGTCGCGGAACAGGACGGCCCGCAGCCGGCCGACCCCACCCCTGAAACTGATCGGTGATTCAGTAAGCAGCCCTGTTGACGCCGCCGCCACCGCCTCCAGATACTGACTGAACATTCAGTTAAGGCAATGTCGTCGTGCCTGGAGGCACTCATGGCTGACCTGCCCATCGAGCTGGTTCCGCTCTCCACCGAGCAGCGGGACATCGTCGAGCTCACCCGCGCCTTCGCCCGTGAGGAGATCCGGCCGCGGGCGCGTGCCGTGGACGAGGCCGACGTCGAGACGCCCTGGGACCTGTGGCGGCGGGCCGCCGAGGTCGGGATCACGGGGTTCATGCTGCCCGAGGAGTACGGGGGCGGCGGCTTCACCGACGTGTTCACACAAGTCCTCGTACAGGAGGAGCTGTGCGTCGGGGACCTCGGGATCGGGAATCTGCTCTGCTCCAACGGCTTCTTCGCCGACCCGGTGCTCGAACTCGGCAGCGCCGAGCAGCGGCGGGAGTGGCTGACGCCGCTGGCGAAGCCGGACACGCCGATGACGGCGCTCGCGACCACCGAGCCGGGCGCGGGTTCGGACGCCGCGTCCATCGCCACCACGGCGGCCCGTACCGACGGCGGCTATCGGCTGAACGGCCAGAAGGCGTGGATCTCCAACGCCGGTGAGGCCGAGCAGTACGTCGTGTTCGCCAAGACCGACCCGGCGCAGCGCTCGCGCGGGGTGACCGCGTTCCTGTTCCGCAAGGGCACGCCCGGCGTGACGTTCGGCGAGCCGATGCGGAAGATGGGGCAGCGCGCGATCGTGTGCCGGGAGATCTTCTTCGCGGACGCGTTCGTGCCGGAGTCGGACCGGCTCGGCGCGGAGGGCCAGGGCTTCGTCGGCCTGATGCGGACGTTCGACATCTCCCGCACCGTGCTCGGCGCGGCGGCGACGGGCGTGGCCCGGGCGGCGTACGAGTACGCGCGGGACTACGCCAAGACGCGGCGGCAGTTCGGCAAGCCGATCGTCGAGCACCAGGCGGTCGCGTTCCGGCTCGCCGACATGCGCACCCGGATCGAGCAGGCCCGCCTGATGACCTGGCGGGCGGCCAGACGCCTCGACGCGGGGCTCGACGCGACGGCCGAGGCCGCGATGGCGAAGCTCACCGCGTCGGAGACCGCGGCGTACTGCACCTGGGCCGCGGTGCAGACGCTGGGCGGCTGGGGGTACTCGCGGGAGTACCCGGTCGAGCAGTGGATGCGGGACGCCAAGCTGGAGGAGATCGAAGAGGGCACCTCGGACATCATGCGGCTCGTCATCTCCCGGAGCGTGTGATGACCGGCCAACTTCCCCTGGGCCAGGGCGAGTTCGGGTCAGCCGAGCGGATGAGCGGCGGCGGAGTCCTGGTCCGGGCCCTCGCCGCGCACGGCGTCGACACGGCGTTCGGAATACCCGGCACGCACAATCTGGAGGTCTACCGGCACCTGGAGCCGTACGGCATTCGGCATGTGACGCCACGTCACGAACAGGGCGCGGGGTACGCGGCCGACGCGTACGCGCGTGTCACCGGACGGCCGGGCCTCGCGATCACCACGACCGGGCCCGCGCTCCTGAACATCGCGGCGGCGGCCGGGCAGGCGTACTCCGACAGCGTGCCGCTGCTGATCGTGTCGCCGGGGATGCCGCTCGGGCACCCGCGGCAGTCGACGGGAACGCTGCACGAGATGCGCAGCCAGACGGAGGCCATGCGCGGCGTCACCGCGTTCAGCCACCGGGCGTCGAGCGTCGGGGAGATCGAGGCGGCCGTGGCGCGCGCCTTCACCCTGTTCCGCTCCGGACGGCCGCGCCCGGTCCACATCGAGGTGCCGCTCGACCTCCTGGAGGCGCACGCCCCGACGGGCCCGGCCCGGCTCGCACCCCCGGTGGACGTACGACGCCCCGACGCGACCGCGGTACGGGAGGCGGCCGGGGCGCTCCGGCGGGCCGGGCGGCGTGCTCTGGTCCTCGGGGGCGGGGCGCGGGGTGCGGCGGACGCATGCCTCGCGCTGGCCGAGGAGTTGGGGGCGGTGGTCGTCACGACGGCCAACGGCAAGGGCGTCGTCGACGAGTGCCATCCGCTGTCGCTCGGCGTCTCCCTGCACGTGCCGGCCGTGCAGAAGGCCCTCGCCGACTGCGACGCGGTGCTCGCCGTGGGCACCGAGCTCGCCGAGTCCGACCTGTGGACCGCACCGCCCGCCACGCTCGGCAAGACCCTGATCCGGGTGGACGTCGACCCGGCGCAGATGTACGCGGGCGTGCCCGCACAGGTCGGGCTGGTCGGGGACGCGCGGGAGTGCCTGCGGGAGGTCCGGCGGGCGCTGGCCGCCGAGCCCGACGGAGTGAGCGCCGACCCCGACACCCCTGCCCTCGTAAGGGAGTTGCTGCACGAGCGCGATGCGGCGACCGCGAGCCGGGACGCCCGCTGGCTGCCGTATCTGCGGGTGCTGCGCGAGGTGTGCGCACAGGACGCGGTGTTCACGTCCGACAGCGCGCAGTGCTGCTACTACGGGGCGCTCCCCCACCTGCCCCTCGGGCCAAGCGGCCGGTATCTGCACCCGACCGGGTTCGGGACGCTCGGGTACGCGCTGCCCGCGGCCGTCGGCGTGCAGGCCGCGCGGCCCGAGCGGCAGGTCGTCGCGCTCAGCGGGGACGGCGGACTGCAGTTCTCCGTGCAGGAGCTGGCGACCGCCGTGCAGCGTCAACTCCCGCTGCCCGTCGTGGTGTTCGACAACGGCGGGTACGGCGAGATCCGCGACGAGATGACCGCACGCGGCGACCGCCCGACCGCCGTCGACCAGCCGCCCGTCGACCTGCCCGCGCTGTGCCGGGCGTACGGCGGTGCGGGCGAGCGCGTCACGACGCCCGGCGCGTTCGCCGAGGCCCTCGCGCGGGCGCTGCGCACCCCCGGCCCGACCCTCATCACCGTCCCCGAGGAGACCTCCGCATGATCGCCGCCCCCACGCCCACTTCCGCCCCGCTCATTTCCCTGACCTGGACCGATCACGTCACCGGACGGCAGGGATTCCTCGTCGTCGACCGGCTCGTGCGCGGCGTGTCCAGCGGCGGACTGCGCATGCGCGCGGGCTGCACGCTCGACGAGGTCGCGGGGCTCGCCCGGGGCATGACGATGAAGGAGGCCCTGCACTACAACCCGGAGGGCCGGTATGTGCCGCTCGGCGGGGCGAAGGGCGGCATCGACTGCGACCCGCGGGACCCGGAGGCGTACGGGGTGCTGGTGCGCTACCTGCGGGCGATGCGGCCGCACATCGAGAGCTTCTGGACCACCGGCGAGGACCTCGGCCTCACCCAGGACGTGGTCGACAAGGCAGCCGCCGAGGCGGGGTTGGTCTCGTCGATCCAGGCCGTGTACCCGCTGCTCGACGACGAGCGGGCCGCGCGGCAGCGGCTCGCCGACGCGTTCGCCGTCGAGGTGGACGGCATCGGCCTCGACGAGCTGGTCGGCGGCTGCGGGGTCGCCGAGTCGGTGCTCGCCGCCCTCGACCGGGCGGGCGTCGCGTACGCGGGCACCCGGGTGTCCGTGCAGGGCTTCGGCACGATGGGCGGGGCGACGGCACGTTTTCTGGCCCGCGCCGGGCTGCGGGTGGTGGCGGTGGCCGACGTGAAGGGCACGGTCGCCAACCCGCAGGGCCTCGACGTGGAGGCGCTGCTCGCCGCGCGAGACGCGTACGGTGCGGTCGACCGGGGCGCGCTCAGGGCCTCCGACGTGGAACTGCCGGGCGACGCCTGGCTGTCGGCCGAGGCGGAGGTGCTCGTGCCGGCGGCCGTGTCGTACGCCGTGGACGCCGCGAACCAGGAGCGGATCCGGCCCGCGGCGCGCTGGGTCGTCGAGGCGGCCAACATGCCGGTGCTGCCGGAGGCCGAGGCGCTGCTCGCGGCGCGCGGCGTGCAGGTGCTGCCGGACGTGGTGGTCAACTCCGGTACGAACGCCTGGTGGTGGTGGACGCTGTTCGGGGACATCGGCGCCGACGCGGACGAGGCGTTCGCGTACACCCGGCGGTCGATGCGGGCGCTGATCGACCAGATGCTGGCGCGAGCGGCGGCCGACGGCACGACCCCGCGTGCCGCCGCGCACGCGATCGTCACGGACCGGCTGCCGGTGATCGCGGAACGGTTCGGGTGGTACAGGTGACGGGCCGGACAGGACGGGAGGGGGACGGGCTCGGCTCGCCCACCGACGCACGGCCCGGCGCGCTCGACGTCCTCTTCGACCCGCGGTCCGTCGCCGTCGTCGGGGCCTCGGCCAACCCCGAGAAGTGGGGGTACTGGCTGGCCTCGGGGGCGCTGGAGGGGCGGGGGCGGCGGGGTGTGCACCTGGTCAACCGGCGCGGCGGCGAGCTGCGCGGGGTGCCGTTCCTGCCGGGCCTGGACGCGCTGCCGGAGCCGCCCGAGCATGTCGTCGTGGCCGTGCCGCCGCCGCAGGTACGGCCGCTGGTCGAGCAGGGGCTCACGGCCGGGGCGCGGTGCTTCACCGTCATCACGTCGGGCGGGGCGGGCGCGGACGAGGAGCGGCGGCTCGCCGCGCACGTCACCGCGGCCGGGGCGCGGCTGCTCGGCCCCAACTGCATGGGCGTGGTCGACACGACCGCTCAACTCCGGCTCAGCTGGGGCGAGTTCCCGGCCGGTGCGGTGGGCCTCGTCTCGCAGAGCGGCAACCTCGCCCTGGAGATCGGCCGGCTCCTCGCCCGCTCCGGGCAGGGCTTCTCCCGCTTCGTGTCGCTCGGCAACCAGCGGGACATCGACGCGGCCGACGCCCTGGACGCGCTCGTCGCCCACCCGCCGACCCGGGTGATCGCCGCGTACGTGGAGGACTTCCGGGACGGCCGCCGCCTCGCCCGCACCCTCGCCGCCGCGCACGCGGCGGGCAAGCCGGTGCTGCTGCTCACCGTCGGCGGCAGCGCGGCGTCCGGCCGGGCCGCCGCCTCGCACACCGGCGCGCTGGTCAGCGCGCGGGCCACGGTCGAGGCGGTGTGCCGCGACGCGGGCGCGCTGCTCCTCGACACGGCGGGGCAGCTGGTGGACGTGGCGCTGTGTCTGCTGGGCGGGGCCCGGCGGCTCTCGTCCCCGGGGCGGCGGGTCGCGGTCGTCGGGGACAGCGGGGGCCAAGGGGCCCTGGCCGCCGACGCGTTGACGGCCCGCGGCCTGGACGTGCCGGAACTCTCCCCGGGTACGGCACAGGCCCTTGCGGAGCAGTTGCCGCCGGGCACGTCGTGCGGCAACCCCGTCGACCTGGCCGGGGCCGGGGAGGCGGACCTCGGCAGCTACGCGCGCGTCGTGCGCACGCTGCTCGCGGGCGGCGACGCGGACACCGTCGTCCTCACCGGCTACTTCGGCGACTACGCGTCCGCGAACCCCGCCCAGACGGCAGAGGAGTGCGAGGTCGCCCGCCAACTGGCCACTTCTGTAGGGGAGTCGGGGTGCGGCGGCCTGGTCGTGCACACCATGGCCAGGGGCACGCCCGCGCTGGCCGTGCTGCGGGAGCACGGGATCCCGGTGTACGAGCGGATCGAGGAGGCGGCGAGCGCGCTGGCGGCGACGGCACGGCTGGCGGCACCTGTTCCGGCGGCGGAGGAGCCTTCCGCGCCCCCGCCACCCCCGCCCGTACGGAACGGCGACTACGAGACGACGCGCGCACTCCTGACCACGTACGAACTCCCCTTCCCCCAGGCCGAGTTCGCTCCCGCAGACCCGGAACAGGTCACCGCGGCCGGGCGCAGGGTCGGCTTCCCCTTGGCGCTCAAGGCGATGGGTCTGGCGCACAAGACGGAGGCGGGCGGGGTCGTTCTCGGCATCGCGGACGAGGCGGGGCTGCGGACGGCGTTCACGCGGATGCGGGCGGGGACGGGGGCGGTCCGGTACGCGGTGGAGGCGATGGTGTCGCCGTCGTACGGGGTCGAGTTGATCGTCGGCGTACGGCGGGACCCCGCGTTCGGGCCGGTCGTGATGGTCGGCATCGGCGGTACGAGAGCCGAGCTGGACGCCGACACGGCGGTGGCGCTCGCCCCGCTCACCGTCGAACGGGCCCGGGCCCTGCTGCTCTCGCTGCGGCACGCCCCGCTGCTCACGGGCTGGCGAGGTGCGCCGCCCGTCGACCTGGACGCGGCGGCCGAGGCGGTGTGCGCGGTCGCACGGGCCGGAGCGGACCACCCCGAGCTGGCCGAACTGGAAGTCAACCCACTGCTGGTCCACCCGGGCGGCGCGATCGCCCTCGATGCGCACGGAGTGCTGCTGAGATGAACACTGCCGTACCGAACACCAACAGCCAGGCCCTGTACGGGAGTTGGGGCTTCGAAGACCGTACGTACATCGTGACCGGCGGGGGCAGCGGCATCGGGCGGGCCGTCGCGCTGGCGCTGGTCGGGGCGGGGGCGCGGGTCGTCGTCGCGGGCCGTACGCCGGAGAAGCTGGAGGAGACGGTCGAGTTGGCCGGGAAGGCGGGCGGGGAGGCGCTCGCGGTGCCGACGGACGTACGGGACCCGGAGGCCGTCGAAGCGCTCGTGGCGGCCGGGGTGGAGCGGTTCGGGCGGCTCGACGGGCTGGTCAACAACGCGGCCGGGAACTTCGTCGCGCCCGGGATCGACCTGAGCCCGAACGGCTGGCACGCGGTCGTCGACATCGTGCTCAACGGCACGTACTACTGCACGCGGGCCGTGGCCCGGCACCTGCGGGAGCAGGGCACGGGCGGGTCGATCCTGTCCGTGATCGCGACGTACGCGTGGCATGGGCACCCGGGGACGGTCCACTCGGCGGCGGCGAAGGCGGGCGTGCTCGCCATGACCCGCACCCTCGCCGTCGAACTCGCCCCGCTCGGCGTCCGGTTGAACTGCATCGCCCCCGGCCCGACGGAGACGGAGGGGGCGGGTGCGGCACTCTGGGCCACGCCGACGGCCCGCGACCGCGTCCTGTCGACCGTCCCGTCCGCCCGCTTCGCCACCCCGGAGGAGATCGCGGACACGTCCCTGTTCCTGCTGAGCGAGCGGTCGGCGTACGTCACGGGCGAGTGCCTGACGGTGGACGGGGGGCAGTGGCTGGGGAAGCAGGTGTACGGGCAGAGCAAGGGGTGAAGCGGGCGGCAGGCAGGCGTCAAGCGACGCGAGCGAGCCCTTCGAGGTCGCCGCGGTGCGCCTCGTCCACCTCGATACGCACAGCCGGGGGCGGGCTAACGAGGCTGTCGAGTGGTTCTGCGGGGTGGTCGTAGTCCACGCCCAGCTCGGCGAACGCGGCGGCCCAGGCTCGTTCGCGTTGCAGGGCGGGCAGCGCGAGGATCCGCTCGTCCCGGAAGATCGCCCGCACTTCCGCCGCCGAGGGCGAGTTCCAGGGCCGCGCCCACGGGGACACGGGTACGGGATCGGGTGCGGGGGTCTGTGCGGCGGCGAGGTACTGCGCACTGTGCCGGCCGGGCCGCCGCCTCCGGGCGAACAGGGCGGCCGGCCAGGACACCGCACGGAGCAGGAACTCGTACATGGTCAGGTGGCCCCGGCCCTCAGGGCAGCGGCGAGGGCCTTGGCCGTGGGGACGTTGCAGCGGCCCAACTCGACCAGGACTAACGGGTGTTGGTCCGCGTACGAGAGCACGTCGACGCCCAGGGACGGCAGGACGACGCCCGCTGCGGTGAGCGCCGCGTTCAGCTCGTCGCGCGCCGCCTCCGCCTGCTGCAGCAGTGCGTTCTTGTCGTCGGTCACAGCATCTCCCCTCGGGACCGGGCGTTGGCCCGAGCAGTCGCTACGCGCAGGCGCTGTTCGGGGGTGGCGGCGCGGGTGTGCTCGGGCGCGACCTCCCACTCCCGCCCGCCGAGCGCGGGCCGCAGAGACCAGCGCGATCCCAACTCGCCACGAAATTCGCCGAGTTGATCACGAAGCACATCGAGGAGAAGCGTTCCGACGCTGGGGGCGGGGGTGGGCATGTGGGCTGGGCACACAATTGCTCCTCTCTGTAGTCATTCGACTACCAGGAGCCCTCAGCGTGGCCTAGCCTCGGAATGTCTTCAACCTGCAGATTCTGCACAGGGAGTTGTGCGTGCCGTGGTGAACCGCAAGGAGCTGGACCCTGACGAATCCCCGAAGGCGAGGTTCGGGCAACGTCTTCGCACGTTGAGGGAGGAACGGGGGTGGACGCAGGACGACTTGTCGGAGCGCATGGGGTACTCCGCGACGCATATTTCTGCCGTGGAAACTGGTCGCCGGTCTCCAACTACCCGTTTTTCGCACAGTGCTGACAGGGCGTTGGGCACGGGCGATCTCCTTGAACGACAAGGGCGGGCCGTACGCAGCAGCGCGTTACTGGAGGGGTTCCCGGAGTTCGTCAAGCATGAGTCGCAAGCCGTCGAGATCCGCCTGTTCGAGCTGGGGATCATCCCTGGCCTGCTCCAGACACCGGAATACGCCACCGCCATCGCGTACGGCGCTGTCCGTCGGGGAGCGATCACCGAGCAACAGGCGGAGGAGCGGCTCACGCTCCTTGCCCGACGTCAGGCGGCCATAGACCGAACCCCCGCCCCGCTGGTGCACGTCGTTCTGGACGAGAGCTGCATCCGGCGGCCAGTCGGTGGCCCCAAAGTGATGGCCGCGCAACTGGACCGGCTCTGCGCGTTCGCCGAGCTGCCGAACACCGTCTTCCAGGTGGCTCCCTACGCGCTTGGCGAGCGCAGGTCGTTCGACCTGCCCGTAACACTGGTGGCCCTGGCGGACCGATCCCAGATCTCGTACGCAGAGTCTGCGCAGCAGGGGCGCCTGGAGCGCGATATGCGGTTCGTCCAGCCCTTGTTGACGGCCTACCATCAACTTCAGGCCGAAGCGCTGTCCCAAGTGGAATCAGCGGCCATGGTCCAACAGTTTCGAAAGGGCACCCCGTGACGACCGAATCCCCGCGTTGGTTCAAGTCCTCCTACAGCAGCAACGGCGGCCAGTGCGTTGAGGTCGCCACCAACCTCGCCGACACCCACAACGTGGTACCCGTCCGCGACTCCAAGAACCCCACCGGCCCCAACCTGCACGTCCACGTCGACGCCTTCTCGACCTTCCTCGCAGGCGTCAAGGACGGCCGGCTGGGCAACCTCTGAACGCCCGAGCAACCCAACGGCCCCGCCGCACCTCCCAGTTGGGGGTACGACGGGGCCGACGGCTACGAGAGGACGTACCTGGTTCAAGTCCTCCTACAGCAGCAACGGCGGCCAGTTGGGCAGCATCTGAACGTCCGAGCACCGCAACCGACGGCCACGAGCGGACGGACGCTCCCGTCAGATCTTCCCCCCGTGCACCACGATGCGGTGCCCCAGCTCCCTGCGGAACCTCGCGCAGAAGTCCGCGGAGAGCTCCGGCCAGTCCCAGAAGTCGAAGGCGAGGGCGCCCACGGCGAAGGAGCCGTCCCACTCCCACTCGGTGACCGGGACCAAGGCGCCGCAGGCGGGGCAGGGGGCGCTCCCCTCGCCCGTCTCCTCCCAGGCCGTGATGCCGTCCTCGAAGGGCTGCCAGACCTCGTCGTCCGCCTCGAACGCGTACGGGTAGTCGATGACCACCGTCTTGTGCCGGCACCGCGGGCAAACGGCGAACTCCGGCGAGTCCAGGCCCTGGCCTCCGACGTGGTGGGCGCGGCCGACGTTGACGGCCACCGAGCGCGGCACCCAGTCCGGGTTCGAGGCGTCGTCCACGGCCTGCGCCCAGCGGGGGCCCGGCACGTAGCCCTCGGTCACCAGCTGGCTGAACACGCCGTCGAGGGTCGTCTCCCGCGTGATGACGCCCTCCGCGACCAGCCAGTCGACCATGCGCTCCGCGAGCGGCCCGGCCTCCTCGGCGGTCGCCTCCACGTCGACGATCCGCTCGTAGTAGTCACCCATCGTCTCCCCCGGCTGTCGATCCGCTGCAACGGACACTGTGCCAGAGGAGCCGGGGCGGCGACTGCCTCACCGTCCCCCGAGCACGGTCATCCTGCTGTAGGGGCTCGGGATGCGCTCCTGCGACGAGCCGAAGTCGACGAGGACAGCGACGCCGTCCTCGACGCCGATGACCCGGCCGAGGCCGTACATGTCGTGCGTGACCCGGTCGCCCACGGCGAAGAGCTTGGGGGCCGGTGTCTCGGGAACCTTGAAGGGACTGGTGGGCAGATGACGCTTGGGTACACCGGGCTTAGTCATTGCCCTCAGTATGCGCCTCCCGGGGCCCGGCTCCGTACGGTCGTCCACATCCCCCGGCTAGGGAGCCCACTTGTACTTGCCGCCGCCGACCCATCTCACGACCTTCGGGTCGTCGAGATCCACATGCTCCAGTCCCGCATGGTGAGCCAGCCGGACAACGTCGATCAGGTCGTGTGCGAGACCTGCAACCGCGCCGCGGATCTGGACCACGCGGTGGGGCGGATTGCCGGGGGTGACGGGTGAGACCACGACAGCCGGACCTGCGTACTCGCTCATGCCTCCAGCCTGCGGCAGCGGCATTGCGGGCGCATGTCCGGCGGTCACTTCATGAGCCTGGTCCGAACGACTGGCCCTGGCCGCCGCGCCGCAGCCGGCGCGAACCCACCGCGTGGAACGCCAGCCCCACCCCCACGAACAGCGCCAACGGCACCACCTGCGTCAGGGTGTACGCGAGCCGCTCACCCGCGAAGGACTCGGGCAGGGAGTCCGCCGGTGAGCCCTCCGTGCCGAACCAGCCGACGCCGAAGCCCGGCCACACCAGCACCACCACCGTGAACGCCACGAACCCGGTCGCGAGCAGCGTCACCAGCCATACGCCGAACCGCCCGCCGGGCACGCTGTACGGACGGTTCACGTCGGGGTACTTGCGGCGCAGCACCACCAGGCTCGGGAAGGTGATGACGTACGAGATGAACGTCGTGCTGATCGTCAGGCCGAGGCCCGCCGCGAAGTACTTCTCGCCGTCGCCCTCGGTCAGGTTGAGCGCGACCACGAACAGCAGCGAGGCGAGGACGGCGGAGAGCATGTTGACCCGGACCGGCGTGCCGTGCTTCTCGGAGATCACGCCGAGCCAGGCCGGTCCCGCCCCGTCCGCGCAGGCCACCGCCTGGGCCCGGTGGGCGCCCATGGCCCAGGCGACGCCGCTGGTCAGCAGGCCGATGATGAGGCCCGCGGCGGCGATCCCGCCGAACACCGCGCCCGCCCCGGTGAGCGTGACCGTGCCGTCGGCGGCGATGGAGCCCCCGTACACCGTGAACACGGCCTTGCAGGCGTCGATGAAGCCGCCGAGGCTGCCGATGTCGTCGCCCGGCAGGACGAAGAGGATGCCGAGGATCGGCGCGCCGTACAGGACGAGCGAGGCGAGCCCGGAGCGGAGGATCGCGAGGGGGATGTCGCGGCGCGGGTTCTTCATCTCCTCGGAGGCCGAGCTGGGCAGTTCGAAGCCGACGAAGTTGAAGATGAGGACGGGGACGAGGGCGACGAAGCCGACGTAGGTGGGCGTGAACTCGCTTGCGGGAAGGGTGTGCACGCCGTTCTGGAAGGCGAACACCACCACCGACACCAGGAAGAAGCCGAGCAGCACGATCCGCGCGAGCGCCCCGGCGATCGGCACCCACTTCCCGACCCGTACGGACTGCACGACCGTCAGCGCGCCGCCCCAGATGAACACGAGCCCGGCGACGTACTTCCACAGCCCGGGCAGCGGCGTGAAGAACTCCTCCCAGGTGGACAGGGCGATGATGCAGAGGCTGCCGCCCACCCACACCGGGTTGGAGATCCAGTACAGGATCTGGTTGACGCCCGCGGTGAGCCGCCCGAAGGCGAGCCGCGTCCACACGTACGGCCCGCCCTGCACCGGGAACGCGGAGCCGAGTTCGGCGACGAGCAGCCCGTACGGCAGGAAGAACGCGACGGCGAGGATCGCCATCCAGGTCAGCCCCTGCGGGCCCTGCGCGGCGACCGAGCCGATGGTGTCGAGGCCGACCAGCGTGCAGATGAGGAAGAACAGGACGTCCAGGCGTTTCAGGTCCTTGCGGAGCCTGCCGCGCTGCTCGTCCCACCCCTCGGAGAGGTCCGGGGCCTCGGCGGCTCTGGGCGTCTGCGGCGCGGCCCCTGTCACGGGTCCGGAAGCTGCTTGGGTCACGGGCTGACTCCTACGGCGGCGAGCGGTACGGGGGTTCGTACGGGGGCGTACGAGGGGGAGTTCGTACGGGGACGTGCGTACAAGCTGCAGCGCTGCGCACTGACTGAACAGCCAGTCAGTAAAGGGGACTGTGAACCCGGCGCGGCGCGCTGTCAAGGGATCGCGCAGCGCCGACGCGAGGCCTTGCGCGGGCGGCGCTGTGTAGGGTTGCCGGGTGGCACGAGTCCGGTTGAGTGTGGAGCAGCGGCGCGAGGAGATCCTGCGCGCGGCGGTCGAGCAGATCGACACCCGCGGCGTCGCCTCGGTGCGCATCGCCGACGTCGCCTCGGCGCTCTCGGTGAGCAACGCCCTCGTCCTCTACCACTTCGCGACGAAGGAGAAGCTGGTCGCCGCGGCCTACGCGTACGCCGCCGAGGGCGATCTGGCCCACCTGCGCAAACTCCTCGGCCGCCGCACGACCGCCCTGCGCCGACTGCGGGCGGCGGTGCGCTGGTACGCGCCGACGGGCCAGGCCAAGGGCTGGCGGGTGTGGATCGAGGGCTGGGCGGCCTCCCTGCGCGACCCGGCCCTGCGCGACGTCGCCCGCGAGCTGGACCAGCAGTGGAAGGCGGCCCTCGCGGAGGTCATCGCGGAGGGCGTGGCCGCGGGCGAGTTCCACTGCGACGACCCCTCGACCACGGCCTGGCGCCTCACCGCCCTCCTCGACGGCCTCGCCGTCCAGATGACCGCCTACGCCGGCTCCCTCCCCCGCACGACGATGCTCCGCTGGACGGACGAGGCACTGGCACGTGAACTGGGCGTGGAACGCGAGGAGTTGACCAGGCCCGGTCGCTGAGCGGAAACCGGACCCGCCCCCGCTCGTCGCTCTTCGCTCTTCGCTCGGGAATGCCCTCCCCCGTACCGCTGTTGTGGCCCTCGGCCGATGTGTGGACGACGACGAGGGGACGGGGCCATGGCGGGCGGCGACGGGCAGGTGCACGGCAGTGTGGCGGCGGGCTTCGAGGGCGTACGGGACGCGTTCGCGGCGGTGCTCGACGCGGCGCGGGACGCTCCGGAGGCCCAGCTCGTGGTGCACGTGGACGGGCGCCGGGTGGTCGACCTGTGGGGCGGTCCCGGCACCGAAGCGGACACCCTGACCGGCGTCTACTCGATCACCAAGGGCGCCGCGCACCTCGTGGTCGCGCTCCTGGTGCAGGACGGCGTCCTCGACCTGGACCGCCGAGTGGCCGCGTACTGGCCGGAGTTCGGGGCCGAGGGCAAGGACCGGCTCACCCTGCGTGAGCTGCTCGCGCACCGTTCCGGGGTCGTCGGCGTGGACGGCGGCTTCACGACCGAGGAGCTGGCCGACGACCGGCTGATGGCCGCGCGGCTCGCCGGGCAGCGGCCGTTCTGGAAGCCGGGAACGGCGTACGGCTACCACGGCTTCGTCATCGGCGCCCTGACCGGCGAGGTCGTCCGGCGGGCGACGGGCCGCTCCATCCAGGAGCACTACGAGGAACGCATCCGCAAGCCGTACGGGCTCGACTTCCACCTGGGCCTGCCCGAGGAGCTCGAAGCGCGCCACGCGGACGTGCTGCCGCTGGTGCCCACCGCGGAGGAGGCCCGGCGGCTCGTGGCCGGCGGGGCCGCCCCGGACAGCATCGAGGCCGTCGCCTTCAACCAGCACGCGACCCCGCCCACCGACGTGGTCGCCTTCGCCAACACCCGTGCCGTACGGGCCCTCGGCCCCACGTCGTCCGGCGGAGTCGGCACCGCGCGGGGCGTGGCGGGGATGTACGCGGCGGCGATCAGCGAGGTGGACGGCAGGCCGCCGCTCCTGAAGCCGGAAACCGTCAGGGAGTTCGCCCGCGTCCACTACCGCGGCACCGACCTCGTCACCGGCAACGAGGACGTCTTCGGCCTGGGCTTCGAGGAGTTGTCCGGCCGCTACCCCTTCCTCGGCCCGGACGCCTTCGGCCACAGCGGCGCCACCGGCTCCCTCGCCTTCGCGGACCCCGCCCACGGCCTGGCCTACGCCTACACCCGCCGCCGCTTCGGCTTCCCGTCGGGCTTCGGGGCGGGTCCGGAGAACCATGCCCTCGCGGGGGCGGTGGTGGAGGCGGTGGAGGCGGTCACGGGGTAGCCGCACCCGGAAATGGGGCCGGAAACGGGCCGCACAAGTGGTTGACATCATTCCTCTTGACGCGTTCATGCCCACACAGGACAGTGTTCTACGCGCATGGACAAGCGGCCGCCGCAGGCTTCCGCTCCGTCGGGGGAATGCGGTGGCTCGGCGTGCCCGGCGGGGTTCTTCCTACCCCCACGAGGACTCTCATGAAGCGAACTCTTCGCGCGGTACTGCCTGTTGGGCTGGCAGCCGCGCTCGTCACCCCGCTGCTCGCGACGCAGGCACAGGCGCAGGCGCAGGACGTGGCCCCGGCCGGGAAGGCCCGTACCGTCGCCGTTCAGGGCGAGGTCGGCGCGACCGCGTACAGCCGGGACACGACCATCGCGCGGGCCAAGCGGTGGCTGACGGCGAACGACGGGCAGCGGGTGCCCTACAGCCAGACGAAGACCTGGGGCGGCTACCGCACCGACTGCTCGGGGTACGTGAGCATGGCGCTGCAGCTGCCGAAGCCGGGGCCGAACACGGTGGGCCTCGCCTCCAGCACGTACACGCGGAAGATCAAGATGTCGTCGCTGCGCAAGGGCGACCTGATCATCGACGCCAACGGCACGAACACCACGCGCCACGTCGTCATCTTCGTCAAGTGGACGAGCAGCGCCCGCAAGTCGTACGTCGCCTACGAGCAGCGCGGCGGCTACGGCACCGACCGCAGCGTGCGCAGCTACGGCATCGGCGCTGACGAGTACGACGCGTACCGGCCCAAGAAGTACGGCTGAGCCGACGCGGAGGCGTGAGCGGGGGCGGGCGTCCGGTCGGGCGCCCGCCCCTTCCTCACTGCTTGCCCGTCCCCACCGGGTCGACCGTGACCGGCCGGCCCGAGCCGTCCGTGGCAGGGATGGTGAGGTCGACCGGGAGGGTCTTGGAGTGGGTCTCGTCGGGCGGAGTGACGACGAGGCCGGTGATGTGCACGCCCGAGCCGCCGGAGTCGTTGCGCGGGAAATGCAGGGTGAAGCGGCTCTCCTCGCCGGTGCGCACGACGACGGACGGGGCGGGGATGCCGCTGCGCGCGGCGCTGATGGTGCCGGAGCCGTCCGTCTTGAGGTCGACGCCGGGGAAGCCCTTGAACGTGCACGTGCCGCCGGTGTTCTTGAGGACCACCATGAGGTTTCCCTCGGCCATGCCGGGGGCCGTGCGGAAGTCCAGGTCGGCGGTCTTGCAAATGCCGGTGGGGGCGGTGTCGCCGTTCCCGTCGCCGGGGTCGCCGCTCGGGTCGTCGGGCTTCGGGTCCTCCTGGCCGCCCGGCTTCTCCGGGTTCTTCGGGTTCTCCTCGTTCTCCTCGTTCTCCTGGGACGAGCCGCCGTCCCCCGCCGGGTCGGTCGAACGCTCCGACGAGGCCGGGGAGTCGGCCTGGTCGCCCGTGCCGGCGGCGCCCTGGGTGCCCTCGCAGGCGGTGAGCGCGAGGCCTGCGGCGAGGGCGAGGGCGGTGAGGGTGAGCTTGTGGGGGCGCATCATCGGTTCCTCTTCCGTCGTCGATCGGTGAGGTTCGGAGGTGCGGTGCGGTGCGGTGCCGTGCGTGCTGTGCATGCCTTGCCGTCGTACGCGTGCCAACTCACTGACGCTACCGACCAGTTGGCTACCCGGCGAGCGGAAAGCGCTCCTCCCTCGACGGGTTCTGGGACGAACCTGTGACCGTCGCCCCCGGGCCCGACGGCTTGTGCGGGGTCTTCTCCCACGTGAACGGGGACGTCACCAGCTGGTACGCGGCACGCCAGGCCGCCGCCCACCACAGCACCGAGTAGAGGGGCGTGAGCAGGGCGTGCCGGGGAGCGACGGCCGCCTCGGCAGGCGCACGGCGGGCCGCCACGTACATCGTCCCGATCCACAGCCCGGCCGACGCGACCTGCGCGACCAGGGCGGGGGCGAGGAGCGCGCCGCCCGTCGGCGACCAGGACCAGCCGCACAGGCCGACGACGGTGAGCGCCGCGACGAGCGGCTGCAGCATCGCGGTGACCGGCGCGCTCGCCACCACGCCGAGGAGTACGAGCATGCCGGAGGGCCGGAAGCGGCGTACGGCCCGGAGGGGGCGGCGGGTGTGCACCAGCGCGGTGAGCAGGAATCCCTTGAACCAGCGGGTGCGCTGGCGGATGAACGGGGCGACGGTGTCGAGTGCGTCCTCCCAGGTCACCGACGTGATCGTGGTGGTGCGGCAGCCGAGGGCCGCGCAGCGCATGCCGAGGTCGGCGTCCTCGGTGACGTTCCAGGCGTCCCAGCCGCCGAGGTCGCGCAGGAGGCGGGTGCGGAAGTGGTTGCTGGTGCCGCCGAGCGGGATCGGCAGCCGCAGCCGGGCGAGGCCGGGCAGGGCGAGGGTGTACCGCATGGCGTATTCGAGGGCGAACTGCCGGGTCAGCCAGTTGGTGGCGGCGTTCTGGAACAGCAGCCGGGCCTGTACGCAGGCCAACTCGCCGTGTCCGCCGCCCCCTTGGCGTCGATCACGGGCGAACTCCGCCGCCGCACGCCGGAGTTGGTCGAGCTCGGGCCGGTCCTCGGCGTCGAAGATGACGACGAGTTCGCCGCGGGCGAGCATCAGCCCCAGGTTCACCGACCGGGGCTTCGTCTGCGGCGGCCCCGGCGGGAGTTCGACGATCCGTACGTACGGCGGCGGATCCGCGGCGCGTACCGCCCGCGCGGTGTCCGGGTCGTGCCGCTCGACGAGGATCTGCACGTCGAGGAGGTGCGCGGGGTAGTCGAGCCGCGCGAGGTGCCGCACCAGGCCGCCGATGACCTCGGCCTCCCGGTAGGCGGGCACGAGCACGGTGTACGTGGGGAGTTCGGCGTCCGGGAGCGGCGGGGCGGCGGTCGGCCCGTCGCGTTCGCCCGCCAGTCCGGCCAGCACGAACACCGCGTTGAGCAGGCTGTGTCCGACGACCAGCACGGTCAGCACCATGAGCAGCACGAACGGCACGGCGACCAGCGCGACGAGCAGCACGGCCGCGCACGCCGCCAGTGCGACGAGCTGCCGGCGCGCGACCCCCGTCCGCGCCGCCATCTCCGGGTGCCGGCGCGTGAACCCGTCGGCCATCTCGGCGGCCACCTCCGCGCCCCGCTCCCGCAGCACCCGCTCCTGCCCCGCGGGCCCGCACCGCGCCAGCCGCGCGGCCACGGAACCCTCGTCGTCGTACCCGGTCATACGGCCCTTCTTCGGTTGTCGCCCCCGTGCCGCCCCGAAGTCTGCCTGGTGGGGCGGGGTCGGCGGCAACGCGGGCGCCGGTGACCGCCAACACCCCTCCCCCACCCGCCTGTTCACGCCCCGGGCCCCTCAGCGTCGCCCGGCTCAGGGGAGCCCTTCACAACGCGACAGCAGCGTGAGGGCTGCCATGTTCGCGACAGGAGAGGACCTTTCATGGCTCACCCCCACAGGGCCCGCACGACGCTCGGCCGCCTCGGGCTCGTCTCGGCGCTCGCCGTGCTCGCCGCCGCGGCCGTGCCGAACGCCGCCGTCGCCACCGCCACGGCCACCGCCGGGAGCGCACTGCCCGGCGTGCGCCCGAGCGCGGAGACTCCGGCCGTGTACGACGACGAGGCGGGCGGCAACGCCGACGCCGACGACCCGGCGATCTGGCGCAACCCGGCCGACCCGGACCGCAGTCTCGTCGTCGCGACCGCCAAGGAGGGCGGGCTGCGGGTGTACGACCTCGACGCGCGCGAGGTGCAGTCCATCCCCGCGCCCGCGGCCCCCGGCCCGGACGACGCGCCCGGCCGGTTCAACAACGTCGACCTGGTGCACGGCGTCCAACTCGGCGCGGGCAAGGCCGACTTGGCGGTGACGAGCGACCGCGGCAGCGACAAGCTGCGGATCTACCGCATCGACGGCACGAAGGCCGACGCCCCGCTCACCGACGTCACCGCCGGCTCCGCGCCCACCGTCTTCTCCGCCTCGCAGGAGGAGGTCAACGAGCAGCGCACCGCGTACGGCCTCGCCACCTGGACCGACCCCACGAGCGGCCGGTCGTACGCGGCGGTGAGCCAACGCGAGCGCACCGCCGTCACCCTCCTCGAACTCACCCCGGCCGCCGACGGCACCGTCTCGTACCGCAAGGTCCGCACCCTCGAACTGCCCTCATCGTTCAAGCTGCCGAACGGCACGTCCTGGACGCCGTGCGCCGAGCCGGACGAGCTGCCGCAGGTCGAGGGCATGGTGGTCGACCCGGAGAACGGCACGCTGTACGCGGGCCAGGAGGACGTCGGCATCTGGCGGATCGACGCCGACCTCGGCGGCACGCCCCAACTCGTCGACAAGGTACGGGAGTTCGGCGTGCCCGGCACGTACGACCCGGCGACCGAGGAGTGCACGCCGGGCGAGGACCCGGGCTACGGCGGCACCCGCGTCTCCGCCGACGTCGAGGGCCTCACGCTCCTGCACGAGGAGGACGGGGACGGCTACCTCCTCGCCTCCAGCCAGGGCGACAACAGCTTCGCGGCCTACGACCGGGAGCTCACCGAGGACAACGAGTACGAGGGCGGGTTCACCGTGGGCGCCGCCTCGGACACCCTGGACGCCGCCGAGGAGAGCGACGGCGCCGCCGTCCTCAACGAGCCGCTCGGCGCGAAGTACCCCGACGGTCTGCTCGTCGTCCAGGACGGCGACGACAAGCCGGGCGAGCCGGACCGGGACGCCACGAACTTCAAGTTCGTCAACCTGAAGTCCGTGCTGGACGCGCTGGAGAACTGAGCCGCGCACGAGAGCGAGCCGCCGAGCCCCCGACCCCAATTACCCGCCCCTCACCGGCAGTTCAGGTCACCTGCCCCTGGGCCGCCTGCAGCATGCGGGCGCGGTAGGCGGGGGTGTCGGCCGGCTCGCTCTCGCCGAAGATCGCGCGCATCCAGTGGCCGTCGGTGTTGTTGGGGAACAGGATGAAGTCGCGGCCGAAGCGGTCGGCGTCCTGCGTGGCGAGTGCCTTCCGTTCGGTGACGGACTTGACGTAGTAGCGGCGGGCGAAGTCGTTGAGGTTGTCGCCGAGGTACGCGATCACCTCGTACTCGGCGGCGATGTCCCGCTGCGCCGGCTCCTTGTCGGAGGAGTCACGGAGCATCGTCACGTGCGCGTCGTCGGCGAAGGCCAGGCCCTGTCCTCGAACTCCCGGTGTCGCCCGGAGGGCGGCCCTGCGGCGTCTGGTGCGTGCGATCGGCGTGCCGGGCAAAGGTCCTCGTAGCGGAGCTACTTGGGCCTTTGTCCGGCGCGGCGAGCGTGCGTGCCAGGCGTCGTGGGGCAGGCGGGAGTTCGAGGACAGGGCCTAGGGCCCGCGTGGCGCAGGTTGGCGACGCCGAGCCGGTGGGTGTCGGGGCCCTGGTCGCGGGAGGAGACGTAGAAGACCTCGACGCCGCGCTCCTTCGCGTAGTGGGTGAACTCGACGGCGCCGGGGGTCGGGGTGGGGCCGTTCTCGCGGACCCAGGCGTCCCACAGCTCGTCGTCGAAGGCCTGCTTGCCCTCGGTCGGTCCTGCGGCTGCGGTCGACGTTCTTGGACATGACGGTGCTCCTCGGCTCAGCTTCATGCTCAACCCCTGCGAGGGGGACGGGTGTTGGGGGGGGGGCGACGGCGCCTCTCGTACGGGGCCGTGGCAGCGCTGAGCTCGGGATCTCCGCCGCTCGTGGGCAGTGAGGTTACGGGACCGGGGGCCGCCCGGTAACACGCATTCGTTGCGCGGGGGTGGTTGATCGTTGCGCCGACGGGGAGGCCGCTTCCGCCCGACCTGTGCGCACCGCTCCAGCCATCCGAACTTATTCCTTGACAGGAATATTCTTTGCGGGGAATACTCGTAGCCATGGACGCACTCCTCACCGCCCTGGCCGACCCCGTCCGCTGGCGGCTCGTCGGGCTGTTGGCCGAGCGGCCCCGGCCGGTCGGTGTGCTCGCGCAGCTCGCCGAGGCTCGGCAGCCGCAGACGACCAAGCATCTGCAGACCCTCGAACGCGCCGGGATCGTCACCTCGCACCGCAACGGGCAGCGCCGTATCTACGCGCTCCGGCCGGGCCCGCTGCGGGAGTTGGCCGCCGCGCTCAGCGGGCTCGCCGACAGCGTGGAGGAGGACGAGGGCCCGCGCGCGACGTTCGAGCGGTACGAGACGGCCCGCCTGGCCGAGCGGCTCGCCGCCGAGGAGTCGGGGTGGGCCGACGGCCGCTCGTTCCGGTTCCACCGCTCGACGGCCGAAGGCCCCGCCTCGGTCTGGCGCCATCTGACCGAGACGTCGCTGCTCGCCCGCTGGTGGACGCCGGACGACCTGCGCGTCTCCGAGCTGGTCTTCGAGGCGCGGCCGGGCGGGCGGATCGTCCAGGAGTACCGCGACGCCGAGGACGCCGACGGCTCCGACCAGGTCGTGGGCCGCGCGGAGGGCGCCGTCGAGGAGGTGCGGCCCGGCGAGCTCCTCGCCTACCGGCTCTCGCCCGTACTGCCCGACGGGAGCGTCGCCTTCACCGCCCACGTCGAACTGCGCCTGCGGCCCACGGACACCGGCGGCACGGACCTCGACGCGTACTGGCGGATCACCGACAGCACCGTCGACTCCGCCGACTTCATCGCGGGCATCGAGATCGGCTTCGGGCAGAGCCTCGACAAGCTCGTCGCCGCCCTCGCCGACGAAGCACCGCCCACCGACCCCAACTCCCGGACCAGGAGCAGGACATGAGCGACAGCACCGGACGCCGCGTGACCGCGAACATCGCCCTCAGCCTCGACGGCCGGTACCACGGCCCGGGCGGGCCCGCCGACTTCGGCGCCTTCGCCCCGTACACCACCACCGAGGTCGCGCGCGAGCACCTCACCCGGATCTGGGAGGGCGCGACGACGGCCCTGCTCGGCCGGATCAACGCCGAGGGCTTCCTCGGGTACTGGCCCACGGTCGCCGCCGACGAGAACGCCGACCCGCGCGACCGCGGCTACGCGAAGTGGCTGGTCGACACCGAGAAGCTGGTGTTCTCCAGCACGCTCGCCGAGGCGCCGTGGGAGCACGCCCGCATCGTGAACGCCCCCGCCGCGGACGTCGTCGCCGGCCTCAAGGCCACCGGCGAGGGCGACATCCTCGTCAACAGCAGCCCCAGCCTCATCAAACCGCTGCTGCGGGCCGACCTGATCGACCGGCTGTACCTGATGGTGTTCCCCGAGATCGTCGGCGGCGGGCAGCGGCTGTTCGAGGACGGCCTGCCCGGCACGCGGTGGAAGGTCGCCCGCCAGGAGACCGGCGACCTCGGCGAGATCGCCCTCGTCTACGACCGCGTCCGCTGAGCGGAGCCGAGAGCTTGGGGGGGGGGAGCGTGCCGGGCGTCGCGGGCCCACGAAGATCGGGGAGACGGGCCCTGGAAGCTGCGCGGCGCGAACAGCACTGCGGCGCGGCCGACTTGGCGCGCGGGGAACGGCGGCGAGGAGAGTTGCAGGCGTGCTGCAGCCCTCACCCGACCCGGCGCCCCATCTTCGCCGAGCCTCGGTCGTGCCCCTTGGTGTCCCACCACTCCTCCAGCAGGGCCCGGACGAGGTGGACGAGCAGGCGCAGCCGTTCGGGGTCGGGGGCGGGGGCGTCGAAGACATCGGCGAAGGCCTTGTCGTCCCAGAGCAGGGTGAACTCCCACTGCTCTCCCTCAAGTCCGTTGTCCGACACGGCGAGTCGGTACGTGAGGGTGTGACTGCGGTCGGGGTGCGGGGTGATGGTCAGGCCGGTGACGCGGAAGGCGGTGCGGCCGTCACCGGTGGTGTACGACTGGGCGAGGGCCTGGCAGGCGGGTGAAGGTTCGATCACCTGCAAATCGTTGGACACCCCACCGCCCGTCGGCGAGCATCCCCGGATGACGAGTCCGAAACGTATCCGCTTTGTCGAGCTGTCCGGTGCGGCGATGGCCGCGCTGTCCGACGGGGACCTGGACCGCGCCGGGGAGGTCGCGGGGGTGGCGCTCGGTGCGTACTTTCTGACCGACAGCGCCCGCTGGCTGTGGCGGTACCGGCTCGACCAGATGGCCGCCGACCCCGCGCACGCGCGGTGGATGGTGCGGCAGGCGGTCGTCGGCGACGAGGGCCGCGTCGTCGGACACGCCGGGTTCCACGGCCCGCCCGACGACGCCGGCATGGTCGAGATCGGCTACGCCGTCGTCCCCGAGTTCCGCCGCCGGGGATACGCCCGCGCCACGCTCACCGAACTCCTGCGCCGCGCGGCGACCGAACCCGAGGTCACGACGGTACGGGCGAGCATCGCCCCCGACAACGCGGCGTCCCTGGCGACGATCGCGGGCTTCGGCTTCGCCGAGATCGGAGAGCAGTGGGACGAGGAGGACGGGCGGGAGATCGTCTTCGAAGTGCCCGCCGCCCAGCCATAGTTCTTCCACAGAGATGCTGTCCACATACTTGTCCATGGACTGCAGAGCCCATTACCTTCCACCGAGGTGAGCCCGGACCAGACCCCTAGGTCAACTCCAGGACTCCGCAGCCCAGTTCACGTCCATGGACGGAAGGCCCTGCGCATGAAGCACCCCACCCGCCGCACCTTCCACCGGCTCGCCGCCGCCCCGCTGCTCGCCCTGCCCGCGGCGCAGTTGGGCGGGGGCGTCGCGGTCGCCGCTCCCGCCGAGGCGCGGCGGTCCGAGGCCGTCCGGGCCATCCGCCGGGCCGTCGCGTTCATGGACGGGACCGTGTCGTACCGGGGCGGGTACGTGTGGAACTACCTGCCCGACCTGTCCGCGACATGGGGCGAGATGCGGGCCCGGCGGACGATGTGCTGGGTGCAGCCGCCGGGCACCCCGTCCGTGGGGCACAGCCTCCTCGACGCGTACCACGCCACCGGCGACGAGGCGTGCTACCGGGCCGCCGAGCGCACCGGGCTCGCGCTCGTGGCGGCCCAACTCCCCTGCGGCGGCTGGAACTACGTGCACGACTTCGCGGGCGAGGAGTCGCTGAAGGAGTGGTACGAGACGGTCGGCGCGAACGGCTGGCGCCTGGAGGAGTTCCAGCATTACTACGGCAACGCCACGTTCGACGACGCGGGCACGTCGGCCGCCGCGCAACTGCTGCTGCGGCTGTACGTGGAGCGCGGCGACCGGCGTATCGGGCGGGCCCTGGAGCGGGCGATCGGGTTCGTCCTGGACGCCCAGTTCGAGGGCGGGGTCGCCGACGGCGGCTGGCCGCAGCGCTTTCCCGCGTACCACGGCTCGGTCAGCCGCACGCCCTGGCCACAGGAGCGGCCCGGCTGGCTGCCGGGCGACGTGACGCACGGCATGGAGGACGGCGAGTACACGCAGCACGTCACGTTCAACGACGACGTGATCGGCGAGAACATCAAGTTTCTGCTGATGTGCGTATCCGCCCTGGGGAGGCGGGAGTTGAGAGCCCCGGTCCGGCGGGCCATGGAGTGTCTGCGGCGGATGCAGCAGGCGAAGCCTCAGGCCGGCTGGGGGCTGCAGCATCTCGCCCGGGACCGGCGGGGCCGACCGGCCGGGTCACCCGCGGGCGCCCGTTCGTACGAGCCGCGCGCGCTCGCCACGCACACCACCCAGACCAACGTCCAGCAGCTGTTCCACTACTTCCGGCTGACCGGCGACCGCACCTACCTGGAGCGGGTGCCGGAGGCCCTCGACTGGCTGGACAGCTGCGAGTTGACCGAGCGTCAGATATCGGAGAACCCGCTGCTCGCCGGGCGCACCCACCCGACCTTCGTCGAACTGGGCAGCAACCGCCCGCGGTTCGTGCACCGCTTCGGCTCCAACGTCCGCAACGGCGCGTACTACCACGACCACGACCACCGCGAGACGCTGAGCCACTACTCCGCGGGCCGCACCGTGGACGTGCCCCGACTGCGCGCCGAGTACGAGGAGTTGGCCGCGCTCTCCCCGGGCGAGGCGGCCGAGCTGGCCGCGCGGTCCCCGCTCGCCGAGGGCGGCGCGCCGATCCCGCTGCCCCGCTTCTTCTCGGTACGCGACCTGCAGCTGTCCGACCTGCTGCGCGACGCCCGGCTCCCGCTGCCCGCGGTGTCGGACGCGGAGGCGGACCGGCTGGTCGCGGGCCTCGGCGACCGCGACCACTGGCTGACGCGCCTCGAGACGACCACCAACCCGTACGAGGGTCCGGGCAGCCGGGAGCCGTACGACGGGAAGGCGTACATGAGCAAGCACGTCGGCGATGTGCGCGACACCTCCCCGTACAACCCGCAGGACCCGCCGGCGGAGCCCCCGTACGAGCCGCGCGAGGGGCAACTCGGCATCAGCACGGCGGTGTTCGTCGCCAACCTGGCGAAGCTGACCGCGTACGTGGAGCAGTCCGCGGGCTGAGGGCGGTCAGACCCGCCAGGAGCGGATGCGGTCGGCGGCGGTGAAGATGTCGGCCTTCAGCTCCAGGAGTTCCTTGGTGAGCTCGACGAGTTCGCCGTACGGCACGTCGAGGCCCTCGCCGGAGGCGTGCATGTAGGCGATCACGACGGCGCAGCTGAACCGCACGTTGTACGCGGGCAGCGGCTTGAGCAGCACGAGCGTCTGCAGCAGGGCGGCCGCCCGCCAGGCCGCGTCCGAGTCGACGCCGAGGCGCGGCGGGTCGACGCGGTGCCGGGCGACGGCGGCGACGAGCGCGGAGAAGTCCGCGACGTACGGCTGGTCGGGCAGGGCGGCCTCGTGCTGCTGGAGGAGCCAGGGCACGTCGACATGGAGGACCGGCGGCATCGGTCAGGCGGCCCGTCCCGTCGTGGTGCGTGCCGGGCCGTCGTCGATGCCGGCGGCGGCGATGGCCTCGGCGAGGGCGCGGTCGTGGAAGGTGGTGTGGAAGACCCCGGCGGCCTCGCGCAGCGCGCGGTGCAGCGTGATCTTGTCGGCGGTCGCCTCGCGGACGACGGCCTTCATCGTGAGACCACGCTCCTGCGCGAGCGCGCGCAGCTCCTCGAGCTCCTGGTCGCTGAATTCCACATTGAGTGCGGGCATGGAAGTACGGTACGCCGCCAGGTACCTGGAGGTAAATAGTTGCTGGTCAGAGCGGTGCCGATCAGGTACCCATCGACTTTTCGGGCCGGATTTCGTGCAGTGCTCGAACTTCGGTCGCTTGGGTCGCTGCGGCCACTGTCACGCGCGCCTCTACACCTCGGGCCTCTCCAGCTCGGCGAGGCGCGCGACGAGCAGTTCGCGTTCCTCCGCCTCCGTGCGGATCCCGAAGACCTCGGCGAGCAGTTCGGGCACGTCCTGCGGCCGGACGGTCTCCTTCACCGGGTCCGCGCCGGGGCGTTCCGTGGTCCAGGCCGTCGCGTCCAGCGCGTCGTACCGGTCGGTGCGTATGCGCTGCACGAAGGGGCGTATGACGAACGGGGAGCGGTGGTGCGTGGCCACGAAGTGGTTGCCGACCGCGTAGTCGATCGGGTATTGCGGGGTCTCCGTGAAGACCTGGCGTACGGCCCAGCCCTCCGGCCCCTCGGTCGGGCCCGGCTCGCCGGTCGTCCTGTCCAGCGCGCCGGTCGTCTTCTCCAGTTCGTGCACGGCCCAGCCCGGCGAGCCGTGGGTGATGTCCTGCCAGTGCAGCAGGTACGGCCACGGGCCCGCGTCGCTGCGGGCGCCGTCCACCAGCTCGATGGGCTCCAGCGGGCTGGCGCCGTACCCGACGTCGGCCATCCAGCGGGCGCCGTCCGCCTCCACGATCAGCATGGCGTGCGTGAGCGGGCGGGGCGTGGTGGAGTCGGCGCCGATCTGCACGCGGCCCGAGACGGCGGTGAAACGGAAGCCGAGCTTCTCCAACACGGCGGCGAACAGGGCGACATGCTCGTAGCAGTAGCCTCCCCTCCCCCGCCGCAGCAGCTTGTCCTGCACGGACGCGACATCGGTCCGCACCTCGCCGTACAGGAAGCTGTCCAGGGTGTCCCAGCGCAGGTTCAGCACGTGCGCGCGCTGCAGGGCGCGCAGCGTTTCGAGGGTGGGCTTGCGGTCCGTGTCGAGGCCGAGGTGGCCGAGGTAGGCGTCGAGGTCGAGTTGCTCACTGCTCCACATGTCCGGGGCAACTTCCGCGGCCGAACGCCTATTCCACTGTTCCACCGGCCGTCAGGACCCGAAGCGGAGGAAGCCCGCAGCACGGGGTGCGTAACTGGGCGGGGCCTGGTCGCCGAGGCCGGTGCGGAGGCCCTCGCGGACGTCGGCGTCCGGTTCGCCGAAGACCTCGAAGTGCTCGACGCGGCAGTGCTTCATGACCTCCTGGATGTACGGGTCGGCGAGCTTCCAGTGCAGCCGGACCGCGTCGGAGTCGCGGTAGATCTGCAGGCTGTGGGCCAGCATGCGCTCCTCGTCGACGAACGTCTCCACCATGAGCTGCGGCCCGTGCCGCCGGGCGAAGTCGACCGCGTCGGCGATGGCCGCACGGAAGCCGTCGAGGTGGCCGTCGGTGATGCGCATGGTGTTGCGGAAGATCAGCAGGGTCTGGTCCTGTGCCGTGTTCATGGTCATGGTCCGATCCTTGTACGTGAAGTGCGCTTGAGGTCAACGGCGGTCGGGGGCCGGGCGGTCCGGCCCCGCGGTCTAGCGCGTGGCCGTGTCGCCGTGGGCGTGCAGCATCGCGGCGAGGGTGCCGGCGAGCCGGTCGCGGTCCTCGGCGCCGAGGGCTTCCAGGAGGCGGGCCTCGTTGGCGAGGTGGAGGGGCAGGATGCGGTCGATCGTCTCCAGCCCCTGAGGGGTGAGGCGGATGCGCACGGAGCGCCGGTCGGCGGCGTCGGGCACGCGCGTGACGAGGCCCTTGGCGGCCATGCGGTCGACGCGCAGGGTGATCGCGCCGGTGGTGACGAGGGACGCCTTGAGGAAGGTCTTGGCGGTCAGCTCGTACGGCTCGCCCGAGCGCCGCAGCGTCGACAGGATGTCGAACTCGCCCGGTTCCAGGCCGTGTTCGGCGAGGAAGCCCTTGATCTCCTTGTCCCAGATCCGGGACAGCCGCATGATCCGGCCGACCACGCCGATGGGTGAGAAGTCCAGGTCGGGGCACTCCCCGCGCCACTGATCGAGCACCGCCTCGACCGCGTCCACCGGTGCCGCTCCGTCCACCCTGCCGTCCGCCATGGCCTCCACCTCTCCGAGCTCCCACTGCATGTCCGAGCAAATAGCTTAGCGCTCATTTAATTGACACTCACACAACTACCGTTTAGCTTAGCGCTCACTTAATCAGCTCTCGCTCAAGGAGTTGTGTCATGCCGTTCACCCCTGTCCGCGGCACCCGCGTCCACTACGACATCGACGGCCGAGGGCCCGGCCTGGCCCTGGTCCACGGCGCCGGCGGCGACTCCGAGAAGGTCTTCGGCAACGTCGTACGGCACTTCACCGACACCCACACCGTCATCCGGCCCGAGTTCAGCGGCAGCGGCCTGACCGAGGACGACGGCCGCGCACTCACCGTCGGCCTCGTCGCCGAGCAGATCGCTGCGGCGATCCGCGACGCGACCGACGGCCCGGTCGACCTGCTCGGCTTCTCCCTCGGCGCGGTCGGCGCGGCCACGGTCGCCGCCGCCCACCCCGAACTCGTACGGCGTCTGATACTCGTCGGCGGCTGGACCCACTCCACCGGGCCGCGGGACCGTTTCTACTTCGACACCTGGCGTCAACTCCTCAGCGCGGACCGGGAGTTGTTCAAACGGTTCGCCACGCTGACCGGGTTCGGCGCCGCCGCCCTGGACCGGTTCGGCCACGCGGGACTGGAACAGTCGCTGGCCGACGCCTGGCCCCCGGCGGGCATCGGCCGGCAGATCGAGCTCTGCGGGAACGTGGACATCAGGGCCGTCCTCCCCGCGATCACCGCGCCCACCCTGGTCATCGGCTTCGGCGACGACGCCATGATCCCGGTCGAGGGCTCCCGCGCGCTGCACGCGGCGATCCCCGGCAGCCGCCTCGTGGAGATCCCCGGCCAGGGGCACATGGACTGGTTCGCCGACCCCTCCCGACTCGTCGAGCTCACCCGCGAGTTCATCACCGCCTGAGCCCTCACTCCTCCCGCACACCCTCGTACGTACAAGGAGCGACCGTGTCCTATCCCGACCCCCGCTACTTCGGCGAGAACGGCGAGATCAACGCCGAGTTCAGGCCCGCCACGGCCGATCCCGACTTCGTCACCGCGCCCGGCCGCACCCCCGACGACGCCCCCGGCGCCACGGGCACGGCCTACCACTACCTCTCGACGACGCTCTCCACGCAGGGCGAGTACGGCCTCTACCGGGTCGACATGGGCCCCGAGTTCGGCGGTCCCAGCACCCACTTCCACCGGGCCATGTCGGAGTCGTTCTTCATCCTCTCCGGCACCATGCGGCTGTTCGACGGCCGCCGCTGGATCGACGCCACCGCGGGCGACTACCTGTACGTGCCCGTGGGCGGACTGCACGCCTTCCGCAACGAGTCCGGCGCACCCGCCTCCATGCTCATGCTCTTCGCCCCCGGCGCACCCCGCGAGGAGTACTTCGAGGGCGTCGCCGAGCTCGACAAGCTCTCCGAGGAGGAACGCGCGGAGTTCTTCCTGCGCCACGACAGCTTCTTCGTCTGACTCCTCACCCTTCCCTCACTCTGAACCGGGAGTTCTCTCATGCCGAACACGACCCGACCCGCCGTCACCGTCCTCGGCCTCGGCGCCATGGGCTCGGCGATCGCCCGTACCTTCCTGGCCCACGGCCACCCGACCACCGTCTGGAACCGCACCGCGAGCAAGGCCGCGCCCCTGGCCGAGGCGGGCGCCGAGGTCGCCCCGACCGCCGCGCAGGCGGTGGCGGCGAGCCCGCTCGTCGTGGTCTGCCTGCTCGACGGCACGGCGGTCGACGAGGTGCTGCCCGCCGTCGAGTCCGCGGTCGCGGGCAAGGTGGTCGTGAACCTCACCAGCGGCTCCCCCGCCCGGGCCCGCGCGGTCGAGCAGTGGGCCCGGGCGCACGGCGCCGAGTACCTGGACGGCAAGATCATGGGCGACCCGCCGTACGTCGGAACGGACCGCGTCCTGTTCCCGTTCAGCGGCTCCCGGAGCGCGTACCAGGCCCACGAGCAGACGCTGCGGCTGCTCGGCACCGTCGCGTACCACGGCGAGGACGCCGGGCTCGCCGCCGTGGAGTTCATGGCCCAGGTCGCGGTCTCGTACGAACTGCTCATCGGCTTCCTGCACACGCTCCGGCTCGTCCGCGCGGAGGGCATGGACGTCGCCGACTTCGCCGGCCGCGTCGCCGGCTCGCTGCCCGCGTACCCGGCGCTGCTCACGTCGATGGGCGAGGCGGTGCGGGACGGCGCGTACGCCCCCGACCTCGGCCCGCTCACCGTCCAGGCGGCCCTGATGGACGACCTGATCGCCCACCGCGAGTCCGTCGGCGCCGACACGACGCGCATGCGCGAGGTCAAGTCCCTGATGGACCGCCGCATCGCGGACGGGTTCGGGGGGCAGGGGTTCTCGGCGCTGTTCGAGGGGTTGGGCGAGGGGCTGGGCGAGAGAGCGGGCGCCGGCCGGGCCGAATGATCGTCGAACGGGCTGACATGGCCAGGCCCTCTGGCCGATACTCGCGGCGCGGATCGTGGATCAGTCACAGCACAAGCCGGACCAACGCAGCCCAGAAGACGAGGAGTTCCGGATGGCGTCCCCGCTACGAGCGCCGGTACGAGCGGATGTGGTCGTCGTCGGGGGAGGCCCGGTCGGCATGCTGATCGCCGCCGAGTTGGGCGCGTACGGCGTGAGCGCGGTGGTGCTGGAACGGCGGGCCGCCACGTCGGAGCGGCCCAAGGCCACCACCCTGCACGCCCGGACGACGCAGACGTTGGCCCGGCGCGGCTATCTGCCCGCGCCCTCGCCCACGGCGGGACCGGTCGCGAGCGCCTTCCACTTCGCCGGCATTCCGGGGCTGCGCATCACCGCGCCCGCGGGCGAGCCCGAACCCGTCCTCAAACGGGCCCAGGTCGAGCTGGAACGGCACTTCGAGGACCGCGCCCGCGCCCACGGGGCCGAGGTGCTGCGCGAGCACCGCGTGACCGGGATCGACCAACTGCCGGACGGCGTAAGGGTGTTCGCCGAGGGACCGGAGGGTGCCGTGGAGGTCGAGGCGGCCTACGCCGTCGGCGCCGACGGTGCGCACAGCACGGTCCGCGAGCAGGCGGGCTTCGCCTGCGACACGTACGCGCCCACCCTCTCCGCCATGATGGGCCTGGTCCGCCTGGACGAGCCGGGCGCGCTGCGGGCCGGATGGCATCGCACGCCGCGCGGCTGGGTCGTCACCAAGGACGCCCCGGACGGCAGGACCCACATCCGTACGGTCAACTTCTCCCGGACCCACGCCGACCGTGAGCGGCCCCTGACTCTGGCGGAGCTGCGCGACGAGGCGTCGCAGATCATGGGCCGGGAGCTCGGCATGAGCGACCCACGGTGGCTGAGCCGGTTCAGTGACTACGCGCGAGTGGCGCGCGACTACCGGCAGGGGCGCGTGCTCCTGGCCGGGGACGCCGCGCATCTGCACTTCCCCATCGGCGGGCAGGGCCTGAGCACCGGGCTGCTCGACGCCCTGAACCTGGGCTGGAAACTGGCCGCCACCGTGCGAGGCACCGCGAGCGACGGCCTCCTCGACTCGTACGACGCCGAGCGGCGCCCCGCCGCCGAACGGGTCGTCGTCAACGTCCGCGCACAGGTGTCCCTCATGCACCCCGAGGCGCGGCTCGACGAACTGCGCGGCCTGTTCGGCGCGTTGCTCCCCGAGGAGCGGGGCGGGGCGTACCTCGGCGCGATGATCAGCGCCCAGGACACCGTGCTGCCGCCGCGCTCCGCCGACGCCTCGGCGGTCGAGGGCACGTTCCTGCCGAACCTCGCCCTGACCACGCCGGACGGTCCGACCGACGTGATCCGTCTGCTGCGGGACGGCCGGATGCTTCTCCTGCTGCTCGGCCCGGACACCGCCGACGGCTCCGTCGAGCAGTACGAGAAGGCCGCGCAGGACCGGGCGCATGCGGTGCGGATCGTACGGGCCGAGCCGGTGGACGAGGCGCCCGGCACCGCCCTGCTGGTGCGGCCCGACGGCTACATCGCCTGGGCCGGTGACGGCGGGCCGCTGGAGGAGGCGCTGACCGCGTACCTCGGCGCCTGAGCCCAGCCTGAGCCCCGAACGCCGAACCCCGAGCCCCGCCGGGCCCCGCCGAACCCCGAGCCCCGCCGGGCCCCGACCGGTCAGGCCGCGTCGTGGGTGCTCAGGGCGGGGGCGCCGAGGTCACCGGCCGGTGCGGGGGCGGCGACGGGCACGTCCTGCGGGGGCTGGGTGCGGTAGCCGTCGACGTCGTCGTCGGGCACGAGGGTCGGCAGCAGCTGGGCCCACAACTCGGCCACTCCGCGACCCAGTTCGAGGCGGGGCGACGCGGCGGCGGCCAGCACGCCGATGCCGCAGATCAGGGTGGAGAGCAGCACGTCGGCCCTGCCGTGGGGCAGGGGGGCGCGGAGGCTGCCCTGGCGACGGGCCTCGTCGAGGAGGGCGAGCGCCTCGGCGATCCACGGGTCGTGGAAGCCGGCGGTGGAGGGGTTGCGGCCGGCGCCTTCGTGGGCGATGCGGAAGCTGGCCCGTACGACGGGGTCGTCGTGCAGAGCGCCCGCGAGGAGGTGGGTGAGGTCGATCAGCGCTTGGACCGGGGCGGTCGACCGCTGCCGGTGGGTGCGGACGAACTCCTGGAGCAGGAGGTGCGCCTGTTCCTGGATGTCGTCGGCCAGGGCGTCCTTGGAGGCGAAGTGGAAGTACAGGGCGCCCTTGGTGAGCCCGGCTGAGGTGGCGATCTGGACGAGGGTTGCCTGGGCGTAGCCCTTGCGGTCGAAGAGCTCGGCACCCGCACGGACCAGTTTGTTGCGGGTCCGTGCCGACCTGGCCTGCATCGTGGTTCCTCTCCTTCTGTTCTGTTGTGCGCGCTTGCTCGGTGATGCGCGGTCGCGCGGGCCGTCGCCGGTTCAGCCGATGCGGCTGAGGCGGCTGGGTCGGTCGGGGCCGGCCCCGGCGGGCTCGGGCAGGAGGTCAGGGCCGGACACCAGGACGGAGCGCTGGAGCCGGCGCAGCCCCGCGGAGGGTTCGAGGCCCAACTCGCGGACGAGGGCGGTGCGCAGACGCTGGTAGACGTCCAGTGCCTCGCGGCGGCGGCCGGAGCGGTGCAGGGCGACCATGAGCTGCCCGTGCAGGTTCTCGTGGGTGCGGTGGCGCTGTACGAGCACGGTGAGTTCACCCAGGAGCTCCCGGTGCCGGCCGAGGCGGAGGTCGGCCTCGATGCGCTGGTCGAGCGCGCACAGCCGGGCCTCCTCCAACCTCCGTACCTCCAGGTGGAGTTGGGGGCCCGCGTGGACGTCGGCGAGGGCGTTGCCGCTCCACAGGTCGAGGGCCTCGCGGAGTTGGCGGGCCGCGTTCGGGAAGTCCCCGGCGTCCATGGAGCGGTAGCCGGTGCCGGCGAGGCGCTCGAACTCCCGCACGTCGTAGGGGCCGTTGTCGGTGTGGAGGATGTAGCCGCCGGGGGTGGTGGTCAGGACGTCCTTGGCGGTGCGGGGTCCGGCGTCGCCGCGCGGCGTCCGGGCGAGCGCCGCGGTGATGAGTTCGCGCAGCTGCAGGATGTACGTCTGCAGGGTCGTGCGGGAGCTGCGGGGCGGGTTCTCGCCCCAGAGTTCCTCGATGAGGGTGTCGACGGTGACGACGCGGTCGGGGTTCAGGGCGAGCAGGGCGAGCACTTGGCGGGGCTTCTTGGCCGTGGGAGTGACGGAGATTCCGTTCACTCTGACGGCCAGGGGCCCAAGTACGTCGATGTCCATGTGGTCTCCCCTGTCGGTGGTCGCCCGGCGATGGAGCGGTCCGGGGTCGGGTCCTGTGTCCCACCCATAAGAAAACAGGGCGGACGGTTTGTCAATATGAAACCGCTCGACCTGTTTTTTTGAGCCCGACTCTACGAGGAAGAGCCTGCACAACCCCAGGAAGTTGAGGCGCTCCCCGCTCACGGAGGACAGCGAGGGAGAGGCCTGGGCCTCCCGCATCGCGTGAGACCCAGACCGTTACAAGACCACACGGTCTGTTCTTGGATCAGTCCCGCGCGGCGGACGGATCGCCACCGGCTGCACGGCCCCGGCCCAGGAGGCCCGGCAGCAGCAGGTCCCAGAAGTCGTTGACCATCTGCTCGGAGAACCACTGCTCGTCACCGTTGCCGAGCACGCCGATGCCGACGGTGGCGGCCATCACGGTGTGGGTAGCGGCCGCGGCCGAGACCTCCTCGGCCAGTTCGCCGTCACGGGCGGCCCGGCGCAGCGTCGCCCCGACCCAGTCCTGCCAGATCCGGCGCACGCCGACCCGCTCCCCCGCCGACTGACCCTCGCCCCACGCCGTGTCGGCGGCCAGCGCGAAGCCCGCCCGTACGACGGGGTCGTCGGCGAGCAGTTTGGTCAGCACGCGGGTGGCGCCCACGAGTTGCTGCAGCGGGCCGTCGAACCCGAGCGCGGCCTGCTCGGTCACCTGGCGCAGGGCCGCGGCCGCCTCCTCCTCGACCGCCCGGGCGAGCGAGTCCTTGTTGGAGAAGTGGAAGTGGAGCGCTCCGTTGCTGACCCCGGCGCGTCTGCTGATCGCGCTGAGCGAGGCGGGGGCGAATCCTTGCTCGGCGAAGATCTCGGCCGCGGCGTGAAGGAGGGATTGCCGGGTACGGGCCGCACGGTCCTGCTTGACCATCGGGGAGACTCCTGGGCGCTCGGGGCCGCGGACGGGGCGACCGCCCCTTCGGCCCCCTGGTGACAGGGTGGTGCTCGTGGCGCTTTGCTGTGCTCTACGTACAGTAATCGCCCTACCCCCGCGTTAACAAACCGCTTACGCGGTATACGCACAGCCATGGCAGAACAGGCCAATCCCGAGATCCCGGCCTCCAGACCCTCAGCCGCCACCCCAGGGCGCCCCGGCCGGCCGGGCGTTCCTTCCAATTCCAGGTCGTCTGTGCTGTTTTGATCGGCCGTCAGGCGCGACCCGCCGGAATCTCGACGTATACGCAGCGTGTTCACCCTCCGGCCGCCGACCGCGGTCGCCCCCGGAGGCCGAGCGTCGATTTCACGCCCCGGACACCAGGGGCGCGGTGGATCTTTTGTGGATCTCCTGACAGCGGCCGCTCAGGATGTTCAGCGAACCCCTAGAAACAAAACCGGTTGGTATGTATCTTGTCTGGCCAAGGGGATGCCCCACCGCCTCTTTCTTCCTGGCTCATGCACTGCTGTCTGCACGTCGCTATTGGGGGAGGACCACATGTCTGCGAGCACCATCCAGCTCACACCCAGTGCCCACACGATGACGAGCGTGACCACGCCGGACTCCATGGGGCAGCTCCTGGCCCGCTTCCCAGAGCTCACCACCACCGTCCCGAAGGAGTTCGTGCACCGCGCCGCGGTCGCCGAGGTCCTGCTCACCGGCTGGGCGCGCAGGGACGACGAGCGGTTCGGCGTGACGGCCCAATGGCCGCGCTGCCACAGCTACTTCACGCAGGTCGACGGCCATCACGACCCGCTGATCGTCGCCGAGACGATCCGCCAGATCGGCGCCCTGCTCGCGCACACCGAATTCGACGTGCCGCTGGACCAGAAGTTCCTGATGTGGGACCTGCGGCTCACCGTCGTACCGGAGCACCTGAAGGTGTCCGGCGCACCGGCCAACATCGACATCGACGTGACCTGCGTCGAGGTGCGCAGGCGCGGCCCGGCGCTCGCGAAACTGCGGTACGAGACGGTGCTCCGCCGGGACGGCCAGGTCGTCGCGACCGGCGGAGCCTCGTACACCTGCGCCTCGCCGCAGGCCTACGAGCGGCTGCGCCGCAACCGGCCGCACAGCGACCGGCCCCCGCTGGCGCTCACCGCGCCGGTGCCGCCGCAGCACGTGGGCCGCACCTCCCCCACCGATGTGGTGCTCTCGCCCATCGGCGAGGAGAACTGCTGGCAGCTGCGGGCGGACACCCGGCACCCGGTCCTCTTCGACCACCCCCAGGACCACATCCCGGGCATGGTCCTGATCGAGGCCGCACGGCAGGCGGCGCACCTCCTCCTCGGGCGGGAGTCCGTCCTGCCGGTCACGATGGTCAGCGAGTTCTCGCGGTACGCGGAGCTGGACGCGCCCTGTCTCATCCGCGCCGAGGCCCTGCCCGCCGAGGGGAACGCGCCGGTGTCCGTCCTGGTGACCGGGGAGCAGGAGGGCGAGCCCGTCTTCAGCACCACGGTCCTCGTCGACCCTGTGGGCCGAAGACTGGGCTGAGCCTTCGACGGGCGCGTCCGGCGGGAACACGGAAGGGGCCGGGTTCAGGTGAGCTGAACCCGGCCCCTTCGCGTTCCCGCCGACGTCGGTGCCGGCACCGGCACCGGCACCGACGTCGCCGTCAGGCCGCCTGCACGAAGGCGGTCAGGTGGTCGGCGGCCCACTGGGCGTAGGAGCGCGGCGGGTGGCCGGTGACGCGCAACACCGTGTTCTCCACCCGGGACTTGGCGCCGGCCCGCTGCCGTTCGGCGCTGCGCAGCAGGGCGTCGGCGAGCGGGCCGGGGTGTCTGCGCCGGTACTGCGCCCTGACCTCGTCCTCCGCGAGTTCCTCGAAGGTGAGCTGCTGGCCCAGCAACTCGGCGAGCAGCTTGGTCTGTTGGACGGCGCTGATGGGGTTCGGCCCGGTCAGCACATGCGCCTCACCCTCGTGGCCGACCTCGGTCAGGGCGCGTACGGCGACGTCGGCGATGTCACGCGGGTCCACGCAGGCGTTGACGGAGTCGCCGTACAGCGCGCGGACGCGCCCTTCGGAGCTGATCGTCGGCGCCCACGCCAGGGTGTTGGACATGAACGAGCGGGGGCGCAGCAGTGTCCACGCCATCCCCGAGGCGCACAACTGCCGTTCGCAGTCGCGCTGCCAGCGGGTGATGAGGTCGTCCGCGCCGGGGTCGCTCACGGAGGCACCGGACAGCTTCACGATGTGGCGTACGCCGGCGGAGCGGGCGGCGTGCAGAAAGCGGGTGTCGTGGTCGCCGCCGACGTCGGCGGTGACGAGAAGGGCCCGGTCCACGCCGTGCAGCGCGCGGTCGAGGGACTCCGGGTCGGCGTACTCACCGGCCACGACCTCGATGTGGTCCGCCGTGCGGCCGACCGCCTCCGGCCTGCGCGTGAGCAGCCGGACCCGGTACCGGGCGGGGATGCGCTGTGCCACTTCGCGGCCGACCGTGCCGGTCGCTCCGGTCACCAGGATCGTCGGAGCTGATCGAGTCATGTCCACCCCAAATCGTCGCGATCTTGGTCCGGGGCTCTAGGGAACGCCCCTCCGAGGCAGTAAGATACAAACTCGTCGGTTTATTTCTAGGGTTCTCACCGGATCGATCCGCCGAACGACAGGACAACGACGGACGAGAACAGACGCACAAACGGGAGAGGGAGGAGACATGGCGAAGCAGGATCGTGCCATTCGTACCCGCCAGAGGATCCTCGAAGCTGCGGCCTCGGTCTTCGAGAAGCGCGGTTACCAGGCAGCGACCATCTCCGAGATTCTGTCCGTCGCAGGCGTCACCAAGGGCGCCCTCTACTTCCACTTCGAGTCCAAGGAGCACCTGGCCCTCGGCGTGCTCGGCGCACAGGCCCAGCAGGCGCCGGTGCCCCCACGCGCCTGCAAGATGCAGGAGCTCGTCGACGTGATCATGCTGCACGTGCACCGGCTGCAGACCGACGCGATCGTGCGGGCCAGCGTGTGGCTGACGCTGAACCAGCAGGCCGTCGACCTGGACCGCAGCGGCCCGTTCGAGCGCTGGGGCGGCGTGATGATCGACCTGCTGGAGTCCGCCCGGGAGCAGGGCGAACTCCTCCCGCACGTGAAGTCCGAGGAGACCGCGCGGGTGGTCGTCGGTTCGTTCGCCGGGGTGCAGGCCATGTCGCAGGCCCTCAGCAACTACGAGGACCTGGGCGAGCGCATCGCCGAACTGCTGCGTCACGTGCTGCCGAGCGTGGTGATCTCGTCGACGCTCGCGTCGATGGACATCAGCCCGCAGCGGGGCCGGCTGGTCCAGGAGGAGATCCTGCGGGCGGAGCCGGAGAAGGTCCTGGAGAAGGTCGACGGCTGACCGCGGCAGCCCGGCGGGGTTGCGGCAGCCCGGCGGGAGCGTGACCGAACTCCCCGCCGGGCCAAGGGATTCGGGCCCCTTCCCGCCCGTCTCCTACGCGTCGAAGACGACCGGGCTGCCCTCCTGGCGGGCCTGGTTCTCGGAGTACGTGACGGTGTGGACCGTCGTGCCCGCCTGGTCGAAGAGGGTGATCGTGCCGCCGCGGTTGCCGAGCTGCAGGCCGTCGGCGGCGGCGAACGTGAAGGTGGCGCCGGGTTCGAGGCGCTGGGCGGGCAGCGGTACGCGGCGCTCGTTCCGGTCCGCGAGGTGCCAGCCGCCGAGGTCGACCGCGGCCTGGGAGGCGTTGACCAGGGTGATGGTCTCGCGCTCGGGCGCCGGGCCCTGCGGGTTGACGAGGGCCGAGTGGATGCGCACGGCGGGGAGGCGGGGCGGATCCGTGGGGCCCGCGGGATCGGACGGCTCGGTCGGTTCCGACGGCTCGGTCGGTTCTGTCGGCTCGCCCGGGCGGTCTGCGGCGTCCTCGGCGTGGCCCGTCGAGTCGTCGGTGTTCCAGGACTGGGACTGGAAGGCGAGGAAGACGGCGATCCACTGCTCGTCCGCGGGCAGGTGGATCAGCAGGGCGCCGTCCTGCCACACCCCGTCCTGGTCCTTGAAGCGCTCGCTGTTGCCCTGGTTCATGTGGACGTCGTGGACGCCGTTGCCGGGCTCGAAGCCGAAGATCTTGTCCGGCGTGCCGTCCTCGGGGCCCCAGCGCTCACCGAAGACGTACAGGGCCGCGTTCTCGTCGGCGATGGCGCGCTGGACGTGCTCGTCGAGGACGTCGGCCAGGTCGTTGTCCGGGCCGGGCTTGTCCGCCGGGAGCTTCTTCATGTCGGGGCGGGCGAGCATCTCACCGCGTACGTAGTCGAGCGCAGCGCCGCCCGCGTCCGTCGGCAGGTCCGTCCAGCCGCTGCCCGCGGCGGGGAGCTTGTCGAGCAGGGCGTGGGCGAAGCTCTCGTCGACGAGGTAGAGCAGCTCCGACGGGGACTCCTGCGACTTGACGTTGACGGCGGCGCGGTAGTGCGTGCCGGCCTCGTCGACGAGGTGGATCTGGAAGTGGGGAGTGTCGTCGGCGGTGCCCTCGCGGCGGCGGTCGACGGCACGGGCGGCGAGCACGCCGTAGCTCTTCAGCGGCATGTGGTGTGGTTCCTCCGGAGGTCTGGGCGGGCGGCGTTCCGGGTCGGGAATGCGCCGTCCGGAGTACATCGGTGACGCACCGCGTACGCGAGTTGACACGCTGTCGGCCCGGTGAATTGCGCGTGCAGCTCTTGCGAACGGCCGGAAGGGGCCAGGTCGGAGGGGGTTGCGGGCCTCAACTCCCGCGCGTCGTACGCCTGTTCAGCGGGTACGTCGACGGCGGCGCAGGAAGGGCGCGAGGCGCGGGCGCTCCTCGTGCAGCAGCCGGCCGACGACGGCGCCGCCGTGCACCACGACCGCCACGCCGACCAGCCAGGACTGGACGACGAGGACCGTGCCGTACGGCCCGTACGTGACGGCGTTGGAGGCGATCAGCGGGGAGAACACCAGCTGCGAGAAGACGCGCAGGCCGACGAGGCCGAGCGCCGTCACCACCGCGCCGGGCAGCAGCGCGCGCCAGCCGACGCGGCCGCCGAGGAGCAGCCGCTGCGACCACCAGAAGAACAGCACGGCGCTCAGCACGGCGGTCGCGAAGTGCCACAGCGACGTGACGAACGCGGTGCCCTCGACCGGGCGGTCCTGGGTGATCTGTGCGGAGGCGAAGAGGTAGCCGATCAGCGCGGCCAGCCACACGGCGTGCCGCCACATGGTGTGCCAGCGGGCGGCGGTCAGCTCCCACACCTTCTCGTAGCCGGTCTGCAGCGCCGAGCCGAAGGTCAGCCCGAACACGGCGAGCGCGGCGAGGCCGTACGCGGTGGTCGTCTCCAGGGCCTTGCGCGGTGACGCGAACAGCTCGTCGACCTCCTCGCGGGCGCTCACCGACACGCCCAGGCCCCGGCCGAGCCATTGGGCGAAGCCCTGCCCCTGCGCCGGGTCGACCGCCGCGACGACGATCAGGAGCGGGACGAGGGTGAGGAATCCGAGGGCGGCGAGGCCCATCGACCGGTGCATCAACTCCAGCTCGCCGGCCCGCCGCCAGCCCCGCGCGGCGGCGGACCGCACCGTGGCCCGGTACATCCGCCGCCACACGGACACCGAAGCCGCCCCCTCACCCGGGGCCCCGTCGGCCCCACCGGCCCCGTCGGCCCCACCAGCCCCGTCGGCCCCGGAAGACTTCTCACGCATGCGGGTGCCCTACCCGCCGAGCCCGGACCGCTCGCCGCACACGGGACGCGATCACCCGGATTGGCTTGGGCGCTCCACGGGGTCGGGGGCTTGCCGGTCGCACAGCGGCGACCGGCCGGTGGAGGGCGCCGTCGTCCGGTTCGAGGTCTGGTGGGCCGACGGCCGGCGGCAGATCCGGCTGAAGCCGTGCGGCGCGCGGTGTCTGCGGGGCGACTTCGCCGACTTCGCCCGGCGCTTCCGCCCCGAATGGTCGTCCGACGTCGGCCGGCCTCTCCCGTACGCCTCTGACCTGCCGAGGCTCCCGTACGGGTTCGGCATATGCACGAGCCTCCTGTGTCATCGCCCGGGCGCGGGTGGGTGGGCTGGCACGATGCCTGTCATGCCGCTGCCGCCACCGCCGTCCCTGCCGCCGCTGTCGCACCGCTGCCTGCTCCTCGTACGTCGCAGCCTCGGGTGGATCTGATGGCCGGGGGCGAGGGCGAGCGGGCGTTGCCCGGTCTGCGGTTTCGGCTGGACGCCCAGCTCGACGAGATCGCGGGCGGACTGCGGGAGTTGGCCGCGTCCAGGGACCGGCTGCACGGGCTGCTCGACGCGGTCCTGGCGCTGAGCCGGGAGGACGGGCTGCCCGCGGTGCTGCACCGCGTCGTCACCACGGCGATGGACCTGACCGGCGCCCGGTACGGGGCGTTGGGCGTGCTCGACGAGTCCGGGGAGGAGCTGGAGCAGTTCATCACCGCCGGCCTGTCGGACGCCGAGCGCGCCGACCTGGCCGGGACCGACTTCCCGCACGGGCGCGGCGTGCTCGGGCACGTCATCCGCAACCCCGAGCCGCTGCGCGTGAACGACATCGGGGCGCATCCCGCGTCGGTCGGGTTCCCGCCCGGCCATCCGCCGATGCGGACGCTCCTCGGCGTGGCGATCAGCGTGCGCGGCACGATCTACGGCGACCTCTACCTGTCCGAGCGCCGGGACGGCGAGCCCTTCGACCGTGAGGACGAGGAGGTCGTCGTGACCCTGGCGGGCGCGGCCGGTATCGCGATCGAGAACATCCGCCTGCTCGAACAGGTACGGGACAGCGCCGAACGCTTCCAGCGGCTGCTCCTGCCCACCCTGCCCGACCTGCACCCCTTCCGCGGCGCCGCCGTCTACCGCCCCGCGGCCGCGCCGGGCCACCTCGGCGGCGACTGGTACGACGCGATCTGGCTGCCCGACGACGCCTGCGCGGTCGTCATCGGCGACGTCGTCGGCCACGATCTGCACGCCGCCGCGGCCATGGCGCAGACCCGCAGCATGCTCCGCGCCCTCCTGTACGACCGGCTGACCCCGCCCAGCGCGGTCCTGCACCAGCTCGACCGCACCCTGAACGCCATCACCGACCTGCCCGTCACCACGGCCTGCCTCGCCCGGATCGAACCCGGCCCGGACGGCTGGCTGTTGCGCTGGTCCACCGCCGGCCACCTGCCCCCGCTGGTCGTCACGCCGGCCGGCGCGACCCGCTTTCTGCACGCCGAGCCCGGCCTCCCGCTCGCGGTGAGCCCCGACGAGGCCAGGCCCGACCACACCCACCCGCTGCCGCCAGGAGCCACCGTGGTCTTCTACACCGACGGACTCGTCGAACAGCCCGGTCACACCGTCGACGCCGACCTGTCCAGACTCGCCGAACTCGCCACCGCGTACATCGGCCTGCCTCTGCAGGAGTTCGTCGACACCCTCGCCGACCACCACCCGAGCGACGGCCACGACGACCTTGCGGTCCTGGCTCTGCGGATGCCGGACGCCTGACCGCCGCGTCCGTCCCGTACCCGGCAGACGTCCGGTCGGTGCGGCGCCTCGCGGGCGGGGCGTCAGTCGAGGCGTGTCCCGTGCCGGGTCAGGTGGCGGGACAGTCGGCGTTCCTGAGGGGTGAGGGGGAGGTCGGGGCGGAGGCGTTCCGGGTGGTGCGCGGCGGGTCCCGTGGGCCGTGGTGCGGTGCGGTCGTGGTCGGCGCGTGCCGTGTCGCCGGCCAGGTAGACCGCCCCGAGGGACACCAGGCCCTCCCAGAGGGGGTGCAGGATGCGGTCGGCCAGCAGACGGCGGAGCCCTCGTGGAGACATGGGAGCCGAGGGTGCCCGGCGCCGCTCGCGCCCCGGTCGAAGGCGACTCGGGGCGGACCGGGCGGCGGACGGGGCGGACGGGGGCGGGTACGGGTACGGGTACGGGTACGGGTAAGTACCGGTCGGCGTGGTCGGCGCGGGGGCGCTTCAGAGGATCCAGCCGGACTCGCGGGCGATGCGGATGGCGTCCACCCGGTTCCGCGCCTGGAGCTTTCCGACCGCGGCTGCGAGATAGTTGCGTACGGTCCCGGGGGCGAGCCGCAGCCGGGCCGCGATGTCGCCCGCCCCGTGCCCGCCCGCGGCCAGGGTGAGGACCTCCGACTCGCGGGTGGTCAGCGGGGTGTCCGAGCTGTCCCAGGCGGCCAGGGCCAGTTCGGGGTCGATCACCCGGTGGCCGGAGGCGATCTTCCGGATGGTGCCGGCGAGCTCCTCCGGCGGGGCGTCCTTCAGCAGGTAGCCGGAGACGCGGGCGGCCATCGCCCGGCGCAGCGTCGCGGGGCGGCCGACGTTGTCGAGGATGAGGGTTCCGGTGCCGGGCATCCGCTCGTTGACGAGTGCGGCCGCGCTCAGCCCGTCGAGCCCGGGCAGATTGATGTCGATGACCGCGACGTCCGGCTTGTGCTCCACTGCCGCGGGCAGGATCGCGTCGCCGCGCTTCACACTTGCGACGACCTCGATGTCGCTCTCCAACGCCAACAAGGCACCTAACGCGCCGCGCACCAGATGCAGATCCTCAGCCAGCAGGACTCGGATCAACACAATCCCCCATTGCCTTTGCTCGACGTACTCAGTTGAACTGCCCGCGGAATGATACCCGGGCCTCGAAACCCCATCCGATTTCAGCCACTCAACTCGCCTTTGTCGACGTCAAGTTGGCGAAGTGGCTGCGCCGGGGAGCACTCCGAGAACGTCAGGTGCACTGCACATCACCCCGCCGGAGAAGTCTGGAATCGAACTTCCGGATTCGGCCGGCGAGGCTCGGTCACACGCATTTCATCGCTCCTTCATCGACCGGTGACGCCCGTGCGGAAATCCCGGTCCGACCCATGAATTCTTCACGGTTGCACCCGTGATCAACACCCCTCGAAACCGGTATCGGGGCACTGGCGCAGGAACGGGCCTCGTGCGAGGTTCGACCCAGACAGGACTGGGGGAGGCGTTGGAATGCACATTCGTGTTCTAGGAGCCATCGAGGCCGAGTTGAACGGCCGCTCGATTCTGCCGACGGCCGGCAAGCCACGCCAGCTGCTCGCACTGCTCGCGTTCCACAGCAATCAAGTGGTGCCGGTCTCCCGGCTGATGGAGGAGATCTGGTCCGACGCGCCTCCGCGCAGCGCGCCGACCACGCTGCAGACGTACATCCTGCAGATCCGGCGCCGCGTCGACGAGGCCATGGGCGGCCCCCGGGCCGGCGCGTGCGCCAAGGAGCTGCTGACGACCCGGCACGAGGGCTATCAACTGCGGCTCGAACCGGACAGGTTCGATCTGCACGTGTACAACCTGCTGACCGCCGAGGGGCGGCGGGCCGAGGACCTGGGCGACGACGAGGCGGCCGCCCGCCGCTATCGTGCCGCGCTCGCCCTGTGGCGCGGGCACGCCCTGGCCGATCTGCGCACCGGCCCGCTGCTGGCCGTGGAGCGGATGCGGCTGGAGGAGAGCAGACTCGGCCTCGTCGAGCGGCGGATCGAGGTCGAGCTGCGGCTCGGGCTGCACGCCGAACTGGTCACGGAGCTGGCGGCGCTCACCGCGCAGCATCCGCTGCACGAGAACCTGCACGCCCAGCTGATCGTGGCCCACTACCGGTCGGGGCGGCCGTCGGCGGCGCTCCGGGTGTTCCAGACGCTGCGCACCGCGCTCGTCGAGGAGCTCGGCATCGAACCGTCCGCACGGCTGCAGCGGCTGCACCAGGCCGTGCTCCTCGACGATCCGGGGCTGCTCGCGGAGCGGGCGGCGGGCCGGATGCTCGACCGGTATCCGGGCTGAGCGGTCAGCAGACGTCGGGCAGCTGAGATGGACGGACGGGCGGCTCGGCCGGGTACGGGATCAGCCCAGGTGGACGGGAGGGGCCTGGGCGAAGCGACCCGACGCCGCGCCGCTTCGCCCGCGCCCCCGCGGCGGGCCGCTACAGCGGGGGGTTGCCGTGCTTCCGCTCCGGCAGGGGCGCGTGCTTGTGCCGCAGCATCGCGAGCGAGCGGACCAGCACCGAGCGGGTCTCCCCCGGGTCGATGACGTCGTCGACCAGGCCGCGCTCGGCCGCGTAATAGGGGTGCATCAGCTGCGACTTGTACTCCTTGACCAGCCGGTCGCGGGTGGCGTCCGGGTCGTCGGAGGCGGCGATCTCCCGGCGGAACACCACGTTGGCGGCGCCCTCGGCGCCCATCACGGCGATCTCGTTGGTCGGCCAGGCGAAGGACAGGTCGGCGCCGATCGAGCGGGAGTCCATCACGATGTACGCGCCGCCGTACGCCTTGCGCAGCACCACCGAGATCCGCGGCACGGTCGCGTTGCAGTAGGCGTAGAGCAGCTTGGCGCCGTGCCGGATGATGCCGCCGTGCTCCTGGTCCACGCCGGGCAGGAACCCGGGCACGTCGACCAGGGTGACCAGCGGGATGTTGAACGCGTCGCAGGTGGAGACGTGGCGGGCGGCCTTCTCCGAGCCGTGGATGTCCAGGACGCCGGCGAGCGCCGCGGGCTGGTTGGCGACGATGCCGACGACCTGCCCGTCGAGCCGCGCCAGGGCGCACACCACATTGGGCGCCCAGGCCGCGTGCAGCTCGAAGTACTCGCCGTCGTCGACGAGTTCGGTGATCACGTCGCGCATGTCGTAGGCCCGGCCCGGCTCGGCGGGCACGAGGGAGACGAGCGCGTCGGTACGTCGGTCCGGCTGGTCGAACGGCCGTTCCGCGGGCGGCAGTTCGCGGTTGTTCTGCGGCAGCAGCGACAGCAGATGGCGTACGTCCTCCAGGCACTCGGCCTCGTCGTCGTACGCGAAGCCCGCCACCCCCGAGACGCCCGCGTGCACATCGGCGCCGCCCAGGCCGTTCTGGCTGATCTTCTCGCCGGTCACGGCCTGGACCACGTCCGGGCCCGTGAGGAACATCTGGGAGGTCTCGCGGACCATGAAGACGAAGTCGGTCAGCGCGGGCGAGTACGCGGCGCCGCCCGCGCACGGCCCCATGATCACGCTGATCTGCGGGATCACCCCGGACGAGCGGGTGTTGCGGCGGAAGATCCCGCCGTACCCGGCGAGTGCCGTGACCCCCTCCTGGATGCGGGCGCCCGCACCGTCGTTGAGGGACACGAGCGGGGCGCCCGCCGCCTCGGCGAGGTCCATCACCTTGTGCACCTTGGCGGCGTGCGCCTCGCCGAGGGCGCCGGCGAAGACCCGGAAGTCGTGGGCGTACGCGAAGACGGTGCGCCCGTGCACCAGGCCCCAGCCGGCCACCACGCCGTCGCCGTACGGCTTGCGCTCGTCCAGGCCGAAGCCGGTGGCCCGGTGCCGGCGCAGCGGCTCCAGCTCGGTGAACGTGCCCTGGTCGAAGAGCAGATCGAGGCGCTCGTACGCGGTGAGCTTGCCCTTCGCGTGCTGGCGGTCGGTGGCCGCCGGGTCGGCGGCGGGGCCCGTGCCGGCCTTGAGACGGTTCAACTCGTCGGTCGAGCGGCGCAGATCGGGGACGGAGACGTCGGAGAGCAGCTCGTCGAAGGTCGTCATCGCGTCACCGTAGGGAGCGCCCCTCGAGCGCCGCTCCAGGAACGGCCCGCACGGCGATCGAGGCGAGGCGGCCCGGCCGGGTCAGCCCGCCGTCGTGCACTCCTCACGGCCCAGCGGCCCGGGGTCGAGGAGCTCGGCGTCGAGGAGCTGGTGCACCGGCTCGATCGCCCCGCTCAGGAACAGCCTGCGCATCGTGGCGCGTTCGACCTTTCCGCTGGTGGTGCGGCGCACCGTGCCGGGCCGTACGAGGAGCACCCCGCCGACGGCCACCTGGAACTCGTCGGCCAGGCGGCGTTCCACGTTCCCGGTGAGACCGGCCAGGTCCAGGTCGTAGTGGTGATGGGTGCGCAGCTCCTGCACCACGACGATCCGCTCCCGCTCGCCGGGCACCGAGAACGCGGTGCCGACGCCGAGCAGGGAGCTCACCCGCTGCACGGTGTGCTCCAGGTCCTGCGGGTAGAGGTTGCGCCCGGCCACCACGATCACGTCCTTGAGGCGGCCCGTGACGTACAGCCGGCCGTCCCGCAGCGCGCCCAGGTCCCCGGTGCGCAGGAAGCCCGGCTCGCCGTCCGCGGTGCACGCGGCGAAGGTCCGCGCGGTCTCCGCGCGGTCGCGCCAGTAGCCGGCGGCGACGCTCGGCCCGCGCACCCAGATCTCCCCGATGGAGCCGTCCGGCAGGGCCTGCCGGGTCTCCGGGTCGACGATGCGCACCGTGTCGGGCGCCGGGCCCGAGGAGACCAGGGTGCGGGCCGGGCCGCCGGGGAGCGGGTCGCGCAGCCGGTTGCAGCTCAGCCACTCGGGGTCCACGGTGCACTCGGCGCGGCCCCGGCCCGTGGGGGCGGCGGTGACCAGGAGGGTGGCCTCGGCGAGCCCGTACCCCGAGGTGAGCGCCTCCGCGTCGAGGCCGGCCGGGGCGAAGCGCTCGGCGAACGCGCGGGCCGTCCCGGCGCGTACCGGCTCACCGCCGCTGACCGCGACCCGCAGGCCGGACAGGTCGAGCCCCGCCGACTCCTCGTCGGTGACCCGCTGCACGCACAGGTCGTAGGCGAAGTCGGGGGCGGCGGTGACGGTGATGCCGTGCTCGGAGACCGCCTCCAGCCAGCGCGCCGGACGCCGGGCGAACCATTCGGGGGCGAGCGGGACCGAGGTGCCGCCGAGCCACAGCGGGTGCAGCAACTGGCCGACCAGGCCCATGTCGTGGTGCAGCGGGAGCCAGCCGCCGATCCGGTCGTCGGGCCCGGTGTGCAGGGCGTCGCGGATCACCTGCTGGTTGGCGAGCAGGTTGGCGTGGCTGACGACCACGCCGCGCGGGGACCCGGTCGAGCCCGAGGTGTACTGCAGGTACGCCGGGGCGTCCGGGTCCTGCCGCGGCGGCGTCCAGGAGGACCGGCCGTGCACGGTGTCGGCGGCCAGGCAGGGCATCGAGCCGCGGCCGCGTGCGGCGAGCAGCCGGGAGAGGTCCGGGGCCAGCCGGGCGTCGGTGAGGGCCGCGCACGGCGCCGCGTCCCGGAGGATGCCGCCGACCCGCTCCTCCTGGTGGCCGTGGCCCTCGACGGGCGGCACGGGCACGGCCACGGCGCCCGCGTAGAGGCAGGCGAGAAAGCTGACGGTGAACTGGCGCGGGGAGCGGTGCATGACGAGGACCCGCTCGCCGTGCACGCCCCGCTCCTGCAGCCAGCCCGCGAGTTCGCAGGCGGCGTCGTGCAGTTCCCGGTACGAGACGGTCACGTCCGGGCCCGCGCCGGTGTTCTCCGGTGGCAGCAGCAGCGCGGGGTGACCGGCCCGCCCCTGCGCTCTGTCCGTCATGAGTTCGGTGAACGTCCGGTACATGACCACTGGCTCCCCCATGGACGACCCTGTTCCTGCGAGGTCAAGAAAATATGCACCTTCTCTTGAGGCGGACTTGACCCGTGGTCGGATGCGCGGCGGCGTGCCCGGGAGCGGCCGGGGGCGTCAGCGGGCCTTCCAGGCGACCGGGGAGCGGTACGGTCCCGTCCTGCCCCAGCCGGCCCGCGGCGCCCCGTTCACCTCCTCTTCCGGGCCGGCGGCCCGCAGTACGGCGAGGAGCACGGTCACGACCGCGGCGAGCTCGGCCGGGTCGGGGTGGCCGCGGAGCACGGTGAGACGGAGCGGTTCGTCCATGGCGGCAGCGTGCGGGCCGCCTCTCGAAGGGGGGTCGGGGGCGGCTCGACAGGCCCGTGCGCCCCGGCGGCCGGCGGCGTTCTCCGGTCGCGCGGAAACGACCGGAACTCGAGCCTCCCTCCAGCGCGGGAGCGGATCATGGAGCGGGGGACATTCAACTCGCTTACGGAGCACACGTCATGGCATCAGTCCGCCGCCGGATCCTCCTGACCGTGGGGGGTGTCGCCCTCGTGGGCGGCGCGGGCCTGGGAGTGAACTATCTGACCGCGTACCGCCGGTACGAACAGACCAACGTCGGCGAGCTCGGTTTCCGTAACCGCCTGAAGTTCCCCGATCTGCTCGACCCCGACACCGTGGCCGACGGCCGCCGGCACTACGCGCTGCACCTCGCCCCCGGCCGCACCGCGCTGCTGCCGGGCCGGAAGACCGACACCTGGGGCGCCAACGGCCCCCACCTCGCCCCCACTCTGCGGATGCGCGACGGCGACCGGGTCGCCCTGACCGTCACCAACCGGCTGCCGGAGCGGACCACACTCCACTGGCACGGCATGCATCTGCCGCCGGCGATGGACGGCGGCCCGCACCAGATGATCGAGCGCGGGGACACCTGGCGCCCGCACTGGACCGTGCACCAGCCCGCCGCCACCCTCTGGTACCACCCGCATCCGCACGGCACCACGGGCCGGCACGTGTACCGGGGCCTCGCCGGGATGATCATCGTGGACGACGAGCACTCCAAGTCGTCCGGGCTGCCCGGCAGTTACGGCGTCGACGACCTGCCGGTGATCATCCAGGACAAGAACTTCCACGACGACGGCGCGCTCGACTTCACCGAGACGAGCCTCAGCGACGACCTCGCCGGAGTCGACAACCGGGGCGTGCTCGGCGACACCATCCTGGTCAACGGCGTCCACGACCCGTACGTCCCGGTCACCACCGAGCGGGTGCGGCTGCGGCTGCTCAACGCGTCCAACGCCCGCATCTACCAGCTGGGCTTCACCGACGACCGGCCCTTCCACCTGGTCGCCGCCGAGAACGGGCTGCTGCAACGGCCCGTGGAGCTGCACCGGCTGCGCCTCGCGCCCGGTGAACGGGCCGAGGTCGTCGTGGCGTTCGAGCCGGGCGACGAGGCGCTGCTGCGCAGTTTCAAGCCGGAGACCGGAGTCTCGTCGGACCGGTTCCTCGGCGGCGACGACGTGTTCGACATCCTGGCGCTGCGGGCCGCGAACCGGCTCAGGACGTCACCGGAACTCCCCGCCCGCTTCGCCGGCGCCCCGCGGCCGATCGAGGTGCCGCAGGACGCGCGGGTCCGGACGTTCGAGTTCAGCGGCGTGGCGATCAACAACAAGGTGATGGACATGGCCCGGGTGGACGAGGTCGTCCCCGCGGGGGCCACCGAGATCTGGGAGATCTCGCGGGCCGACGACATGATCCACGCCGTTCATGTGCACGGCTGCACCTTCAACGTCCTCTCGGTCGACGGCGACAAACCCCCGGCGTACATGACGGGCCCCAAGGACACCGCCTATCTGCCGGCGCTCGGCACGGTCCGCCTGGCCGTCCGGTTCGACACCCTCACCGACACCGAGAGGCCGTACATGTACCACTGCCATGTCCTGCGGCACGAGGACGACGGCATGATGGGCCAGTTCCTGGTCGTCGAGCCGGGCACCGAGGAACAGGCGCCCCGCAAGCTGCGGCTCGACGGGGCGCACGGCGCGCACTGAGAGGTCGAGCGGCGTTCGAGGCACCGGCGAGCCGGGTCGGTCAGCGTGCGCGGGTGACCAAGGCGCTGACCGGGCCCGGCCCGGAGGAGAAGGCCCTGCGGGCCCGGCTCGCCCGCCTCGAACACGCCCTCGGCGATCCGGACCACCCCGGAAACCCTGCGGGCGTACGGCAGTTCGTGACCGCGGACGCGAAGCGGCGGCTGCTCCCGGCGGGCGAGCGGGCGCTCGCGGAGTTCGGCCTGGGCGCCGAGCTGGTGCCCACCGAGCTCGGCGGCCGCTTCGCGGACCTGGACGCCCTGGCCCGGGTGGGGCGTGCCGTGTACCGGCGCGACGCGGCGCTCGGCCTGGTCTGCGCCACCCTGCCGTTCCGGGCCGCGGCCGCCGTGTGGGCGGACGGCTCGGCACAGCAGCGGCGGGCGACGGCCCGGCTGCTGCTCGACTCCGGTCGGGCCACGTGCGCCTACCCGGCATCCGACGCGTACGGCAGCCGTCCGCTTCCGCTCACCGCCCTTGAACGCGGCTCCAGTTGGCGGCTCGACGGCCGCCTCGACGCCCTGGACAACGCGGCCGGGGCGCAGGCCGTGCTGCTGTTCGCCCGCGCCCTCGCCCCCTGCCGGGACGGCCACCGCCGCAGCGACGTCCCGGCGGGGCACGCCTTGTACGCGTACGACGCGTTCCTGCTCGACGGGCCGCTGCGGGACGGCCCGGGCGTACGGCTGCGCTCGGGCCTAGCCGCCAGCGGGGTGCGGGGCTGCGAGGTGCGCGGCGTCGTCTTCGACGGCCACCGGATCGGCCCGGGGCAGCGGGTCGGGCCGCCGGGGGCCGGGGCGGCGGTGGCCGCGCGGGCCCGTCCGGCGCTCCGTGCGCTCGCCCCGTCGATGGCCCTGGGGTGTGCCGACACTGCCCTCCGTGCCGCCGTCGCCCACGTCAAGTCCCGGCCCGCGCACGGCCGTTCGTCGCTGGGCCGGCCACGGGTGCGGGCCGTGCTCGGCGCGGCCTTCGCGGACCTGCTGCTGTGCGACAGCCTCGCGCTCGCCGCCGCCCGCACGGTCCAGCTGCTGCCGGGGGACGGCGCGCTGCCCGCCGCCGCGGCGGCCTGCCTGCTGCCGGCCGTGCTCCTGGACCTGGTGTACGACCTGTCCGCGCTGCTCGGCCCGGAGGCGTACGCGGACGGGGCGGGCCACGGCGCCTTCGCCAAGGCCGCGCGGGACCTGGCGGTGCTGCGGGGGCCCGCGGCGGCACGGTCGACGGTGGCGGCCGCCCTTCCGGAGGCCGGCGCGGAGCGGGCTCCGGCGGCTCTGTTCCGGCCGCACCAGGGGGACTTCCAGGCGCCCGGCCCCGCGGACGCGGCCGCCGCGGGGGACGTGCTGCTCGGCTCGCTGCCGGGGTCGCTGCGCGCGGTGGCGGGGGCCGTCGGGCCCGCGGCCGACCGGCTCGCCGCCGCAGCCGCGCAGCTCGACGCGGAGCTCGGACGCTTCCACGCGGACCGCGCCGCGCTGCCGCCCGGCGACCGGGCCGGGCCGCGCGCCCGCGCCCTGGCCGACCGCTACGCGCTGCTCTGCGCGGGCGCCGCCTGCCTCGGCGTCTGGCGGGAGCAGCGGGGCGAGGGCTTCCTCGGCGCGCCGGACTGGGCGGCCGCCGCCCTGCGCCGGGTCACCGCCCGCCTCGGCGCGGCGCAGACCGGAGCTCCGGACGCGCCGGACGCCGTCCTGCTCGACGAACTGCTGCACCGGTACGACGACGCCCGCAGCTTCGACCTCTACGCCGGCCCGGTCGGCGGATGAACACGGCCTCCGTACCGGCCCTGCGGTGCCCCGGGCCGCACAGCGGGTGGGAGGAGGTGCGCGCGGCGTTCGTGCGGGAGGGCGCCGTCGTCGTGCACGCGCGGGTCGGCGCCCTGCTGCCGGGCGGGCGGGCGTCCGGGGCGGGCGGCGGGCCCGCCCGCCCGGGCCGGGCCCGGGACCGGTCCGCCGCGTCCCGGCTGCTGCTCAGGTCGGTGGCCGGGGCGCTGCTCCTGGCGCCGCCCGAAGAGGTGGAGGTGGCCCGCGCGCCGGGCGGCCGTCCGTACCTGCGCGGGGTCGACGGGCTCGACGTCAGCATCGGCCACACCGGGGACCTGCTGGCCGTCGGGGTGTCCCGGCTCGGCCGGATCGGCGTGGACGTCGAGCGGGCGGAGCGCAGGATGACCGCGCTCGGCACCGAACGGCACGCCTGCACGCCGTACGAGCTGCAGGCCCTGCGGTCCGTGCCCGAGGAGGGCCGGGACCGTGAGCTGGTGCGGCTGTGGACGCTCAAGGAGGCCTACAGCAAGGCGACCGGGCAGGGGTTGCGGCTGCGGTTCACGGAGTTCGGCTTCGACGGCGGACCGCCCGGGAGTCCGGTGCGGATGCTGCTGCCGGACGGGACGCCTGCGGAGGTTCCGGGCTGGACCTTCCACAGCGTGCGGGTGGGCGTCCATGTGCTGGGCGTGGCCCTGCACTGCCCGCGCGGCCCGGCCCTGACGGCGTGACGGGAACTCCCGCGCGGCCGCGCCCGAGCCGGAGTCGAGCCGCCTTATAGGGCCCATGGCGACCCTGGTTCCGCGTCGAGGGCCGCGGGCTGCCGCGGCCACATCTGCGAGGGGGACAGAGGTGCACCGTTTTCTGGCAGTACGGCCACCGGCCGACGGAGGCAGACCGCGGTTGTTCTGCTTCCATCACGCCGGTGCCGGAGCCATGGCCTTCGCCGGGTGGCAGCCGCGCGTGGGCCGCGACATCGATGTCCTGCCCGTACGGCTGCCGGGCCGGGAGGCGCTGCTCCGGGAGGAGCCGATCGTCGACGCCGACCGCCTGGTGTCCGAACTGCAGCGCCAGTTCGCCCCGTTGCTCGACTCCCCCACCCCGCACGCCTTCTACGGGCACAGCCTGGGCGCGCTCGTCGCCTACCGTCTCGCCCTGCACCGGGCGCGGGCCGGACTGCGGCCGCCGCGGCTGCTGCTCGTCGGCGCCTGCCCCGCACCGCAGCTGCCGCTCGCCCTGCTCGACGCCCGGGACCCCGCCCAACTCACCGACGAGGAACTGCTGGTGGCCTTCGGCGACGAGCAGTCGCTGCCCGAGACGCTGCGCCGCAGGCCCGGCCGGCTCGCGCACACCCTGGCCACCCTCCGCGCCGACCTGCTGCTCGCCCGCAGTCTGCGGGCCGCGCCCGCCGACCCGCTGGCGGTCGGCCTGCGGGCCTTCGCCGGGCGCGACGACCGGCTGGTGTCCGCCGCACAGGTGCGGGCGTGGCGGCACTGCACGAGCGGGGAGTTCCGCCTCGACTCGGTGCCCGGTGCGCACTTCTTCGTGCGCGGCCGTGAACTCCCGCACCGGATCGGCGACTTGCTGCGCGGCGCCGTGCCCGCCGCCCCACCCGTTCCCGCGGGGTAGGCCGCCGCCCACCCGCACCCGCGCCCACCCACCAGCTCCGCCGGCTCCCGGGCCGCCCGGCTCGCCCGACGCCTCCGTGTCCGTCCGTACCGCGGGACCCACCCGCGGCAGCGGGCCGGAGCGTCGCCGCGGCCGGGCCCCGGCCTGCCGCCCTCGCACGGCACACCGCGGTCCACGACGCATGTCGCACGCGGCCGCGCCGCGGCGAGGGACGCATCTCTCCCACTCCGGCCGTGCCGGAATCCGCTGCGAAGGAGATCGGATGGACATCTGCGTACTCGGTCCTTTCAGGGCCACCCAGGACGGTGTGCCGCTGCACCTCACCGCCGTGAAGCCCCGCAAGGTGTTCGCGCTGCTGGCCCTCCAGGCCAACCGGCTCGTGCCGGTGCCCGCCCTGGTCGAGGAGGTGTGGGGGGAGCGGCCGCCGCGCAGCGTGCACACCACCCTGCAGACGTACATCCTGCAGCTGCGCAACCTCATCGGCACCGCGCTCGGCGACGGCGCCGACGCCCCGCCGGGCGGCGCGAAGAGCATCCTCGTCACCGAGCCGGGCGGCTACCGGCTCGACACCCAGGGCGGCCTGATCGACGCCCAGGAGTTCCACGCCCTGGCCGACGCCGGGCACAAGGCCTCCGAGCAGGGCGACTGGCAGGCCGCCGCCGCCCACTTCGGCAAGGCCCTCGCCCTGTGGCGCGGCCCCGCTCTCACCGACGTGCAGTGCGGGGTGCTCCTGGAGGCCGAGGCGGTACGTCTCGACGAGTCCCGGATGAGCGCGCTGCACGGGCAGATCGAGGCCGGGCTGCGGCTCGGCCGGCACCACGCGCTGATCGGCGAACTCTCCGCGCTCACCACCAGACATCCGCTGTACGAGGACTTCCACGAGCAGCTGATGATCGCCCTGTACCGGGCGGGGCGCCGCGGGGACGCCCTGAGCGTGTACCACCGGCTGCGCGCCTCGCTCAAGGAAGGGCTCGGCCTCGACCCCTCGCCCGGCATCGAGTACCTGCACCGGGCGGTCCTCGACTCCTCCCCGCACCTGGTCCTCGACGGGTCGCTCCCGGACCACGTGCCGACGCTCGCGCGGGCCAACTGACCGCACACCGGCCCGCGTCCGCCCGACCCGCCCCATCCGCCCCATCCACCCACCGAAAGGACCGTCATGAGCGAGATCACCCTGAAGGACCTCGGCGCGCTGCTCCTCGAATGCGTCGGCGCCCCCGACGACGGGATGGTCATGGAGGGCGAACAGGCCCTGGACACCACCTTCATGGAGTTCGGCTACGACTCCCTGGCCCTGCTCCAGCTCACCGGCCTGATCAGCCGCAACTACGGCCTCGTCCTGGACGACGACGCGGTCGCCGAGGCCGACACCCCGCGCCGGCTCCTGGAGATCGTCAACTCCGCCCCGCAGGCGGGTGCGGTCCGTTGACGGCGCTCGACCCGGGCCTGGCCGGCAAGCGCGTCCTGGTCACCGGCGGCACCCGCGGCATCGGCCGGGCGACGGTGCTCGCCTTCGCCCGGGCCGGCGCCCGGGTGATCGCCGGGCACCGCACGGCCGGGGCCAACGCCGAGCTGCTGACCGAGGAACTCAAGGCGCTGGACGCGGACTTCGCCCTGGTCCGGGCCGACGTGACCGAGGCGTCGGGCGCGGCGGAGGCGGCCGACGCGGTCCGGGAGCGGTTCGGCGGGCTCGACGTGCTCGTCAACAACGTCGGGGTGGACGCGCACGTGTCGTTCGCCGAGCTCACCGAGGACGAGTGGCACCGCGTCCTCGGCCACAACACGACCTCGGCGTATCTGGTCACGCACGCCCTGACCGGGCTGCTCGTCGAGGGCGCGTCGGTCGTCAACGTCGGCGCGTCCGTGGCGTTGCGCGGCCGCCCGGGCGGGGTGCACTACAGCGCGTCGAAGGCGGCCCTGATCGGCTTCGGCCGCGCCCTCGCCAAGGAGTTCGGCGCCCGCGGCATCCGCGTCAACACCGTGGCGCCCGGCGTGACCGAGCCGCCGCCGGGCGAGGAACTGCCGCCGCCGCTGGTGCAGCGGCTGACCGCGATGACCGCCCTCGGCCGCCTCGGCAGACCCGAGGACGTGGCCGGAGCGGTGCTGTACCTGGCCGGTGACACCTCCCGCTACGTCACCGGCACCACCATCGAAGTCGACGGAGGAATCTGATGCCCTACGCAGCCATCACGTACCGGATCAAGCCGGGACACGAGGACGAGATCGCCGACATCTTCGCCGGGTTCCAGCGGGTCGACACCCCCGAGTACGCCGACGCGGACGGCTCGGCGGCCGGGCGGCTGCTCGGCACCGCGGTGTTCGTACGGGACGACATGCTGGTCCGGGTCATCCACTACGAGGGCGAGTTCGCGGCCGTCGGCCGGCACATGGCGGCCCAGAAGGGCGTGCACCTGCTGGAGGAGAAGCTGGCGCCCTACCTGGCCGAGGAGCGGGACACCAGCACCCCGCAGGCGTTCGCCGCGTACTTCCGCAACGCGGTGATGCGGCGGGTGTCCGAGCTGACCGTCGACACCCACCCGGTCTCGGGGGCACCGACGGCATGACCGAACTCCTCGCCGTCGTCGCCCTGTTGGGCAGCGGCGTGACCGCGGGAGTGCTGTTCGCCGTCGCGTTGAGCGTGCTGCCCGCGCTCTTCGCGATGGAACCCGGCACCTATGTCCACGCGCACCAGCTGCTCGGCCGCAACTGGGATCCGACGATGCCGGTCATCGTGCTCGGCAGCTGCCTCGCCACCGGCGTCCTCGCCGTGCTCAGCGAGGGCGGGGGCGGGGCACAGCCGCTGTTCGGGGCCGCCGCCGTGCTGCTGCTCGGCGTCTCGGGCGTCTCGCACCTGGCCAACGTTCCCATCAACCGGCGGGTGAAGGCGATCGCCGACCCGTCTCAGCTGCCCGCCGACTGGGAGGACCCGCGGCCGCTGTGGCAGCGCTGGCACCTGCTGCGCACCACCCTCGCGGTGCTCGCCCTCGGGGTCACGGCGTGGGCGGTGCTGCTGCTCTGACCGGCGCCCCGCCCGGCACGACGACGGGTGGCCCGGCACCTGGACCGGTGCCGGGCCACCCACGCTCACCGCCGCCAGTCAGGGGGCGGCAGGCAGGTCCCGTACGGAGATCTGCGCCACCGTGGTCAGCAGGCTGCGCTTGAACGTCGCCACGAAGCCCTCCACGGTGTCCGTGTCCCGGGGGCGGCTCAGGTACGGCTTCAGCTTCGCCTCGACCTCCCGCACCCCCGGCTGTGCGGCCATGTGCCGGGCCACGGCCTCCAGGTCGCCGGTGTACTCGATGACGCGGACGAGCGTGTCGTCGCGCAGGAACACGGCGGTCGCGAGGATCGTGCCGGCCGCCCGCCCGGCGTCGTCCTCGACCTTGCTGCTCCGCACCCGCTTGAAGTTCCCGAAGATCTCGGTGAGTTCCTTCTCGTGCCCGGGCTTGATGTCGTACGTGATGGCCGCGAACGGCATACGGGCCCCTCCCCTGCGATCGGCTCACTGACGGTCGTCGGGCGCAGCGCACTGCACTCCGGTCGGCGGCGGCTCGAGTTCCGCTGCAGCGCGCTCCTGCAGCCGGATTCGAGCGGGTGTCAAGGGCCCGGTGAGAACTTCCGATCCGCTGTTCCGTCCCCGGGCCACGCAGGAGGCACCCACTCGTGCACCGCACACTCATCGTCGCCAAGCTCCGGCCGGACAAGGCCGAGGACATCGCGCGGATCTTCGAGGACTCCGACTCCACGGACCTGCCGCACATGATCGGCGTCAGCCGCCGGACGCTCTTCCGGTTCCACGGCCTCTACTTCCACCTGGTGGAGGCCGACGAGGACATCGCGCCCAACCTCTACCGGGCCCGCAGCCACCCGCTCTACGACGACATCAACACCCGGCTCGCCGAGTGCGTCGAGCCGTACGACCCGAACTGGAAGGAGCCCAAGGACGCCATGGCGCAGCCCTTCTACGTATGGACCAAGGACGGAGGGCGAGTCCAGTGACTTCGGCCATTTCCCGCACCGTGAAGGTGGCCGCCGACGAGGTCGACGCCAACACCCGGCGCGGCGGTGACCTGCGCGTCACCCTCAGCCCCAAGACGGTCGGCTGCACCTCCGGCTTCGGCGGTGTGCTGACCCTGGAGCCGGGCGACTTCGTCACCGAGCACTACCACCCGTACTCCGAGGAGTTCCTGCACGTCGTCGCCGGCGACCTGACGATGACCCTGGACGGCACCGAGGTTCCGCTGGCCGCGGGCGACTCGCTGCTCGTGCCGATCGGGGTGCGGCACCGGCTGGTCAACACCGGTGCGGTGACGGCGAGTTGCGCCTTCCACCTGTCGCCGCTCGCGCCCCGGCCCGAGCTCGGCCACGTGGACACCGAGCAGGCGCAGCGCCCGCAGGCCCCGAACCCGGACGTGGGTGGGGCGCGGTGAGCCGTCGGGCCGTCATCACCGGGGTCGGCGTGATCGCGCCGGGCGGGGTGGGCCGGGAGGCGTTCTGGCAGCTGCTCGCCGACGGGCGGACCGCCACGAGGCGGATCACGCTCTTCGACCCGTCGAAGTTCCGCTCCCAGGTCGCGGCCGAGGCGGACTTCGACCCGATCGCCGCGGGGCTCACCCCGCGGCAGGTCCGGCGGATGGACCGGGCCGCGCAGTTCGCGGTGGTCTCCGCGCGGGAGGCGGTGGCCGACAGCGGCATCGACCTGGCGGCGCTGCCGCCGGAGCGCCTGACCGTCGCGATCGGCTCGGCCGTGGGCTGCACGATGGGCCTGGAGGAGGAGTACGTCGTCCTCAGCGACAGCGGCCGGAAGTGGCTCGTCGACCACGAGTACGGGACGCCCCACCTGTACGGCTACATGGTGCCGTCCACCCTCGCCACCGAGGTGGCCTGGGAGGTCGGCGCCGAGGGGCCGGTGGCGCTGATCTCCACCGGCTGCACCTCGGGGCTCGACTCCCTGGGCCACGCCGTGCAGTTGATCGAGGAGGGCTCGGCGGACGTGGCGGTGGCCGGCGCCACCGACGCGCCGCTGTCGCCGATCACCTCGGCCTGCTTCGACGCGATCAAGGCAACCACGCCGCGCAACGACGACCCGGAGCACGCCTCGCGCCCCTTCGACGGGACCCGGGACGGCTTCGTGCTCGCGGAGGGCGCGGCCGTCATGGTCGTCGAGGAGCGGCAGGCGGCACTCGACCGGGGCGCGCGGATCTACGCCGAGATCACCGGGTTCGCGGGCCGCAGCAACGCGTACCACATGACCGGACTCAAGCCGGACGGGCGGGAGATGGCCGAGGCGATCACGGTGGCGCTCGACCGGTCGAAGCTCGATCCGACCGCCGTCGACTACATCAACGCGCACGGCTCCGGCACCAAGCAGAACGACCGGCACGAGACCGCGGCGTTCAAACGCAGCCTCGGCGGACACGCCTACGACGTGCCGGTCAGCTCCATCAAGTCGATGGTCGGGCACTCCCTGGGCGCGATCGGCTCCATCGAGGTGGCCGCCTGCGCGCTGGCCCTCGACCGTCAGGTGGTGCCGCCCACCGCCAATCTGCACACCCCCGACCCGCTGTGCGACCTGGACTATGTGCCGCTGCACGCGCGCGAGCACAGGATGGACGCCGTGCTGAGCGTGGGCAGCGGCTTCGGCGGCTTCCAGACCGCGATGCTGCTGGCCCGGCCGGGCTCCGCCGCGGCGGCCGCCGGAAGGGACACGCCATGACGGCCGCAACCGCCCGTGACCGCTCCGCGGCGCCGGTGATCACCGGTCTCGGCATCGTCGCGCCGACCGGGATCGGCGTCGAGGCGCACTGGTCCGCGGTGCTCGCCGGGAAGTCCGGCATCGGGCCCATCGACCGCTTCGACGCGTCCGGTTACCCGGTGCGGTTCGCCGGCCAGGTCCCGGGGTTCCGGGCCCAGGAGCGGGTGGCCGGCCGGCTGATCTCGCAGACCGACCACTGGACGCACCTGGCGCTGCACGCCGGCGAGGCCGCGCTCGCCGACGCGGGCGTGGACCCGGCGGACCTGCCGGAGTACGAGATGGCCGTGGTCACCTCGTCGTCCTCGGGCGGCACGGAGTTCGGCCAGAACGAGATGACCGCGCTGTACCGGAACGACCCGTCGCATGTGGGCGCGTACCAGTCCATCGCCTGGTTCTACGCGGCCACCACCGGGCAGCTCTCCATCCGGCACAAGATGCGCGGCCCGTGCGGGGTGCTCGCCTGCGAGCAGGCCGGCGGCCTCGACGTGATCGCGCAGGCGCGGCGGCTCACCGGCACCGGGTCGCGGCTCGTGCTCACCGGCGGCACGGACGCCTCCCTGTGCCCGTACGGCCTGACCGCGCAGCTGTCCAACGGCAGGCTGAGCACGGCGGAGGACCCGGCGGGCGCGTATCTGCCGTTCGACGCGGCGGCGAGCGGTCATCTGCCGGGCGAGGGCGGCGCGATCCTGGTCCTGGAGAGCGCCGCGGCCGCGGCGGAACGCGGCGCCGGCTCCGGCTACGGGCGGGTCCTCGGGCACGCCTCCGGCTTCGACCCGGTGCCCGGCTCCGGGCGGCCGCGGGTGCTGCGCCGGGTCGCGGCCCGGGCGGTCGCGGACGCCGGGCTCGACCCGTCCGACATCGACGTCGTGTTCGCGGACGCCTCCGGGGTGCCCGAGGACGACCGCGACGAGGCCGCCGCGATCGCCGCCGTGTTCGGCCCGCACGGCGTGCCCGTCACCGCCCCGAAGAGCCTCACGGGACGGCTGTACGGCGGGGGCGCGCCGCTCGACGTCGCCACCGCCCTGCTCGCCCTGCGCCACGGCGTGATCCCGCACACCGCCGGGGTCGGCGCACCCGTGGCCGCGGACCGGCTCGACCTCGTCACCGGGTCGCCGCGCGAACTCCCGTTGCGGCACGCCCTGGTGCTGGCCCGCGGCCACGGCGGCTTCACCTCGGCCCTGGTGCTCGGCGCCTGAGCGCCCGGCACGCAGCCCGGCGGCCCGACACGAGAGCCCGGCGGCCCGACACGAGAGCCCGCAAGACACCGAGCCCCGACAGACAAGGAAGACGGCTCATGGCTGGTCACACCGACAACGAGATCGTCATCGACGCGCCCTTCGACGTGGTGTGGGAGATGACCAACGACGTACCCAACTGGCCGGACCTGTTCAGCGAGTACGCCTCCGCGGAGGTCCTGGAGCGGGACGGCGACACCGTCACGTTCCGGCTCACCATGCACCCCGACGAGGACGGCAACGTCTGGAGCTGGGTGTCGCGGCGGACCGGCGACAGGAAGGCCCGCACGGCACGTGCCGAGCGGGTCGAGACCGGGCCCTTCGAGTACATGAAGATCTTCTGGGAGTACACCGAGGAGCCGACCGGCGGCGTGCGGATGCGCTGGGTCCAGGACTTCCACATGAAGCCCGCCGCGCCCGTCGACGACGCCGGCATGACCGCACACCTCAACCGCAACACCAAGGTCCAGATGGCGCTCATCAAGGACAAGGTCGAGGCCGCCGCGCGCGCCGCGCGCTGAGGAGAGCTCCGGTGCAGACAGCCCTCGTCCCTCTCGTCCTGCTGCTCAACGGCCTGGCGGCGGGCGTCCTCTTCGGCACGCTGCTCGGCGGCTTCCCCTATCTGGCCTCGCTCCCCGCGGGGCAGTACGTCCACGCCCACGCGTACCACGGGCAGCGCTACGACCCGGCGATGCCGCTCTGCCTCGTCGGCACGGTCGTCGGCGACCTGGCCCTGGTGCTGGTCGCCGAACAGGCCGCCGCCCGGGGGCTGTTCGGGCTCGCCGGGCTGCTCGCCCTCGCCACCGCGGTCATCTCCCTCACCAAGAACGCACCCGTCAACCGCTGGATGCGCACCCTCGACCCGGACGACCTGCCCGCCGACTTCGCGGCCAGGGACCCGCGGCCGTCCTGGGGCGCCTGGAACCGGCTGCGCAGCGCCCTCACCATCGCCGCCCTCGTCGTGAACTGCGCGGCGCTCGCGGTGCTGCTCTGACACCGGCCGCACCGACCACCACTGGAGGACTCATGGATCTCGAACTCCGGGGCAAGAAGGCCCTGATCACCGGCGGCACCCGCGGGGTCGGCCGGGGCATCGTCCTGGCGCTCGCCCGCGCCGGCGTCGACGTCGTCACCTGCTACCAGAACGACAGCGAGCATGTCGGCTCCCTGGAGCGGGAGTTGAAGGAGACCGGCGGCGACCACCACGTGCTGCGCGCCGACCTGTCGCAGCCCGAGGAGGTCGCCGGGCTGCTCGGCAAGGTCGGTGAGCGGTACGGCCGCCTCGACCTGGTCGTGAACAACGCCGGCGCCATCAGCCACATCCCGTACGCGGAGCTGTCCGTGGAGGAGTGGGGCCGCATCCTCGCCACCAACGTGACCGGCGCCCACCTGGTCATCCAGAACGCCCTGCCGCTGCTCGGCGAGGGCTCGTCGGTGGTGTCCATCGGTTCCCGCGCCTCGGACGCGGGGGTGCCGCTGCGCGCGCACTACACGGCGACGAAGTCGGCGCTCGTCGGCCTGAACCGGTCCCTCGCCAAGGAGTTCGGGCCGCAGGGCATCCGCTTCAACGTCCTCGTGCTCGGCGTCATCGAGACCGAGAAGTTCCACGCCATGCCCGAGGACCAGAAGAAGCTGATGGCCGAGCGGTACGGCGCCAAGACCGCCCTGGGCCGCCTCGGCACCCCGGACGAGGTGGCGGGCGCGGTGCTGTGGCTGGCCAGCGACCTGTCCCGGTACGTCACCGGCAACCAGATCGGCGTCGACGGGGGCATCTCCTGATGACGTTCCGGATCATGCTGCGCATGGAGATCGTGCCGGGCAAGGAGGCCGAGTTCGAGAAGGCCTGGCACGACGGCACCGCCGCGGTCACCGGGCACCCCGCCAACCTGGGCCAGTCCCTGTCGCGCGAGGCGGGCACGGACGGCAGCACCTATGTGATCGTCAGCGACTGGGTGGACGAGCCGCGGTTCCGCGAGTTCGAGGAGAGTCCCGCACACCTGGAGCACCGGGCCACCCTGCACCCGTACCGCAAGGGAGGGTCCTTCCACGTGATGGAGGTGGTCGCCCACATCGAGGGCGCGGCGGTGGCCGATGGCCGGTGACAGCACGGGCGAGGTGCGGGTCCTGGTGTACCAGGCCGCGTACGACGAGACGGAGTTCGCGGCGGTCAGGGACGCGTACCACGTGGTGAGCAAGCGGCTCGCGGGCGTGCCCGGGATGCTCGGCAACGAGTTGCTGCGCAGCCCGCACGACCCGACCGCCCTGGTGGTGATGAGCCGGTGGGCCTCCCTGGCCGCCTTCCAGGAGTGGGAGCGGGGCGCGGAGCACCGCGAGGACACGGCGCCACTGCGCCCGTACCGCGACACCCGCACCGCCGCCCCGTTCGCCCTGTACGAGGTCGACGCCTCCTACTGAGCGTCCGGCGTCCGACGAGAGAGGAGCAACGCACCGTGAAGGAACGTCAGTTGGCGTTCATCGGCCTCGGCGCCATGGGCGGCGGGATGGCCGCGCGCCTGCAGGAGCAGGGATACGCCCTGACCGTGTACAACCGGACCGCGGCCAAGGCGGACCGGCTGGTCGAGGCCGGGGCGCTGCGCGCGGACGCGCCCGAGGAGGCGGCCCGCGGGCACCGGGTCGTGGCGCTCAGCCTCAGCGACGAACGGGCCGTCGAGGAGGTGCTGTTCGACCGGGTGGTCCCGGTGCTCGCGCCCGGCTCGTACATCGTGGACACCTCCACCGTCTCTCCGGGCTACGCCCGCACGGCCGCCGCCCGGCTCGCCGACGCGGGGCTGCACCGGGTGGAGACCTGCGTCGTCGGCAACCCGCTGCAGGCCCGCAAGGGCGAGCTGCGGGTGTTCACCGCGGGCGAGGAGGCGGATCTGGCCGAGGTGCGGCCGGTGCACGAGGCGCTCGGCAGCGAGATCGTCCACCTCGGTGCGCCGGGCACCGCGGCGGCGATGAAGCTGATCCTGAATCTGCTGCTCGGTGCCCAGGTCGCCGCCCTCGCCGAAGGACTCTCGTACGGCGTCGCCGCGGGCCTCGACCGGGACCGGCTGCTGACCTCGGTCACCGAGAGCGGCTTCAGCTCGATGGTGCTGCGCTTCCGGGCGGACCTGATGCGCCGGCAGACGTACGAACCGGCGTTCTTCCGCAGCGAGTTGATGGAGAAGGACATCCGGATCGCGCTGGAGGCGGCGGCCGGGCAGGGGGCCGCCATGCCCGTGCTCGACGCGGTGCGCGAACGCTTCGCGGCGGTCGTCGCGGCCGGCGACGGGGACAAGGACGCGTCCGTACTCGTCGAGCACCCGGCGCAGGAGACGGCACAGGGGACGCGGGAGACGCACGGGACGAGGGAGGCCCGCGATGGCGGCTGAGGCGCACTGCACGGTGATCCTGCGGATGGAGATCTTCCCCGGGAAGACCGCGGAGTTCGAGCGGACCTGGCTCGCGATCGGCGAGTCCATCGCCGGGGAACCGGCCAACCGGGGCCAGTCCCTGGTCCGTTCGCTGGAGGAGGAGGGCGTCTACTACGTCGTCACCGACTGGTCGAGCGAAGCGGAGTTCCGGGCCTTCGAGACGAGCGAACGGCATGTGCAGAACCGGCGCCGCCTCCAGCCGTACCGCCGCGCCGGCGACATGGCGGTCACGGAGCCGGTGCACCGACTGCCGCCCGCCTGAACGCCCCCCACGTGCGCCCCGTCCGGTCCTCCGGGCGGGGCGCCGTCGTGTCCGCGGGGAACTCCCGTACCGCTCACGGCGCTTCGAGCCGGGCCCGGCCGGTTCTCAAGGAGCGTGGACCAGCATCCGGAGCGTCAAGTCCGGCCGCCGCGCGGCACCCAGGAGAACCAGGAAAGAGGTCCGTCCGTGACGACGCACACTCCCGCCAGCCCCGAGAAGCTGATCCGGCTCGGCACTGCCTTCTGCGACGCGAAGATCCTGCTGAGCGCCCTGGAGCTGGACGTCTTCTCCACCCTGGCCGCCGGTCCGGCCGACCACGAGGAGCTGTCCGGGAAGCTCGGCCTGCACCCGCGCGGCGCCGGCGACTTCCTCACCGCGCTCGTGACTCTCGGCGTCCTGGAGAAGAGCGACGGCCGCTACCGCAACAGCGCCGAGGCCGACCGCTTCCTCGACCGCAACAAGCAGAGCTACGCCGGCGGCTTTCTGGAGCGCGCCAACAGCATGCTGTACCCGGCCTGGACGCACCTCACCGAGGCCCTGCGGACCGGCGAGCCGCAGGTGAAGGGCAAGGAGGGCGACATCGTCGGGCAGATGGCCGACGACCCGGAGCACCTGCGCCAGTTCCTCACGATGATGGACTCCCTCAACAGCCTGGTCGCGCCCAAGCTGTCGGCCGCCTTCGACTTCGACGCGTACGACACCTTCGTCGACGTCGGCGGCGCCCGCGGCAACCTGGCCGCGCTGCTGCTCAAGGACCACCCGAAGCCGAAGGCCACGGTCTTCGACCTGCCGCACATGGCCGAGCCGTTCGCGGAGCTGATGGCGAAGCTCGGCACCGAGGACCGGGTGTCGTTCGTCGGCGGCGACTTCTTCAGCGACGACCCGATGCCCGAGGGCGACGTCCTGGTCATGGGCCACGTCCTGCACAACTGGGACGACGGGCAGCGCCAGGGCCTGGTCGAGAAGGCCTACCGGGCGGTCCGCCCGGGCGGTGCGCTCCTCGTGTACGACCGGATGGTCGCCGAGCAGCCCACCGACCTGGTCAACCTGCTGATCAGCCTGGACATGCTGCTCGTCACCCACGGCGGCTCCGAGTACTCGACGGCCAAGTGCGCCGGGTGGATGCGTACCGCCGGCTTCGCCAGGACCGAGGCGAAGACGCTGAGCGCGACCGACTCCCTCGTCATCGGCTACAAGGACGCGTGAGCGGATGCGACTCGGGGTCAACCTCGTCCCGCAGGAGTGCGCGGAGACGGCCCTGGAGGCGGAGCGGCTCGGCTTCGCGGTCGCCGCGGCGCCCGAGGGGTTCCGCAACGACGCCGTCTCCGTGCTGTCCTGGGTGGCCGCGCGGACCAGCCGCATCCGGCTGCTCTCCACCGTCATCCAGATCCCGGCCCGCTCGCCGGTCAGCATGGCGCTCACCGCCGACACCCTGGACAACCTGTCCGGCGGCCGGTTCCAGCTGGGCCTCGGCATCTCCAACGCCCACGTCACGGAAGGCTGGCACGGCACCCCGTTCGCGGCGCCCCTCGCCCGCACCCGCGAGTACGTGGAGGTGGTGCGGCGCACCCTGGACCGGGCCGAAGTCGTGTACGAGGGTGAGCATTTCCGGCTACCGCTGCCCGGTTCCCAGGGCGGCGCGTACCGGCTCACCACCGAGCCCGCGCAGCCCCGCCTGCCGGTCTACCTGGCGGCGGTGGGCCCGCGCAGCCTCCGGCTCACCGGGGAGATCGCCGACGGCTGGGTCGGGGTGTTCTGCTCCCCCGAGCAGGTCGAGCGGGCCGTGGCGGAGCTGCGGACCGGCCGTCGGCGGGCGGGCGCCGGCCTGGACGGCTTCGACGCGTTCGTGTCGGCGCCGATGGTGGTCGAGGACGACATCCGGGCCGCGGCCGCCCCGATCAGCCACTACGTCGCCCGCTTCATGAGCCTCGGCGAGCGCGAGCACAACTTCTACCACCGCCTGGCCACGAGCATGGGGCACGGCGAGGCGGCCGACGAGGTGCACGAGCGGTTCAGGGCGGGCGACGCCGCGGGGGCCGCGGCGGCCGTGCCGGTCGACTTCATCGACAGCACCTCGCTGCTCGGCCCCGCCGACCGGATCGCCCGCAAGATGGCGGACTTCGCGGCGGCGGGCGTCACGACGCTCGGCATCTCCCCGTACGCCCCGAGCCTCCAGGCACGCCTCGCCACGCTCCGGGTCGCGGCCGAGGCGCACCGGAAGGCGGGGCTCGACGGCTGAGCGCGCGGCCTGGTGTGAGCCCGTGAGCACGAGAGGCCGGGTCAGGGCGGCGCCCCGAACAGGGGCGCGGGCCTGCGCCGCTGGCGGCTCCGCCGCGGGCGCGAGCGGCCACGACGGTGCCGCAGCCGAATGACAACCGGGGTACGGGGCGCAGTGCGCCCCTCACCATCAGGAAGGAACCGACGCGGATGCGCGTGCTGTTCACAAGCTGGGCCTGGCCCACGCACTACCACCACATGGTGCCGCTCGCCTGGGCGCTGCGGGCGGCGGGCCACGACGTGCGGGCGGCCGTGCCGCCGTCGCTCACCGGGGTCGTCGCCGCATCGGGGATCCCCGCCGTCGCCGTCGGGCACGACGGCGTGGACGCGGTGGCGCGGATCCGCGACTACATCCCGGGCCGCGTCCCGGCCCCGGCCGCCCCGGCGACCGGGGCCCGGGGCCCGCGCGCCGTGTCCCTGTTCGCCGATCTCGCCGCGGCGATGGCGGACGACCTGGTGGCCTTCGGCCGGCAGTGGCGCCCCGACCTCGTCGTGCACGAACCGACCGCGTACGCGGGCCCGTTGGCGGCCGCGGTGCTCGGCGTGCCCGCGGCGCGCTTCCCGTGGGGCGCCGACCTGATGTACCACGCGGCCGCCGTCGACCTCGAACGCGAGGTGATGGCCCCGCTGTGCGAGCGGTTCGGCCTGCCCGGGGTCGACCTGCTCGGCGACCTGACGATCGACGCCTGCCCGACGGCGATGCAGGTCCCGGCCGGCCGCCCGGTCGAGCGGCTGCCCGTGCGCTACGTCCCGTACAACGGCGCGGGCACGCTGCCCGTGCCGCTGCCCCCGGCCGAGCGGGCCAGGCCCCGGGTGTGCGTCACCTGGGGCACGACGGTGGGGCGGCTCGACGAGGAGATGTTCCTGCTGCCCCGGGTGGTCGAGGCGCTCGACCCGCTCGACGTGGGCATCGTCGTCGCCGTGGCCCGCGAACAGCGCCGCCTGCTCGGCACGTTGCCGGACCGGGTCAAGGTCATGGAGTCCGTTCCGCTGCACGCCGTGCTGCCGCACTGCGACGCGGTCGTCGGGCACGGCGGCGCGGGCACCCTCCTCACCGGCCTCGCCTGCGGGCTGCCGCAGCTGGTCGTCCCGCAACTCGTCGACCACACCTTCAACGCCCGGCAGTTCGCGGCCACCGGCGCGGGCACGGTGCTCGACAAGGACACGGCCCGCGAAGCCCCCGAGGCCCTCCGCGCGGCCGTGCAGGACCTGATCGACACCCCCTCGTACGCGAAGGCCGCCCGCGAGGTCCGGGCGGAGATCGCGGCCCGGCCGGCCCCCGCCGACCTGGTGGGCCCCCTGGTCCGCCGGGCCGGTCTGGACGCCGCGGAAGGAGCACGCTGATGCAGATCGGAGTGGCCCTGCCCGCCACCGTCCCCGGCACGGACGGCCGGCGCATCACCACCTGGGCGCGGGACGCCGACCGGTACGGCTTCTCCACCCTCGGCGTGCTCGACCGGCTCGTGTACGACAACTACGAGCCGCTGACCGCCCTCGCCGCCGCGGCCGCGGTGACCGAGCGGATCGGCCTGGCGACGACCGTGCTCACCACGCCGTACCGCAACAACACCCCTCTGCTGGCCAAGCAGTTGGCGTCGGTCGACCGGATGTCCGGCGGCCGGCTCACCCTCGGCGTGGCCGCGGGCAACCGGCCGGACGACTTCGAGGTGTCCGGCGTCCCGCACGCCGAGCGGGGCCGGTTGCTCGACGACCAGCTGTCGGAGCTGGCCCGGATCTGGCGGGACGGGAAGGACGGGGCCGCTCTCGCGCCCGCGCCCCGGGCCGGGGCGCCGGCCGGGCTGCCGCTGATCCTCGGCGGCACCTCCGACGCGGCCTTCCGGCGGGCCGCCGCGGTCGGCAAGGGCTGGATCGCGGGCGGCAGTTCGCCGTCCGGGTTCCAGGCCAACGCCGAGCGGGTGCGGGCCGCCTGGGCGCGGGCGGGCCGCACCGACCGGCCGCATCTGATGACCCTGCTCTACTTCTCGCTCGGCCCGCGGGGCCCGCGGCAGGCCCGGGACTACCTGCTCGACTACTACGCGTTCAGCGGCCGCGCCGAGTCCGTCGTCGGCATGGCGTTCACCGACCCGGAGCGGCTGCGGACCGCGGTCGAGGAGTACGGGACGGCGGGCTGCGACGAGATCGTCTTCGTGCCCTGCGGCAGCGGCCCCGAACAGCTGGAGCTGCTCGCCGATGCCGTGTTCTGACCCGCGCAGGAACCGCCCACGGAAGGCAGGAACATGACGACATCCGCGCCCCGCCCGCGTACCGCCCTGGTCACCGGCGCCAACCGGGGGCTCGGTCGGGCGACGGCCGCGCTGCTGCACAAGGCCGGGTTCCACGTGGTGCTCGCGGGCCGGGACGGCGACGCGGTGGCCGTGGCCGCCCGCACGCTCGGCGAGGGCGCGGGCTCCGTCGCCCTGGACGTCACCGACGACACCTCCGTCGCCCGCGCGGCGGCCCGGGTCGGCCCGGTCGACGTCCTGGTCAACAACGCGGGCACGCTGCTCGACGACGGCGCGCCGCCGACCCGGGTGCCGCTCTCCGTGGTGCGGGACACCCTGGCGGTGAACGTGCTGGGCTCCTGGCGGGTGGCGCAGGCGTTCCTGCCCGGCATGGTGGAGCGCGGCTGGGGGCGGGTGGTGATGGTCTCCAGCGGCACCGGCTCCTTCGCCAACGGGCTGTTCCCCAAGACGCCGGCGTACTCGGCGTCCAAGGCCGGGCTGAACGCGGCGACGGTGCTGCTCGCCAAGGAGACCGAGGGCACGGGCGTCCTCGTCAACGCGGTCAACCCGGGCCTGACCAGGACCCGGATGATGCCGCACGCCACGACGCCGCCCGAGGAGGCCGCCGCGGACGTCGTGCACGTCGCCACCCTCCCCGACACCGCCCCGACCGGGGCCTTCTTCCGCAGCGGGCAGGTCATCGACTGGTGACCTGCCCCTCCACCCGTACGACAAGGAGTCACCCGATGGCCTCCGAGGTCACCCGCACCTTCCCCCTGCCGGCCCCCGACCCCCTCGAACCCTCCCCGGAATACGCGAAGTTGCGCTCCGCGGAGCCGGTCGCGCCGCTGACCCTGCCGGACGGGCACCGCGCCTGGGTCGTCACCCGGCACGAGGACGTCCGCACGGTCCTGGCCGACCCGAGGTTCAGCAAGGCCGCGCTGACCGAGCCCGACGCGCCGCGGCTGCTGCCGATCGCCAAGGGCTCCAAGTCGATCTTCACGATGGACCCGCCGGAGCACACCCGGCTGCGCAAGCTGGTCACGAAGGCGTTCACGGTGCGCCGTATCGACCGGCTGCGGCCCGAGGTCGCCGAGGTCGGCGCGCGGCTGCTCGACACCATGGCCGCCGAGGGTTCGCCCGGCGACCTGATCCGGCACCTGGCGCAGCCGCTGCCGATCACCGTGATCTGCAAGCTGCTCGGGGTGCCGTACGAGGACCACGAGCGGTTCCGGGTCTGGACCGATGTGATGCTGAGCGTGTCCGCGCACTCCCACGAGACCGTGATGGAGGCCCGGGTCAGCCTCAACGCCTATCTGACGGAGCTGATCGCGGCGAAGCGGAAGGAGCCCGCGGACGATCTGCTGACGGTGCTGATCGAGGCGCGGGAGGAGGGCGACCGGCTGTCGGAGGAGGAGCTCCTCGCCTTCGGGCACACCCTTCTCGTCGCGGGCTACCACGCCACCACCGGCGAGATCACCGGCGCCCTGATCACGCTCCTTCGCAAGCCGGAGCTGTGGGAGCAGCTGCGCGCCGACCGTTCCCTCGTGCCCGGCGCGGTGGAGGAGCTGCTGCGGTTCTCCCTCGCGGGCGGCGGGGCCGGCGCGATGCGCATCGCCACGGAGGACCTGGAGCTGGGCGGCGCCCGGATCCGCAAGGGGGACGCGGTGCTGCCCGCGATCACGTCGGCCAACCGGGACCCGGACGCCTTCGACCGGCCGGAGGAGGTCGACCTGACCCGCGAGCACAATCCGCACCTCACCTTCGGGCACGGCCTGCACCACTGCCTGGGCGCCCAACTCGGCCGGATCGAGCTGCAGGTGGCGCTGGAGGAGATGCTCGACCGCTTCCCCGGTCTGCGGCTCGCGGTGCCCGTGGACGAGCTGGTCTGGGTGCGCGGCATGGCCTTCAAGCGGCCGGAGACGCTGCCTGTCGCCTGGTGACCCGCGCACGGCTGTGCCCCGGCCCGAGGGCCGGGGCACAGCCGTGCGTACCGCTCGCGCTCAGACGTCGAGCGTCAGGTCGTACGTGGTGAGCCACTCGTTGACGTGCAGGGTCATGTCGAGCTCGGTCCGGGTGAGCCGGCCCGCCGAGGCCGGGTCGCGGCGGATGTCCGCCACTGCCGTCGGGTTGAGCAGCGGCATGATCCGGGCGTCGTCGTCCGCGACGACCTTGGCGAACCGCTCCTGGACGTAGGCGTCGTAGGCCTGGTCGTTGGAGATCGGGTAGCCGCTCTTCGGGCGTTTGAGCACGGACTCCGGCAGCAGGTCGGCGGCGGCCGCCCGCAGCAGGCTCTTCCACTGGCCGTCGAAGTACTTGAACTTGTACGGCACGTTGTAGACGTACTCCTGGAGGCGGTGGTCGCAGAACGGCACCCGTACCTCCAGGCCCTGCGCCATGGACAGGCGGTCCTTGCGGTCCAGGAGGGTGCGCATGAAGCGGGTCAGGAAGAAGTAGGTGTACTCCCTGAACTGCTTCTCCTTGCCCGACTCCCCCGGGATCCGCGGCACTTCGGCGACGGCCTGCCGGAAGTGGTCGCGCTGGTAGTCGTGGATGCCGAGGCGCGCCGAGACCGGGCCGAACAGCGTGGACAGGCCCATGTTCTGGGCGAGGCTCCACGGCAGCGTGCCGGGGTAGGTGAACTCCGGGTGGTGGAACCAGGGGTAGCCGCCGAAGAGTTCGTCCGCCGACTCGCCGGTCAGGGCGACCGTGCACTGCTCGCGGATCGCCCGGAACAGCAGGAACAGCGAGATGTCCATGGAGCCGGAGCCGGCCACCAGGATCGGCCAGTCCATCGCGCGGATCACCGCGGAGCGCACCGACGGTTCGATCATGTCGTTGTTGGTGAGCACGATGTCGGTGTGGTCCGAGCCGATGTGCTCGGCGGCGGCCTTCACGTACGGGGCGTCGAGGACCTGCCGGGTGATGTCCGGCTCGAAGTTGTCCTCGTACCCGATGAAGTCCACCGAGAACGAGCGGACCCTGCCCTTGCCCTCCTTCTGGTTGGCGCGGGCGGCGAGTGCGGTCAGGGTGCTGGAGTCGAGGCCGCCGGAGAGCATGGTGGCCAGCGGCACGTCGGAGACCAGCTGCCGGGCGACGATGTCCTCGAGGAGCTCCCGCACGGTGCGGATGGTGGTCGGCAGGTCGTCCTCGTGCTCGCGGGCCTCCAGCTTCCAGTAGCGGCGCAGCCGGCTGCCGAAGCGGCCGACGGTGAGGACATGGCCGGGCGCGAGCTCCGGCATGTTCCGGATGACGCCTGCGCCGGGCGCCTTCACTCCGGCGATCAACTCCCGTACACCGTCGGCGTCCACGGTGCGGGAGGCCAGCGGGTTGGCGAGGATCGCCTTGGGTTCGGAGCCGAAGAGGACTCCGCCCGCCAGGGGCTGGTAGTAGAGCGGCTTGATGCCCACCCGGTCCCGGACCAGGACCAGTTCCTCGCTGCGGTTGTCCCAGACGGCGAAGGCGAACATGCCGTTGAGCCGCTCCGCGCAGAACTCGCCCCACTGCAGGTAGGCGCGCAGGACCACCTCGGTGTCGCTGCGGGTGCGGAACGTGTGGCCGAGCGCGGCCAGTTCCTCGCGCAGCTCCCGGAAGTTGTAGACCTCGCCGCTGTAGACGAGGGTGGCGAGGACCTTGCCGTTCTCCTCGGCCACCATGGGCTGGCGGCCGCCCTCCAGGTCGATGATGGACAGCCTGCGGTGGCCCAGGGCGGCGTGCTCGGTGACCCACACGTCACCGGCGTCGGGGCCGCGCAGTGCCATGGTCCGGGTCATCGCCTCGGCGACGGTGACCTCTTGTCGTAGATCGCGGGTGAAATCCGCCCAGCCGGCGATGCCGCACATCCAGCGTCTCCTTGTTCTCGGGGTGTCGTACGTCGTCGGCGAGGTCAGTCGTCGTCGGTGACCGGGAGTCCGGTGTGCCGGTCGGTCACCGAGATGGCCTCGGCCGGGCAGCTCTCGGCCACTGCGAGCAAGTCCTCGTCGGGGGCGACCAGTTCGCTGACCACTCGGGTCCGGTTCTGCTCGTCGGCGGTGAAGTAGCGGGGCGCCGACGCCGTGCAGATCCCGGTGCGCCGGCAGGCGCGGTCCACGGTGACCCGCCACTGCTGCGGGCCGGCGGCCCCGGTCGTCCGCGCGGTGTCCGGGCCAGGGCCGGCCGTCCGCTGCCGGCCGCTCACCAGGTCACCGGGAGGTCCGCGACGGCGCGGGCGGTCAGGCCGGTCTTCCAGGTGAGCCACTCCACCGGCACGGCGAGCCGCAGGGTCTCGGGGACCTTGCGGATCAGCGTCGCCAGGGCGATCTGCATCTCCAGGCGGGCGAGTTGGGCGCCCAGGCAGTGGTGGATGCCGTAGCCGAAGGCGAGGTGCTGGTTGGCGCCGCGCTGCACGTCGAACTTCTCCGGGTCGTCGAAGTTCTCCTCGTCGTGGTTGGCGGAGCCGAGCGCGGCGATCACGGCCTCGCCCCTGCGGATGGTGACGCCGCCGATCTCCAGGTCCTCGGTGGCCACCCGCAGTTGCGTCCCGGTGAACACGAAGGGGTTGAAGCGCAGCAGCTCCTCGACGGCGGCGGGCACGAGCTCCGGCTTCCTGCGCAGCAGCTCCATCTGCTCGGGGTGCTGGAGCAGCGTGAACAGCGCGATCCCGAGGGAGTTGGAGGTGGACTGGTGTCCCACCGTCATCAGGATCATCGCGAAGTCGAGGAGCTCCTCCTCGGACAGCTTCTCGCCCTCGTCGCGGGCGTGCACCAGGACGGACAGCAGGTCGTCGGCGGCCTCCCGGCGCCGGGTCTCGATGAGCCCGCGCAGGTACGCGATGATGTTGCCGCGGGCCTCGACGACCTCCTCCTTGGTGTGGCCGCCGAGGGCGAAGATGACCTCGCTCCAGGCGTGCAGCTCGTCGGAGTCCTCGTGCGGGACGCCGAGCAGCTCGAAGATCACCTTGATCGGGAGGCTGAGCGCGAAGCAGGACATCAGGTCCACCGGCTTCGGCGCGTACAGCACCAAGTCGATCTGCTCGTCGGCCAGTTGCTGCACCCGCGGGCGCAGTGCCTCCACCCGGCGGGCGGTGAACGCCTTCATCACCAGGCGGCGGAGCCGGGAGTGGTCGGGGGCGTCCATGCCGAGGATCGTCTTCGGGCCCGGGCTGGTGTTGCCCATGCGCGGCGCCCCGGGCAGTTCGGCGGCGGCCCGGCTGAGCCGGGGGTCGGCCAGGGCGTCCCGCACGTCCTTGTACCGGGTGAGCAGCCACGCCCGGTCTCCGGTCGGCAGGGTCACCCGGCTCACCGGGGCCTGTTCACGCAAGCGCCGGAACTCCTCCGGGGGCTCGAAGCCCTCCGGCGGGTCGAACGGGAACGGCAGCACTGCTTCTTCGGTCGTCATCCAAACCCCTTCACCACGGTGTGGCCTCGCGGAACACGTCGTTCGGGCCGCCCGCACTATGGGAGGGCGGACTCGAAGGGCTCTGGAGTGCCACCGGACCCGGGCCCCGCACGGCGGTACGGGAGGGGGCGCGGCCCAAGTGCCGCACGAGTGCGGCGCGACCGGTTCCGGTGACAGTGCGACCGTCAGATCCGGGTGTACAGAGAGGTCATCGGTCCATGACTGCTTCTCCACAGGTGCCTGCCGCGGCGGCGGCCGGGCGGCAGGAGCCCTTCTCCCCGCTGGGCGCGCTGCGTCGCCTCAACCCGTACCACTGGTCGGCGGGCCTGGTGATCCGCGGCATGGCGGAGCTGCGGATCGCCGACCGGCTGGCGGCGGGCCCGCGCTCCGACGCGGAGATCGCGGCGGCGATCGACGCGCATCCGCCGAGCCTCACGCGGTTTCTGCGGGTGTGCGAACTGCACGGCCTGATCGAGCCGGTCGTCCCGGACCGCTGGGCCCTCACGGAGGCGGGCGAGCTGCTGCGCACCGACGTACCGTCCCTGCACGGCTTCTCGATCGCCGTCAACGCGCCCGGCATGACCCGCCCTTGGGAGCGCATCGCCGACGTGGTCCGCACCGGCGAGCCCGCCACGCGCGCCGTGTGGGGCATGGACCACTGGGAGTACTACGCGGCGCACCCCGAGGAGGGGCGGCACTACTGCGAGCACTCCGCGTCCCTGTCGCAGGAGGCGGCCGAGTCGCTGGTACGAAGCCTCCGGCTCGACGGCGTCGCCTCGGTGCTGGACGTGGGCGGCAGCCCCGGCACCATGCTGGCCGCGCTGCTCCGGGCGCTGCCCGCGGCGCGCGGGGTGCTGCTCGACCTGGAGTGGGCGGTGCCGTTCGCCCGCGAGACCCTGACCGCCGCGGGGGTCGCGGACCGGGCCGAGCTCGTCGCCGGTGACTTCTTCGCCGAGGTCCCGGCGGGGGCCGACCTCTGCCTCCTCAAGCACATCCTGTGCGACCTGGACGACGAGCGCGCGGCCCGGCTCCTCGCGAACTGCGCCAAGTCGACGCCGCCGGGCGGCCGGATCGTGGTCCTGGACTGGGAGCACACCGACCAGTCGTCGCATGTGCACGCGAACGACGTGGAGTTCATGGTGCTGACCGGGGGCCGGACCCGGAGCAGGGCCGAGTACGAGTCGCTGCTGCGGGACGCGGGGTTCACCGCGCCGCGCCGCCTGCCGCTGGTCGGTCTGGAGCGGGCGCCGATGGTCCTGCTCGAGGCGGTGCGGGCGGACTGAGCCGGTGCGCCGGCGTCCCCGGGCGCCGGCGCACCGGTCCGCTCACTTCTTCCCCCGGCTGCCGCCCTTCCGGTCCGCCCGCAGCCGGGCGATCTGCTCGTGCGTGATCGGGCCCGCCGCCCGTACGAAGTCGACGATCACCGCCAGCTCCTCGTCGCTGTACTTCTCCGCCAGCTCCGACAGTGCCTCCGAGAGGCCCGCGAAGAGCGGGAAGATCTGCGCCTCGAGGTTGGGCAGCGGGGTCACGATGACGCGCCGGCGGTCGTTCGGGTCGCGGTCCCGGCGGACGAAGCCGGCCTTCTCCAGGCGGTCGACCACGCCGGTGATCGCCCCGGTCGTGACGCCGTTGACCTCGGTGAGCCGGCCGGCGGTCATCGGGCCCTGGGTGACGAGGGCGTTCAGGCAGTTCAGGTCGAGCACGCTCATCTTCAGCTGGTCGGCCACGGCCTGGTGGAAGAAGACCGAGCTCGTCGTCAGATTCCGCAGCTCCTGTTCGAGCGCGCCCAGCCGGCTCTCACGTTCCGCTCTTGACATCTATGGCGCCTCTCGTCGTACCCTCAGCACGTCATTAACTTAGAAGCTAAGCTAATCCGTAGCTAAGCCAATCAGTTCCTGAGCTTCTTACGTACTCACTTGCTCAGCTTCCTGGTGCATCGTACCGCTGGGCCGGTCCCCACCCACTCGGAGATCTAGGGAAGGTCGACATGTCCGACACAGCCATGGCGTCAGCCGGGACGCACGGGGCCGAGCCCGACCCACGACGCAAGAAGGCGCTGTTCGTGGTGCTCTTCGCGGCCTTCATGGACCTGCTGGACTCCACGATCGTCAACATCGCCCTCCCCTCCATCCAGCACGACCTGGACGCGGGCTACGCGGCCGTGCAGTGGGTCGTCGCCGCGTACCTGCTCGCCTTCGCGGTGCTGCTGATCCTGGGCGGGCGGCTCGGCGACATGTTCGGCCGCAAGAAGATGTTCCTGCTCGGCATCGCGGCCTTCACCCTCACCTCGCTGGCCTGCGGCATCGCGCACGAACCCGAACTGCTCGTCGCCCTGCGGGCGTTGCAGGGCGCGTCCGCCGCCCTGATGGTGCCGCAGGTGCTCTCCATCATCACCGCGATCTTCCCGCCGCAGGAGCGCGGCGCCGCCTTCGGGGCCTTCGGCGCCGTCGCCGGCCTGGCCACCGTCGGCGGGCCGATCGTCAGCTCCGTACTGATCGACGCGGACCTGTGGGGCCTGGGCTGGCGGTCCATCTTCCTGCTCAACGTCCCCGTCGGCGTCGTCCTGCTGTACTTCGCGGTCAAGCTGGTGCCCGAGTCCAAGTCGCCGTGGCCCGTGAAGCTCGACGTGGCGGGCACCGCACTGGTCACCCTGGGCCTGCTGCTGCTGCTCTTCCCGCTGGTGCAGGGGCGCGAAGCCGGCTGGCCCGCCTGGTCGTTCGTGTCGCTCGCGCTGTCGCTGCCGGTGCTGCTGCTCTTCGCGCTGCACCAGCGCAGGCGCGGCAAGGTGCAGGGAGCCTCCCTGGTCGAACCCGGGCTGTTCCGCAACCGCTCGTTCACCGGCGGCATCGCGGCCAACCTGATCTTCTTCGTGGTGGTCACCGGCCACTTCCTGATCTTCATCATCTTCCTGCAGAACGGCCTCGGCTTCTCCCCGCTCCGCGCCGGACTCACCGGGCTGCCCTGGTCGTTCGGCACCAGCATCGGCGCGGGCATCTCGTCCGCGCTCCTGACGGCACGGATCGGCCGCAAGGCGCTGCTCATCGGCGCCGTCCTGCTCGCCACCGGCCTCACCGGGCTCGCCCTGACCATCGGCTGGCGCGGCGAGGACATCGGCTCCTGGTCGATGCTGCCCGCGCTGTTCGTCGCCGGGCTCGGCATGGGCTTCATCGTCGCCCCGGTCCTGGACTTCATCCTGTCCGCGGTGCCGCCGCAGAGCGCCGGGTCCGGGTCCGGCATCGTCAACGCCGTGCAGCAGGTCGGCGGCGCCGTCGGAGTCGCCGTGATCGGCGCGGTCTTCTTCGGCCTGCTCGGCTCCGGCGCCGCCACCGCAGCCCAGGACGCCGCCCCGAAGCTCCGCGCCGAACTGGCCGAGGCCCGGGTCGCGCCCGCCGAGGCGCGGGAGATCACCGCCACGTTCCAGCGCTGCTTCACGGACCGTACGACCGCCACGGATCCGACCGCCGTACCGCCCGGCTGCGGCTCGCTCACCGAGGGGCCGGCGCCGGTCGCGGCAGCCGTCGCCGCGGCCGACGCGGACGCCCGGCGCGAGGCGTTCGGCACCGCCCTGCAGCGCACCGTCATCGCCCAAGTCGCCCTGACCGCCTGCGTGTTCGGCCTGCTTCTGCTGCTGCCGCGCAAGCTGCGGCACCAGGAGTGGGGCGGCGGCGAGGACGACGGCCACGGCGCCGACGCCGACCGGCCGGGACACGAGCGGGCCGAGGACGGCGCCGCCGACGGGACCCCCGGCGCCGGGAGCCACCGGGCCGCCGCGCCCGGTCCCCGTATCCCTTCCGCCACCGATCCGCAGAGCGCGTCCTGAGGGAGCCGCGAGCGGACCCCGAGCAGGCCCCGAGCGAACCGGCGCCAACTGAGTCAGCACCGAAGCACCGAAGGACGGCCCCCGTGCCCACGGGGCACCGCACGCCCGAGCCTTGAGGAGAGTGTCTCCCCCCATGTCCGAGCAGCACACCGAAGACGTCCAGGTACTCGTCGTCGGCGGCGCCATAGTCGGCCTGTCCGCCGCCCTGTTCCTGGCCCGCAAGGGCATCCGCACCCTGGTGGTCGAGCGCCAGCCGTCCACCCTGCGCCACCCCCGCGCGCGGGTCCTCAACCCGAGGACCGTCGAGATCTACCGGCAGGCGGGCCTGGAGGAGGCGCTCTTCAGCGAGCTCAACCTCAGCTCCGAGATGAGCACCAAGCTGATGGTGCGCGCCGAGACCCTCGCGGGCCCGGAGTTCTTCTCCACCCCGCTGCAGGACGAGGCGCCCGAGCTGACCGCCGACGTCACCCCCTGCACCTGGTGCTCCATCGACCAGGACAAGGCGGAGGGCATCATCACCGAGCGGGCCGCGGAGCTCGGCGCGCGGATCGACTGGGCCACCGAACTGGTCGCCCTCGACCAGCACGCGGACGGCGTCAGCGCGGTGCTGCACGGTCCCGACGGCGCCGAGCGCACGGTCCGCGCCGACTACGTGATCGGCGCCGACGGCACCCGCAGCACCGTACGACGGCTCCTCGGCATACCCGCCGAGGGACCCGGCACCCTCGTCAACACCGTCAGCGTGGTCTTCCGGGCCGACCTGAGCGAGCCGCTGCGCGGCCGGGACATCGGCCTCGGCTACCTCGACAAGCCCGAGTCGGGCACCCTCCTCATCCCGCTCGACGACGACCGCTGGGTCTTCTACACCCCGTACCACCCCGAGCAGGGCGACCGGATCGAGGACTGGGACGAGGCCCGCTGCGTCGCGGCGATCCGGGCCGCGGCCGGCGTACCGGAGCTGCGGGTCGAGGAGTTGGAGGTGCAGATCGAGAAGACCGGGCAGAAGATCCTCGGCTTCGAGATCGCCGCGCAGCTGGCCGCCCGCTACCGCGACGGCCGGGTCTTCCTCGCCGGTGACGCCGCCCACGCGACGCCGCCCACCGGCGCGTTCGGCGCCAGCACCGGCATCCAGGACGCGCACAACCTCGCCTGGAAACTCGCCGCCGTCCTCGACCGCACTGCCGGCGAGGCGCTGCTCGACTCCTACGAGGCCGAGCGCCGCCCCGTCGCCGAGGTCACCACGGGCTACGCGATGGCCGAGATGCAGGGCCGCTCCGCCGAGGGCCAGGACGAGGGCGCGCTCAGCTACGCCTCCGTCGTCCTCGGCCACCGCTACACCTCCGGCGCGGTGCTCGCCGAGCCCGGCGACGAGAGCGCACCGCCCGCCGTCGACCCGCGCCGCCTCGGCCGCCCCGGCACCCGCGCCCCGCACCTCGCCGGCCGCCTCGACGGCAAGGAGCTGTCCGCCCTCGACCTGGTCGACGCGGCCCCCGTGCTGCTCGCGGGGCCGGCGGGCGCGGCCTGGGAGCACGCCGCCGGGCCGACCGCCCAGCGGCTCGGCATCGACCTCGAAGTGCACCGCGTCGGCGGCGACTTCGCCCCGGCCGCCGAGGACGCCACGGCCGCCTGGACGGAGCGGTACGGCGTCGGCGCGGACGGCGCGGTGCTGGTCCGCCCGGACGGCGTCGTCGCCTGGCGCGCCACCGGCGCCGCCGACCACGCCCAGCAGGAGCTGGAGCGGGTCCTCGGCCAGGTGCTCGACCGGGCCTGACCGCATCGGGCCCGCAGCCCGGGTGGCGCCTGCCGCGCCCACGGGCCGCGGGCCCTCCCGAACGGCCGGCCCCGGGGGTGCCGGACCGCGTCGGCGAGCACGACAACCCCCGCCCACGGCACGGCAGTACGGAGAGGAGTGCGCGGCATGGTCAAGAGCCGGGACCGGCAGGAGGAGTTCACCGCACCACGCGGCTCGGTCGTCACCGGAATGCTGAAGTTCACCGGCGGCGCGTCCGAACTGACCCTGGGCGCGGCCGAGTTGGACGACGACGCGCTGTACCGGGCGCGGTTCGACGGCCTGGTGCCCACGGTGACCGCGGCCGGCGGCGCCGTGACGGTCCGCTACCCGCGCCATCCGCACCCGTTCCCGCTGCGCCGGCACAGCGGCTGGATGACGGTCGACGCCCGCCTGCCCTGGTCGGTGGAGATCACCGGCGGGGCGGGCCGGGTCACCGCCGACCTCGCCGCGCTCCCGCTGCGCGGGATGAGCCTGACCGGCGGCGCCAGCCATGTCTCGGTCGCCCTGCCGCAGCCGAAGGGCACGGTCCGGGTGCGGGTGTCCGGCGGCGCCAGCGACATCAGCCTGCGCCGCCCGGCCGGTGCCGCGGCCCGGCTCCGGGTCACCGGCGGCGCCTCCCGGCTGACCTTCGACGACCAGTACCTGGCCGCGGTCGGCGGCGGCCTGACCCTCAGCGACCAGGCGTACGAGCAGGCGGAGGACCGATACGAGATCGAAGTCGTGGGCGGCGTGAGCGCCTTCACCGTCGACCGGCCATGAGTCGACCGGCGTGAGTCGACCGGCGTGAGTCGACCGGCGTGGGTCGACCGGCCGTGAGCCGCCCGGCCATGAACCGGGCAAGACCGTTCCCTCTGGAGAAAGTTCCATGTATCTGACCGCAGCAGGACTCGAATTCACCCTGGGCATCATCCTGCTACCCGTCTGGCTCCTCGCCGCCGTGCTGGTGGGCCTGCAGCCCGGCCGCAGAACGGCCGGACGGATGCGCCGGATGTCCCGCATCGTCCTGGCGGCCGTGGGCCTCGGGCTGCTCGTGACCGTGGCCAGGCTGGTGGCGTACACCCAACTCGCCTCGTTCGGCTGGGTGTTCGTCGGCGACCGGCGGCTCTTCACGACCTTCGTGATGCTGCTCCCGGCCGTCCTCGCCACCGCCGTGTGGACGGTGCCGTGGCTGCTGGCCGCCGCCCGTGCCAAGCCCGACGACCCGAACGCGCCGGTGCCCCTGGAGGAGCAGGCACGGGCGCGGGCGGTGCGCCATGTGGTGCCGCCCCGGCTCGCGGCCTTCGGCGGGTTCGCCTGCTTCGCGCAGACCTTCCTGCCGCCGCACCGCTCGCTGCCGCTCAACCTGCTGGTGTACGTGCTGGTCACCGCCGCCGTCGCCGGGCTCCTGGTATGGCGTGCGAAGGCCCGGCTGCGCCGTCTCGCCGCGGCCGGGGACGCCCCGCGCCGTCGCGGCCGGGCCTGGGGCCTGCGCCTCGGCACCGTCGCGGTGACCGCCGGTGTCGCGTTCGGCCTGGTCAACTACGGGATCAGCAGCAGCGCGTTCCCGCACACCTTCTCGATGATGAAGGGCAGCGCCGACTGGGGCGGCGGCCCCGCCGGTACGCACATGGCCGGCGGACACGACATGGCCGGCGGCCACCACATGACGCCGGGCGCCGCCGCGGCCGGGCAGGTGAGCGTCGACGATCTGCGCGGCCCGAAGGAGGGTGCGGCGGACCGCAGCTTCACGCTCACCGCGCAGGCGAAGAAGGTGAAGCTGGCCTCCGGGAAGACCGTCGACGCGTGGACGTACAACGGGCAGATCCCCGGGCCCGAACTGCGGGTCACCGAGGGCGACCTGGTGGAGATCAAGCTGCGGAACGAGCTGCCCGGCAAGACCCCGGTGACCATCCACTGGCACGGCGTGGACGTGCCCAACGGGGAGGACGGCGTCGCCGGCGCCACCCAGGACGCCGTGCAGCCCGGCGAGACGTTCACGTACCGCTTCCGGGTGGAGGAGTCCGGCACCCGCTGGTACCACTCCCACCAGGCGGCCTCCGAGCAGGTCGACAAGGGACTGTTCGGCGCCCTCGTGATCGAGCCGAAGAAGCAGACCCGGCCGGTCGACAAGGACGTCACCGTCGTCAGCCACGAGTGGGACACCGGCGAGGGGCTGCCCGTTCCCGCCATCGGCGACTCCGACCAGCTGGAGCGGCGCCGCGCCGAGCCGGGCGAGAAGGTGCGGCTGCGCCTGGTCAACACCAGCAGCTTCACCCGGGAGTTCGCCGTCGACGGGGTGCCGTACAAGGTGACCGCCCTGGACGGCACGGACGTCAACGAGCCGACCGAGATCAAGGGCAAGAAGCTGGTGCTCGGCGGCGCCAACCGGATGGACGTCGAATTCACCATGCCCGACGGCCCGGTCCGGGTCACCGACGGCAGCGCGCCCGACGCGGGCATCGTCTACTCGCCCGACGGCAAGGGCACGATCGAACCCGACCTGTCCGGCGAGGAGTTCGACCCGTACTCCTACGGCAGCCCGAAGAAGACCGAGTTCGGCCCGGACACCGAGTACGACCGGGACTACGAGCTCGTCTTCGACGAGTGGCTGGGCTTCTACGACGGCCGCTTCGGACTGAAGCAGACCATCAACGGCCGGGTCTTCCCGGACGCCCCGATGCTGATGATCAAGGAGGGCGACCTGGCTCGCGCCACCTTCGTCAACCGCGGCAACGAGGACCACCCGATGCATCTGCACGGCCACCACATGCTGGTGCTCAACAAGGACGGCAAGGACGTCTCGGGCAGCCCGGTGTGGAAGGACACGGTGAACGTGAAGCCCGGCGAACGGATCCAGGTCGCGTTCAAGGCCGACAACCCCGGCATCTGGATGGACCACTGCCACAACTTCCAGCACACGGCGCTCGGCATGGTGATGCACCTGGCGTACGACAACGTCACCACGCCGTACGAGATCGGCGGCCACGCCGGCAACAAGCCCGAGTGACACACCGGAGCCGCGTCCCGGTGACACCCGTGCCCGACCGCGGCCGAGCCGCGTAGGGCACCCCGAGACCGCGCCGTCGCACCTGCTGTTCCCGTCCCCCGCGGGCAGTTGCGGCGCGCGGCGGAAGGCCCGGCCTCCCTGCGAGGGGCCGGGCCTTCCGGTATTCGCGCGCATCCGTCCGCCTCCCGTCCCGTCACCGAGCCGGCCCGCACCGTACGCGCCGGGCGTGGATTTCCGCTCGACTCCGGCTGGAGCACCGCGTGCGGGTCACCGGCTCCGCCGCGTCCGAGCCGTTCTCGACCGGCGCCCGATGCGTCTTGGCGAGCCTCGTGCGGTCCGCTCCCCCCGTACCGCCGGACAGAGGAGTGCCCATGGCCACCGAGCCCGTCACCGCAGGCCACCGCGACGAACAGCCCGAGGAGACCGGCCTCCTGGGCCGGCCGCGCTGGTTCACCACCCTGTTCGGCACGGACGTGTGGGAGCGGTTCAGCTTCTACGGGATGTCCGCGATCCTCGTGCTCTACGCCTCCGAGCCGGTGTCCGCGGGCGGCCTCGGCCTGACCCCCGACGACGCCGCGCTGCTGTTCGGCAGCTACATGGCCGCCGTGTTCCTCGCCTCCGTGCCCGGCGGCTGGATCGGCGACCGGCTGCTCGGCCCGTACCGCGCCGTCCTGCACGGCGGTGTCGTCATCGGGCTCGGGCACCTCACCCTGGCCGTGCCGTCGGAGGCCTTCTTCTATCCGGGCCTGCTGCTCGTGGCCCTCGGCACGGGACTGCTGAAGCCCAACATGGCCAACCTGCTGAGCGCGTTCTACGCCCCGGAGGACCGCTCAGGCCGGGACGCCGGGTTCGCCGTCTTCTATATGAGCGTGCAGGTCAGCGCGCTCGTCGCCCCCCTCGTCGTGGGCACGGTCGGCGAGGCCGTCGACTGGCACCTCGGCTTCGGACTCGCCGCCGCCGGCATGGCGCTCGGCCTGGTCCAGTACGTGCGCGGCGCCCGCCACTTCGGCGCCACCGGCCGGGCGCCCGCGCGTGCGGCCGACCCCGCCCAGCGGGCTGCGGTGCTGCGCTGGAGCGGGGCCGCCACGGGCCTGGTGGCCGTCGGCTACGGCGTCGACGCCGCGCTCGGCACCTTCACGATCGGCCATGTGATGGCCCTGGTCGGGCTGCTCTGCGTGGTCGCGCCCGCGGCCGCGTTCTGGCGGCTCATCCGCAACCCGCTGCTGACGGCCGCCGACCGCAGCCGGGTGCGGACGTACATCTGGCTGTTCCTCGTATCGGCCGTGTTCTGGGGCCTGTTCCTGCAGGGCGGCTCGGTCTTCGCGCTGTTCGCGAAGGACTCCACCGACCGGGACGTGCTCGGCTTCACCGTGCCGGCGAGCTGGTTCCAGTCCGCCGTCCCGCTGTTCGTGCTGCTCGTCGCCCCGCTCTTCGCCCGCGCCTGGCAGCGGGCCGGTGAACGCCTCGACACGGCCGTCAAGTTCGCCGTCGGCATGGGCTGCACCGGCGCGGCCTATCTGGTGCTCGCGGCGGCCGCGGTGCTCGTCGCCCGCACCGGCGAGCCGGTCTCGCCGCTGTGGCTGGTGGTGTCGTTCCTGCTGCTGGCCTGCGGTGAGGTGTCGTTCGGCCCGGTCGGCATGAGCGCCACCACCGCGATCGCCCCGGCCACGTTCGTCAGCCAGATGGTCGCGCTGTTCTGGCTCGCGGGCGCCCTCGGCGGCGGCCTCGGCGGCAACGCCCTCAAGGTCTCCGGCGAACAGGCCCCGGGCGCCGGGTACTTCCTGTCCGTCGGCGCCGTCGCGCTGCTCATCGGCGGGGCCCTGGTCCTCGCCCGCCACCCGCTCACCCGCAAGCTGGGCGTGTGAGCGGACGGCGGGTCCCGGTCGTACGGGCGGAGGCGGGCGCGTGCGTACGGGGACGGGGCGGGCGTCTGCGCACGGGTGGGCGGGCGTCTGCGCACGGGCGGGCGGGCGTCGGCGTGCGGCGGCGGGTTCAGTCGGCGGCGACGGCTTCGAGGACCGGCACCCGCGCCGCCCGCCGCGCGGGCAGTGCCGCCGCGAGCAGCCCGCCGAGCAGGCAGACCAGGAGGGCGAGGGCGACCGTGTCCAGCGGGACGGTCAGCGCGAACACCGGCTGCCCCACCACGGCGTGCTGGAACATCGCCCCGCCCACGATCCCGACCACGGCCCCGAGCACCCCGCCGACCAGCGCGAGCAGCACCGACTCGGCGCTGACCGTCCGGCGGATCTGCCGCCGCGTCATGCCCACGGCCCGCAACAGGCCGAGCTCCCTGGTCCGTTCGGACACCGACAGGGCCAGGGTGTTGAGGATGCCGAGGAACGCGATGAGGACGGAGAGGCCGAGCAGCCCGCCGGTCACCCCGAGGAAGGCGTCGATCTCGGTGATCAGACCGCGTACGTACGCCTCGTTGTCCTGCACCCGCAGGTCGGGGCGGTCGGCGACGGCCCTGCCGAGGACCGCTTCGAGTTCCTGCCGGTCGGCTCCCGGGGCCGCGGCGACGAGCAGCGGATTCCCGTTGCCGGGCCGGAAGTGCCGGTCGGCCAGCTCGTCGGGCAGGATCAGCGACCTCGTCAGCGGGGCGTCGGTCACCACCCCGGTCACCTCGACGGCCCGGCTCCCGCCGCGGGGCGAGCTCACGGTGAGGCGGTCGCCGAGCGCCCAGCCGTGCTGCCGCGCCGCCGACCTCGTCACGAACACGCCCTTCGCGAGGTCGCCCGCCCTCCCCTCCACCAGGTCGAGGCGCACCAGCGGCGCGGCGCCCCGCACGGCCGCCGGGTCGACGGCGCCCGCCTCGACCCGGGCGCCGTCGACGGTCAGGGCGTCGGTGCGCAGTGTCGTCGTACGGGCCACGCCCGGCAGGTCGCGGATCTTCCGCTCGGTGGCCGAACCGACCTGGCCGCCCACGAGGTTGACGACGACATGGTCGCCGCCGAGCACCGCGCCGAGGTCCTTCACGCTGCGGTCGGTGATCGACGCGGCGAAGACGGAGACGGCCCCGGCCAGGGCCACCCCGATCATCAGGGCGCTGGTGGTCGCGGCGGTGCGCCGCGGATGCCGCCGGACGTTCTCGACGGCGAGCCCCGCGACCGGCCGGCGCCGCAGCCGCTCCGCGAGGGGGCCGGTCAGCCGCCCCACGATGCTCGGCACGAGCAGCAGCACGGCGAGGAACAGCAGCAGCGCCCCGAACAGCCCGGCCGCCGCCTGGCCGCCGGACGTGCCGGTGCAGGCGGCGGCGAGCAGCAGCACCGCGGGCACGGAGACGGCCAGGCCGATCCGGCGCCGCAGCCGCGCCGGCTGTTGGCCGACGACGGGCGCGTCGACGAGCGCGGCGGCCGGGGCGACGGTCGCGGCGCGGCGGGCGGGCAGCCAGGCGGCGAGCACGGTGAGGGCAGTGCCCGCGGCGACGGTCAGGCCGAACGACAGCGGGCTGACGAGGAGTTCACCGCTGAGCCCGGGGTCGAACCCGGCGGCGTACCCGAGGGCCGGCCAGGCCATGAGCAGCCCGAGGCCGAAGCCGAGCAGCGAGCCGACGAGCCCCACCGCCGCCGACTCGGCGAGGACCGCCCGGCGCAGCTGCCGGCGGGTGGCGCCGACGGCCCGCAGCAGCGCCAACTCCCGGGAGCGGCGCGCCACCAGCATGGAGAACGTGTTGGTGATCAGCGTGGCGGCGACGACCAGGGAGATCACGGCGAAGGTCAGGGCCGTGGTCCGCACCGAGGTGGTCAGGCCGCGTGCCCCCGCCGCCTGCTCGGCGGCGAGACGTCCGCGGTCCACCGCCTCGAACCCGCCCGGCAGGACCCCGCCGGCGCGTCGGCCGAGCGCCGCCGGGCTCGTCCCGGGGTCGGCCGTCAACTGGGCCGAGGTGTAGGTCCCTCGGGTGCCGAGCAGGCCGAGCGCGGTGCGCGTGTCGAAGGCGAGGCCGGGCGCGCTGGACGTCTCACGGCCGGTCGGCCGGTGGTCGAAGACGCCGCTGACGGTCACCCGGACCGTTCCGGCGCCGTGCAGCACGGTCGCCGTGTCCCCGGCGCCGAGGCCCGACTCCGCCGCCACGGCCCTGGAGATCGCCACCCGGTCCCGGCCTTCGGGCACGCTCCCCGAGGCGAGCCGCAGCCGGTCGCCGCCGGTCCAGTTGGTGGCGGACATGCGCTGGTCGAAGCCGGGCGGTACGACGACCTCGCCGTCGGGGCCGACGAGCGCGGCGTAGCCGTCCACCACGCCGTGGGCGCTCCGTACGCCGTCGACGCGGGCGAGCGCGCCGAGTTCGCCGGGGGCGAGGGTTCTGGCGTTCTGGCCGCCCTGGCTGAGGCCGCCCTCGTCCTGGCCGGCCCGCCCGCCGGCCGGTGCGACCAGGACGGCGAGGTCGCGGGGCAGCGAGGCCCGGCCCTGCGCCAGGCTCTCGGAGAACACCAGGGCGGCCGAGACGAATCCGGTGCCGATGAGCACCATCGTGAGGGTGAGCACCAGGCGGGCCCCTTCGGCCCGCAGGTTGGCCCAGGTCGCACGCCACATGTCACACCCGTCCCGGCAGGGCGGGCTCGGCGGTGCCGAGCGTGTGCAGCCGGTCGGTGACCGCCGCGGCCGTGGGGCTCTCGATGCGGTCCGCGATCCGCCCGTCGGCGAGGAACAGCACCTGGTCCGCGTAGGTGGCTGCGGTCGGGTCGTGGGTCACCAGGACGACGGTGCGGCCGAGTTCCTCGACGGCCCGGCGGAGCAGCTGCAGGATCTGGGCGCTGCTGCGGGAGTCGAGGTTGCCGGTGGGCTCGTCGGCGAACACCACGTCCGGTTCGGTGATCAACGCCCGTGCGATGGCGACCCGTTGCTGCTGGCCGCCGGACAGCTCGTGCGGCCGGTGCCCGAGCCGGTCCCCGATGCCGAGCGCGTCCGCGAGCCCCGCCACCCGGTCCGCCGCGGGCACGGCCCCGGCGATGCGCTGCGGCAGTACGACGTTCTCGTACGCGGTGAGCGAGGGCACCAGGTTGAAGGACTGGAACACGAAGCCGATGCGGGAGCGCCGGAGTTCGGTGAGCGCGTCGTCCGGGAGGGTGTGCAGCTCGGTGTCGCCGAGCAGCACCCGGCCGCTGTCCGGCCGGTCGAGCCCGGCGAGGCAGTGCATGAGGGTGGACTTGCCGGAGCCGGACGGGCCCATGACCGCGGTGAGCAGTCCGGCGGGGATGTCGGTGCTGACGTCGTCGAGCGCGGTGACGCGGGCCTCGCCGCTGCCGTAGGCCTTGGTGAGGCCGACGGCGCGGGCTGCGGGCGGTGCGGGGGCCGGTTGCATGAGGGCTCCAGTGGGTTCTACGGGCCGGTCCGCCGACGGGGCGGCGAACGGCGGGGGTCGGGGGCGGAGTCGGTTGCGGTCGGAGGGACGACCGAGGGAAAAAGGGCCGGTGGGCGGAGTCGGGGCCGGTGGGCGGAGACGGGGGCCGGTGGCGGAGACGGGGCCGGTGGCTCAGAGGTCGAGGGCGATGCGGTCGCCGCGCGCGCGGGAGACGCACGGGTAGATCACGTCGTGGCGGTTCCGCTCGTGTTCCTGGAGCACGTCGTCGCGGTGGTCGGGCGTGCCGTCGAGGACCCGTGTCTCGCAGCTGCCGCAGATCCCGTTCGTGCAGGAGAAGTCCAGGGCGGGCGCCGCCTCGGAGAGCGCGTCGAGGAGGCTCTCGTCGGCCGCCACCCGCACCACGCCGCCGCTGCGCCGCAGTTCGGCCTCGAAAGCCCGGTCCGGGCCCGCGTCCGCGCGGTCGCCGGGCACGAAGCGCTCCACGTACAGCCGGCCGTGCGGGCAGGACGCGCGGACGGCCGCCGCGACATCGGCCTGCATCGGGCCGGGGCCGCAGCAGTACACGGCGACGCCCGGGGCGGTGGCACGGAGCAGCCCGTCGAGGGACGCCCGCGGGTGGGTGTCCGACGCGGTGACGATGACGCGGCCCGGGTACGTCTCGACGAGCTCGTCGGCGAACGCCATCGCGGCGCGGGTCCGGCCCCGGTAGTAGAGGCGCCACGGGGCGCCCTCGGACTCGAGGCGGCGGATCATCGGCAGGAACGGGGTGACGCCGATGCCGCCCGCGACGAAGAGGTACGAAGGGGCGTCCACCAGCGGGAAGTTGTTGCGCGGGCCGCGGATCTCGACGGCCGCCCCGGTGCGCAGGGCGTGCACTTCGGCGGAGCCGCCGCGGCCGTCCTCCTCGCGGAGGACCGCGATCCGGTACACGTCCGTGGCGTCGTCGGCGCCGGGGTCTCCGCAGAGGGAGTACTGGCGCACCTTCCCCGACGGCAGGGCCAGGTCGATGTGGGCGCCGGGCTGCCAGGCGGGCAGGCGGCCGGCCTCGGCGCGCCACAGCTCCAACTCGACGACACGGTCGGCGAGTTCACGCACCTCGCCCACGACGACCGGGGTCCAGGAGGAACGGCCACCGGCCGGAACGGCGGGAGCCGTGGGCGAGACGGCGGCAGCGGGCGAGGCGGGGGTCGCGCGGGTGGCGGAGACGACGGGGGCGGTCCGCGCGGGGCGGGCACCACGCTCGGCGGCGCGCTCGGCCTTGTGCTCGACCTTGTGCTCGGTCGTCCGCTCGCCCCAGCGCTCAGTCCTGTGCTCGGTCCTGTGCTCGGCCCTGCGGCCTGCGGGCGTCCTGCCGCCGGGCTTGAAGACGGACAGGACCACCGCGGCCCCCAGCAGCACCGTGAACGTGGCCAGGCAGACGACGAGGGCGACCCCGGTGCCGCCCGGCTCGGCGGCCGGGTCCTGCGTCGTCCGCTGCAGCTCCCTGATCCACTTGCTCTCGGCGAACGCCGCGAACACCGGCAGGGCCAGCGCGATCACCAGCTTCACCAGGACCCACCAGTGCTTCACCAGACCCCACGGCGTCCCGAGCGACAGCACGATCCCGGAGACGACGGCCAGCGCCATGCCGGGGATGACGAGCGCGAGGTCGAACAGATGCATCAGCTCGTACGCACCGTGCCGCACCGCGTGCGTGTCCGTGGTGAGACCGGCGATCGCCATCACGGTCATCGCCAGGGACAGCCCGAGCCAACTGACGGCGGCGCCGATGTGCACCGCGAGCCAGATCTTGCGCGTACGACGGCTCAGTCGCGGGAAGCGCGGCTTCAGCAGGACCAGGAACACCGTCGAGAGGACCATCCCCGCCAGCGGTTCGAAGTTGCCGAAGCTGAACAGGAACTGGAGGGGCACGAACGCGAGATGGAAGACGATCAGCGCGGTGCGCGCCCGCGCGGCGAGCCCCGGCCTGCCGAGGGCCCACCCGGCGGCGGCCACGACCGGCCCGGCCAGGGCATACCCGACCACGCCGGCCGTCTGCAGCCCGGCGAACACACCCTCGTCCCGCAGCCCCAGAACCACCGCGGCGGCAACACAGAACACCCCGAAGAGGAACTGCCCCCACCCCAGCACCCCACGCCGAACCAGCACCCCCACACCACCCACGCCCCCGGCTGCAGGCACGGACTCGGATGCGGTGCTGGTCGCAGAACCAGGCCCGGCCCCAGCCCCACCCCTGGCCCCGGGCGCAGAACCAGTCCCGGACCCGGACCCGGCCCCGGTCGCGGCCCCCGGTCCCGGGTCGGCGTCGGGTCCCGGGTCGGCGTCGGGGCGCGGCGTAGGTGGGGTTCGGGGCGCAGGCCCGGGGTCGGTGTCAGGGGCGGGTCGGCGGCCGTGGTTGGGGGCGGTGGGCGCCGGGTGGCCGGGGGCGGTCGTGGAGTGGGTTCGTGTAGGCATGACCGCAGCTTCGCGAGCCGCACCCGCGTGCGGCATCCGCCGATCCTCGCGCGCCGTCTCGGCGGAAAGTCGCGGGCCGGCCCCGGTGACGTACAACTATCGATCGATGCCGGCCCCAACTGCCGCGGCTAGCCTCGTGGTCATGAAACGGGGCAACCGCATCACGGCCGTCCTGGAGCGCGCCCGTCCGCTGATCCGCGTGCTCGTCGCTGTCGCCGTCGCCGTGGCGACGGCCTCGCAGGACGGCCGGTCCGCCACCTTCCACTACTTCGTCCCCGACCCGTCGCCGTATCTGGCCGTCCCGGTCGGCATCGTCGTGGGCGCGGCCGCCTGGCGGCGGGACCGCCGTCCCGAGCTGTTCCTGCTGATCGCGCTGGCCGCGTTCGTGGCGCTCTCGGCGTGGGTGGCGGTGATGCTCGCGCAGTACACGCTGGCGGAGCGCAGCACGTCCTGGCGCCGGGTCACGGCTGCCACGCTCGTCTCCGTCGCCGTGGTCGCCGTGCCGATCTGGCGGCTGGGCGGGCTGGACGCCAGCACCCCGCTGACTCTCGGCATCTGTGTCGTGCCCGCCCTGCTGGGGCTGTACGTCGGCGCCCGCCGCGAGCTGCTCGTCGAGCTGCGGGAGCGGGCCGAGCGGGCCGAACGGGAGCAGCAGCAGCGCGTGATGCAGGCCCGTAGCGACGAACGCGCCCAGATCGCCCGGGACATGCACGACGTGGTCACCCACCGGGTGTCCCTGATCGTGCTGCACGCCACCGCGCTGGAGGCGGCCAAGGGCGCGGCCGCCGTGGACATCGGCCGCCAGATCGGCACCATCGGGCGTGAGGCCCTGACCGAACTCCGTTCCCTGGTCGGGGTGTTGCGCACCGAGGCGGAGGCGCCGCTGGCCCCGCAGCCCGGTCTGGCCGAGCTGGAGACGCTGATCGACGACTCCCGCCGCACCGGTATGCCGGTGACCCTGGACCTGTCCGCGGAGACCGGCGACCGGCCGCCGCCGCTGCCCGCCCTGATCGAGCACGCCGTCTACCGGGTCGTCCAGGAGGCCCTGACCAACGTGCACAAGCACGCGGGCGACGCCCGGACCCGGGTCCGGGTCGCGCACACGCCCCGGCTGCTCCGCCTCTCCGTGCAGAACGAGCACGGCACCGGCCGCGGCGCCCCCGTACTGCCGAGCGGCGGCCACGGCCTGCTCGGGATCGCCGAACGCATCCGGCTCGTCGGCGGCCGGCTCGACTCGGGGCCGACCCTGAACGGCGGGTTCGAGATCAGCGCAGAGATCCCCCTGGACGACGTCCCCGACGTGTCCCTGACGACGGAAGCCGTGTGATGACCGAGACGACGGGCACGACGACCGGAGCGCCGAACGGAGCGCCGACCCGGGTGCTGATCGTCGACGACGAGTGGATGGTGCGCTCCATGCTGCGCACCATCATGGAGTCCACCGCGGACATCACCGTGGTGGGCGAGGCGTCCGACGGCGCCACGGCGGTGAGCATGGCCGCGGCCCTGGAGCCGGACGTCGTCCTGATGGACATCCGGATGCCCCGCTCCGACGGCCTGACGGCCACCGCGCAGCTGACCCGTTCGGCCCGCCCTCCGCACGTCGTCGTGCTCACCACGTTCGACCTGGACGAGTACGTGCGTACGGCCCTCAGGCACGGCGCGGTCGGCTTCCTCCTGAAGGACGCCACCGCGGACGACATGATCGCCGCGGTGCGCAGCGCGGCCCGCGGCGACGCCATGCTCTCGCCCCGGGTGACCCGGCGGCTGCTGCGCCAGTTCACCGAGGACGAGCAGGGCCCGGGGGCGGAGCAGCAGCAGCGGCGGGCCCGCGCGCGGGAGCGGCTGCGGGCGCTGACGGAGAAGGAGCGCGAGGTGCTGATCGCCCTGGGCGGGGGGCTCTCCAACACCGACATCGCGGCGGCTCTCCATGTCAGCGAGGCCACCGCGAAGACCCACATCAGCCGCATCCTCACCAAGCTGTCGCTCACCAACCGGGTGCAGGCGGCCATCCTCGCCCACCACGCGGGCCTCCTCGACTGATCCCCGCGTGCCCCATGCCCTCCCCAACTTGCCGTAACAGCAAGGGGACTTGAGCCCTCCGGGACGGCGGGGGCAGCCTGATGGCCGCTTCGGTCGACGACTCCGGGAGGCTGCACGATGACGGCTCGCGACGCGCGTGACAAGCACGCAGAGGTACGGGACGGGTCCGGCGGGGACGTGCCCGTGACGCCCCCGAACGATCGTGTGCACCTCGTCCGTTCCGGGGAGCTCGACGGGTTCGCGGCGATCAGCGGCGGCACCGTCGGCTCGAAGCGGCTGTGGATGGGCAGGGTGGAGAACCCGCCGCTGAGCTCCACGGACAACCACCACCACGGCGACTCGGAGGCGGGGATCTACGTGGTGAGCGGACACCCCGTGTTCGTGTTCCACGACGGGGAGAAGGAGGTGCGGCTGCCCGGCAGCCCCGGCGACTTCTTCCTCGTACCGCCGTTCGTCCCGCACCGGGAGGAGAACCCGGACCCGGAGGTGCCGGCGGTGGTGGTGATCGCGCGGACCACGCAGGAGCCGGTCAAGGTGTCGGTGGACGAGCTGTACCGCTGGGACGGGACGGGCGCCGGGTAGGGGCGTGCCGCCGGTCGGGCGTCTTTGCCGTGCGGGTGCGGTACACGGTCCTTATCGTCAGCGATGGAGTTCGTACTGCTGACGTTCGGCTCCGCGCATCCGACCCGGAGGAGCCGTCATGCCGGAGTTGTTCATCGGCGGGAAGTGGACCGCAGCCCAGGACGGGCAGGTACGCGAGATCCGCTGCCCCGCCGACAACACGCTGGTCGCGACCGTCGACGAGGCCGGTCCGAAGGACGCCGCCGCGGCGATCGCCGCCGCCCGTGAGGCGTTCGACAGCGGCCCGTGGCCGGACACCCCGGCCGCCGAGCGCGGGGCGCTGCTGCTGCGCGTGGCCGAACTGCTCGAACGCGACAAGGACGTCCTCGCGCGGGCCGAGTCCCTGGACACGGGGAAGCGGTTCGTGGAGAGCCAGTACGACATGGACGACATCGCGAACTGCTTCCGCTACTTCGGCAACCTGACGGCGGCGGGCGGCACCGACCGGATCGTCGACGCGGGCAGCGACGACGTGGACAGCCGGGTGGTGCACGAGCCGGTCGGGGTGTGCGCGCTGATCACGCCGTGGAACTACCCGCTCCTTCAGACCGCGTGGAAGGTCGCGCCCGCGCTCGGCGCCGGCAACACCTTCGTCCTGAAGCCCAGCGAGCTCACCCCGCACACGGCGATCCTGCTGATGCGGCTGCTCACCGAGGCCGGGCTGCCGGACGGGGTCGCGAATCTGATCCTGGGCTCGGGGCCTGCGGCGGGCGCCCCGCTCAGCGAGGACCCGCGGGTCGACCTGGTGTCGTTCACCGGCGGGCTCGTGACCGGGCGGCGGATCATGGCGGCCGCGGCGCCGACGGTGAAGAAGGTCGCCCTGGAGCTGGGCGGCAAGAACCCCAACATCGTGTTCGCGGACGCCGACTTCGACGCGGCCGTCGACTACGCGCTGATGGCGGTGTTCCTGCACTCCGGCCAGGTCTGCTCGGCCGGGGCGCGCCTCCTCGTCCAGGACGAGCTGCACGACAGGTTCGTGGACGCCGTCGTCGAGCGGGCGCGGCGGATCCCGCTGGGCGGGCCGTTCGACGAGGACGCGCGGACCGGCCCGCTGATCTCGGCGGCGCACCGGGACAAGGTCGAGGCGTACGTGGCGGCGGGGCTCGCGGAGGGTGCGGTGCTGCGCTGCGGCGGGGCCCGGCCGGACGACCCGGCGCTCAGGGACGGCTACTTCTACCTGCCGACCGTCCTCGACGAGTGCGCGCCCGGCATGTCGGTCGTCAGGGACGAGTCGTTCGGCCCGGTGCTGACGGTGGAGCGGTTCCGCGACGAGGAGGAGGCGGTCGCGCTCGCCAACGACACGGTGTACGGGCTCGCCGGGGCCGTCTGGTCCGGCGACATCGGCCGGGCGCAGCGGGTGGCGGGGCGGCTGCGCGCGGGCACGGTGTGGATCAACGACTTCCACCCGTACGTGCCGCAGGCCGAGTGGGGCGGCTACAAGCAGTCCGGGTTCGGGCGGGAACTGGGCCCGGCGGGCCTGGCCGAGTACCAGGAGGCCAAGCACGTGTGGCGCAACCTGTCCCCGACCCCGCAGAGGTGGTTCGAGTGAGCGATGCCGCCGGCCAGGGGCCGGGTCCGGCCGGACCGCACAAGAGCCAGGGCGAGCACGACGACGACGCGCTCGGCGAGCTCGGCTACAAGCCCGAACTCAAGCGGACGCTCGGCAACTCTGCGAGCTGGCGGCCCGCTACCCGGTGGCGGGCTCGGTCTACAACTGGGCGAAGACGCTGGGCGGCCCGCACGTGGGCCGGCTCGGCGGCTGGATGATGATGACGGCGACGATGGTGTCGCTTCTCGACGGTGGTCAAGCGGCTGCGCGGCCAGTGGCGTCCGGCCGAGGGCAAGTTCTCCCTCGGCCGCTGGGGCCTGCCGATCAACGTCCTGGCGGTCCTGTGGGGCGCCGCGATGTCCCTCAACTTGGCGTGGCCGCGCGCGGAGGTCTACAACGCGACGGGCCCGCAGCACTGGTACCTGAGCTGGGGCGCGTTCCTGTTCGTTAGTAGAGGAAGCCGCCGCCCGCGACGATGCCGAAGGTCAGCACGCTGAAGGATGCGCCTGCGTACGGCAGTCGGAGAAACTCCGACCGGCACCGATGAGTTCTGCGATCGGGGCCGGTCCTAGATCGCGTAAACACGAGATCCGACACAGAGGAACTTCCATGCGCACCCTGATCAGCACCGCTTTCGTCTCGCTCGACGGCGTCGTGGAGGCCCCCGGGGGCGAGCCCGGCTACCGCAACTCCGGCTGGACGTTCAAGAACGTCGACTTCCTGCCCGAGGCGTACGAGATCAAGGGCCGCGAGCAGAAGGAGGCCTCCGCCATGATCATGGGCCGCACCAGCTACGAGGCGTTCAGCCCCGTGTGGCCGGACATGGAGGAGTTCACCGACTACAAGCCGATGCCGAAGTACGTCGTCTCCACCACGCTCTCCGAGGACCAACTGGTCACCGGCTGGGGCGAGCAGACGATCCTCCGCTCCCTCGACGAGGTGGCCGCGCTGAAGGAGACCGAGGGCGGCCCGATCATCATGCACGGCAGTGCGACGCTGAACCGCGCGCTGTCCGACGCCGGCCTGATCGACCGGTACCACCTGCTCGTCTTCCCGCTCCTCCTCGGCGCCGGCAAGCGGCTGTTCAGCGACACCGACAAGGACGCCCAGAAGCTGCAGCTCGTCGAGCACGCGGCGTACGCGAACGGGATGCAGCTCAACGTCTTCGACGTCGTCCACTGATCTGAGCCGGTCTCAGCCGAGGCCGAACCCCTCCGCCCACGCCTGTACGTCTGATGTCGTCGCGTTGCCGCCGCAGACGATCAGGCCCAGCCTGGCGTCCGGGCCGACGCGGTCGAGGACCTGGGGGGCGGCGGCGAGGGCGCAGCCGGCGGCGGGTTCGGTCCAGAGCTTGGCGTGCTCGGCGAGGTCGAGGACGCCCTGGACGGCCTCGGCGTCGGTGACGGTGAGGACGTCGGTGACGTACGCCGAGACGTGGTCGTAGGTGAGGTGTGAGGCGCTCGGTGCGCTGAGCGTGGTGACGATCGAGGAGAGCTCGACGGGTACGGGGCCGCCCGCGGCGAGGGCCGCCGTCATGGCCTGGGCCCCCTCCGTCTCCACGCCCCAGACGCGGATTCCGGGGCGGCGGGCGTGCAGGGCGGCGGCGATGCCGGAGATGAGTCCGCCGCCGCCGATGCTGACGATCACGTCGGTCAACTCCCCCGCGTCCGCGGCGAGTTCGAGGCCGACGGTGCCCTGGGCAGCGATGACCACCGGGTCGTCGAAGGGGTGGACGAGGGTGAGGCCCTTCGTACGGAGCTCCTCCACGCGGGCGAACGCGGTGTCCATGGAGTCGGCGAGGTCGACCTGGGCGCCCGCGGCCTCGGCGGTCTCGACGGCGCGGCGGGGCGCGGTGCGGGGCATGACGACGGTCGCCGCGATGCCGAGCGCGCCGGCCATGACCGCGGTGGCGATGCCGTGGTTGCCGCCGCTGACGGCGACGACCCCGGCGGCGCGCTCCGCGTCGGTCAGGGAGAGCAGCTTGGCAGTGGCGCCGCGCGCCTTGAACGAGCCGGTGCGCTGCAGGAGTTCGAGTTTGGCGGTGACCGGGGCGCCGAGGAGCGCGGACAGTCCCGGGCTGGACACGGTCGGGGTGTGCACGACGTGTCCGTCGATGTGCGCGGCTGCGGCTTCGATGTCCGCGAGGGTGATCAGCACGAGCGTCTCCGTCACACGGCGCCGTACCGCCGGCACGGCTGCGGCTGGTTTCGATCATCGTACGCCAGGGCCTTCGGCGCAGATCCGGGCCCGGAGCGAAAGAGCCTCTGTAGAGCGGATATTGGGAAACTCTATGCGCTCTCATTCAGTGTGACCTGGGTCACATTTACATTCCTTGGTGCGCGCTACTGTCCTCTCAGCTCGAAAGGGCGACTCCGGAAAGCACCTCCGAGAATCAACTCGGAATAAACCAAGGAGAATTGTTATGGGCTCTCTCAAGATGGACGAGATCGTCGACTCCGTCATCGGCCAGATCTCGACCGAGGACGTCACCGAGGCCGCCGCCGTCTCCGCGAACCTGGAGGAGGACCGCATGACCTTCGGTCCGGTCCAGATGTTCGCTCTCGACGCCCAGGCCTGATCCCTGGTTCCGGTGCGGCTCGGCCGGGTTCACAGAAATTCCGGCCGGGCCGCACGGGGCCTGCTCAGTTTCGCCGTCCACGACCACGAGGACAATCTCGATGATTTCCCTGAAAGGCCCGCAGAGTGTTGTGGAGACTGCCTACGTGGTCTCTTCGGCCCACGCCCGGAGGACGGGGCAGCAGATTCCGTCGGGGAAGAGCCAGTTCGAGGCTCTCCGCGCCGGGTACCACCTCATGATCAGCGACATGCAGCCGGTGCTGCGCGACGTCCTCCCGGCCGCCGCCGCGTACCCCGTGCCCGTGATCGACGGCCCGTCGCACGAGGGGCTGCGGAACGCCTTCCTCAAGGGCATCGCGGAGGAGGCGTCGGTCGACTACGACATCTTCCGCGACCAGCAGGTCTTCGGCGCCGACGAACTGGAGCTCAAGCGCGGCCGGATCACCGCCGCCCTCGACGTGATCGGCGAGAACTGGCCCGAGTTCCGCGCCCTGTACGAACTCCTCGTGCCCGTCCTGCTCTACGCGCCCGACGGCGGCCTCGCCGGCGGCACGTCCAGCACGGTGCTCGGCGTCCTGTGGCTCGCGCCCAAGGAGCACTGGAACAGCATCGACGTACAGGAATTCCTGCTGCACGAGTTCATTCACCACACGCTGTTCCTGGAGGAGCGCCGTTTCGGCTTCTACCGGAACATGGACATGCTGATGGAGGACCGGTATCTGACCCGGTCGGCCATTCGCAAGGACCGGCGCCCGCTCGACAAGGTGCTGCACAGCATCGTCGTCGGAATGGAAGTGCTCCTGGCCCGCCAGGAGAACCGGGTTCCCGGGTACGACACGAGCGAGCTGAGCCTGCACCCGCAGAGCGGTGAACTCCGTGACGGTGTCGCCGCGAGCCTCGACGAGGTATTCGAACTTCCCCTGGAAAAGCTCCTGCAGCCCCGGCCGATCGAGATTCTCGAACTCTGCCGCAAGCGGCTCACGGACATTACGTCGTAGGCCGACGCCACCGAACCGCCCCAGAAAGGGATTTCGATGTACTACCTCGAGGGAAGTCAGGAAGTTCTGCGGAACTGCGCCGTGCTCAGCCATTCGTATCTCGACGGCACGGGATCGGTGACCCAGCAGTCGCTGCGCACGGCGTACCTGAAACTGCTCGTCTCGCTGGCCCCGGACGGCGCGTACGCGGAATACCTGCGCGGCCGGCTGTCCACGGACCCGGTGGACGGGCCGCCCGTCACCCGCTACACGGACACGGCGCCGTCGACGGACGCCCTCGCGGAGGTCTTCGGGCACGCGGACGCGAACCGTCCGGCCAGCCCCGGATGGCAGCTGGAGAAGTGCCGGGCCGGCGCCGACTTCATCGCCGAGCGGGACCCCGAACTCGCTTCCCTCATGCAGCTGTTGACCCACACGGTCTTCACGATGTCCGCCGCCTGGACCGGCTCCATGTCCGAGCGCAACGCGATCGGCGCGACCCTGATCGTCCCGGACGAGCGCTGGCACATCAACGACGTCGCCGAGGCCTACGTGCACGAGTTCACGCACACCGCGCTCTTCCTCGATGAGCGCGCCAAGGGCCACTTCCAGGCCGGCGCCGACCAGGTGCTGCTGCGGTCCGCCATCCGCAAGGACGAGCGCACCCTGCCCGCCGTCGTGCACAGCCTGCTCGTCGCCACCGAGGTCCTGACGTGGCGTCACCGGCACGGTCTGCAGGACGGGTTGGAGTACCGGCTGCACGGCTCGACGCAGTCGATGCTCGACCGGGCCACCGAGTCGTACGACGCGCTCACCGCGCTGCCCACCTGGCAGGAGAGCATCGTCAAGGACCGGATGTTCCAGCTGGTCGAGAACGCGGGCAAGCGCCTCGCCGCCCTGTGAGCAGCCCGCCCGTGCGCCGCGACCGACTCAACGCCCTCGCCGTCCTGGCCTTCACGGCCGTGACGAACCTCGCGGACGGCGTGCTCAAGGTCGTCATCCCGCTGATGGGCGCGGGGCTCACCTCCTCGCCCATGGCGCTCAGCACGCTGTCGGTGATGCTGATGCTGCCGACGCTGCTGCTGTCGTTCCACGTCGGCGTCCTCGTCGACCGGTACGACCGGCGCACCCTGCTGCTGCTCTCCAACGCCGTCCGGGTCGGCTGCCTGGGCGCGCTGCTCGCGTACGCGCTGAGCGGGACCGCGAGCCTGCCCGTCCTGTACGGCCTCGGGTTCGTCCTGGGCGTGGCCGACGTGACGGCGGCGACGGCGATCAGCGCGCTGATCCCGGCCGTCGTCCCCAAGTCCGGCTGGGAGCGCACCAACGCGTGGGTCACCGGGATCGAGACGGTGGCGCAGGAGTTCTGCGGCCCGGTCGTCGGCGGCCTGCTCGTCGCGACCGGCACGAGCGTCGCCGTGGGCACGACCGGCGCGGCCTACGTGTTCGCGGCGCTGACCGTGCTGGTCCTGGCCGGGTCGACCAGGCCGCCGCGGTCCGGGGCGCACACCGAGCCGGTGCGGCGGCAGATCGTCGAGGGCCTGCAGTTCCTGTGGCGGCAGCGGACGCTCCGGCTCACCTCGACCGTGCTCACGGTGCTGTGCGCGTGCTGGGGCGCCTGGCTCGCCCTGATGCCGGTGATCGCCGTGCACGAACTGCGGCTCAGCTCCGAGGAGTACGGGCTGCTGCTCAGCCTCCTCGGCGTCGGCGGGCTCGCCGGGGCGGCGTGCGTGGCGTGGCTCAACCGGCTCGGCAACCGGCGCTGGGTGATGTTCTCCGACCTGGTCGGCACCTTCGCGATGGTGGCGGCGCCGCTGCTCACCGACGCGGTGTGGCTGCTCGGCGCGGCCGCGTTCGCCGGCGGCTTCGGCGGTGTCCTGTGGTCGGTGAACGCCCGCACCATCAGCCAGTACCTGGTGCCGGACGGCATGCGCGGCCGGTTCAGCGCCACCGCGCGGGTCTTCTCGCTCGGCGCGATGCCCGTGGGCGCCGCGGTGGCGGGCGGCCTGGGTGAGCTGATCGGGCCGCGGGCGGCGCTCGCGCTGTTCGCGCCGCCGATCGCGCTGCTCGTCGTCCCGTTCCTCAGGACGCTGACGCCGCGCCTGCTCGACGAGATCTTCACCGACCTCGGCCGGGCGCCGGACAGCGAACCGGGCCCAACCGGCCCCGCCCCCACGGATGTTCAGGAGAAGGCCCGATGACGCACCAGGCCCCGACCGGCCAAACCCCCGCCGCCTTCGCGTACGAGGGCGAGGCCCTGCCCCTCACCAACGAGCAGCGGCAGATGCTGCGGCGCATGCACGACAGCCCGTACCCCACCTCGTACACCACCGTCGTACGCCTCGAACTGACCGGGGACGTGCGGCCAGAGGTGCTGCGGGCGGCGCTCGACGAGCTGGTCGTGCGGCACCACACGCTGCGCAGCCGCTTCGTCGACGGGCCCGAGGGGCGGCCGGTGCAGCTGGTCGACGCGCCGCGCCCCGCGACCTTCGAGCTGATCGACGTCACGGACCTGCCGGAGCCCCAACGCGCCGAGGCCGCACGGGAGTTGGCGGACCGGCTGAACCGGGAGCCGTTCGACGTCACGGCGGGCCGGCTGCTGCGTACGGCGCTGCTGCGCACCGGCGCCGACGAGTGGCAGCTGTACCTCGCCTACCACCACATCGCCGTGGACGGCTGGGCGCTGCGGGTGCTCCTGGAGGAGCTCTCGGTGCTGTACGCGAACGGCCTCGGCGGGGAGCCGCGGGCGCTGCCCGAGCCCGTGCAGAGCGCGGACTGCGCGCGCCGGCAGCTCGACGACGCGGCCGTGCGCCGGGCCGAGGAGAACATCGCCTGGTGGCGTGACGTGCTGCGCGGCCACACCCACGTCCTCGACTTTCCGCTGGACGGGCCGCGCACCGGGCAGTTCATCGGGGCCGGCGCCACCGAGCCGGTCCGTATCGGGCCCGAGGTGTACCAGGCGCTGCGGAGGACCGCCGCCGAGTGCGGGGCGACCGTGTTCGTGGCCGTCGCGTCGGCGGTCGGCGTGTTCCTGTCCCGCCTGACCGGCCAGCGCGACCTGGTGCTCTCCGTGCCGTTCTTCAACCGCTCGGCGGCCGACGACCGGGCCGTCACCTGCCTGTCGGGGCCGCTGCTGCTCCTGGTCGAGGTGCGGGCGGAGGAGACGTTCAAGGAGCTGGTGGAGCGGACGGCCGACCGGTTCTTCGACGGTCTGGAGCACACCGCGCTCCCGGTGATGGACCTCCTCGACACCCTGGTGGCCGAGGACGGCTGGACCACCCCGCGCCCGCCGTGCGCGGCCGTGGCGATGCAGACCTTCGGCTTCGAGAAGGTCGCCGAACTGCCCGGCGCCACGGCCCGGCTGCACCACGAGTCGGTGCACGTGGCGCTGACGGACCTGGTCCTCAACCTGACCGAGTCCGACGACGGGATCGACGGCTTCGCGCTGTACCGCAGCGCGCTGTTCCGGCCCGAGACGATGCGCCGCTGGATGCGCGAACTGACGGAGCTGACCGCCGCCCTGGCGAGGGAGCCCGGCCGGCCGCTCGCCGCTGTCGCCCCGCCCGCCCCCTCCGCCGTGCCCACCGCCTCCTCTTCCGCTCCCCCTTCCGCTCCCGACCGGACACCGGCCTGACGGCACGGCCGGCCGACGACTTGGAGACTCCCGTGGACCAGCCCAGTGACCAGACCTCCGTTCCGGCACGCTCCACCGCTGTGATGTGCCCGCAGCGGCTGCCGGTCACCGAGTCGCAGCGCAGCCTGCTCGTCGTCGACCAGCTCGTGCCCGTGGGCCACCTCTACAACAGCGTCTTCGAGCTGGAGTTGGCGCCGGGCACCGGCCCGGACGAGGTGCGGGCCGCGCTCGCCTCGGTGCTCGCCGTGCAGCCCGCGCTGCGACTGACGTTCCACGGCGCGCCCGAGCCGCACGCCCGCATCGCGCCCGTACCGGAGCCGTGGGAGCTGCCGCTGGAGACCGGCGCGGACGCGTCGGACGCGGCGGTCGCCGAGGCCGTGGCGAAGCTGGGCGCGCACACCTGGGACCTGGCGCGGGGCCCGCTGTACCGCTTCGCGCTGCTCGGCGGCGGCGCGGAAGCCCCGTCGGCCCGCACGGTGCTGGTGTTCGTGGTGCACCACCTCGTCTTCGACGCCGTGTCCGTACGCCCCTTCGTGCAGGACCTCGAAGCGGCGCTCGCCGGGCGCACCTCCCCAAAGGACGCGGCGGCGCTCGCCGAGCGCAGGACCCGGGCGCTCGTGCGGGAGGCCGAGGTGCAGACGCGGGTGTCCGCCGAGCCGGGCACGACGGACGCGGCGCGGGCCTGGGCCGAGGAGCTGCCGGGCGGCGAGACGGTCCTCAACCCGCTGCCGCACCGCCCCGCCGAGACGTCGTTCACCGGCGCCCGCCGCGAGTGGCTGCTCGGCCCGGCCGAGTCGGCGGCCCTCACGCGGACGGCGGCCGAACTCCAGCTCACCGAGTACGAGTTGCTGCTCGCGGTGTACGGAGCGGTCGTCGCCCGGCACGCGGCCACCACGTCCACGGTGATCGGCAGCCCGTTCTCGGCGCGCCGGACGGTCGGCTCGCTCGACCTGTGCGGCTTCTTCGTCAACACCCTGCCGCTGGCGCTGACCGTCGACTGGGAGCAGCCGTTCGCGGCGTACGCGTCCGACACGGTCCGGCCGGCGGTGGCGGCGGCCCGGTCGCGTACGGCGGTGAGCTTCAACCAGATCGTCGCGCACACCGGGACGGACCGGTCGAGCAACCGCAACCCCGTCTTCTCCTGCATGCTCGCCATGCAGGACGATCTGTCCCCCGCGCCGGGCGGCCGCGTCACCGCGGTACGCGAACACGGCAACGGGACCGCCAAGTTCGACCTGTGGCTCGGGGTGACGCCGGTCGGCGCGGAGCGGCGGCTGGAGCTGGAGTACGACACGGAGCTGATCCCGGAGGCGGTCGCGGACGGCCTGGTCGCCTCGCTGCGCACCGCGCTCACCCGCGCGGCCCGCACCCCGTCCGCCCCGCTGTCCGAACTCTTCGACGACGGCGCCGAGTCGGCCCCCGTACCGGAAGGCTCCGCGGCGGCCGGGGCGCCTTCCCTGACCGAGTGGGTGCGGCGGCCCGCGCTGACGACTCCCTGCGCCGTCGCGCTGGACGCGCCCGAAGGGCGCCTGACGCACGGGGAGTTGGAGGCGGCGGTCGCCCGCTCGGCCGCGGGCCTCGCCCGGCTCGGGGTGCGGCCCGGCGAGATCGTCGGGATCGCGTCCGGCAGCGCGCTGCACACGATTCCCGCGATCCTGGCGATCCTGCGGGCGGGCGCGGTGTACCTGCCGTTCGACAGCGCCCTCCCCGAGGACCGCATCACGTACATGCTGCAGGCCGCCGCGTGCCGCCTCGTCGTGTCGGAGGACGCCCCGGAGCGTGCGGCCGGGTCCGGTTCCGGCCAACTCCCGGCTTCCGAGGGCGGGTTGGGCGAGGTCTTCGGCGTACGCGCGGTGTCCCCGGCCCGGCTAGACTTGCTCGGGGCCGACGCGCTCGATACGGACGACGCGCCGCCCGTGCCGGAGCCGGGTGCCGGGGCCGACGAGCGGTCGGTGTACGTGATGTTCTCCTCCGGCTCGACCGGCCGCCCCAAGGCGATCGACATGGGCGAGGGGCCGCTGCTCAACCTGACGGCCTGGCAGATCGACGCGCTCGGCATGGACGCCTCGACGCGCTTCCTGCAGTACGCGCCGCTCGGCTTCGACGTGTCGTTCCAGGAGATCTTCCCGACCCTGGCTGCGGGCGGCACGGTGGTGTCCCGGGGCGACGCCGACCGCCGGGACTTCGCGGAGCTGGTGGCGCGGGTCGAGGAGGCCGACGTCAGCCATGTGTATCTGCCGGTGGCGGCGCTGCGGCCGTTCGTGCGGACCGCCGTCGACCGGGGCGCGGACCTCTCCCGTCTGCGGCACGTGTGCGTCTCCGGCGAGCAGCTCTTCGTCGACGACCTGGTGCGGGACTTCTTCCGGTCCCGGCCGCACCTGGACCTGATCAACCTGTACGGCCCCACCGAGACGCACGCCGTCACCACGCACCGCATGGCCGCCGGCACCGACTGGCCCGCGCACGCCCCGATCGGCCTGCCGATCAGCGGGGTGCGGGGGTACGTCGTGGACGCCACGGGCCGCCGCGCGCCCGTCGGGGTGCGCGGGGAGCTGCAGTTGGGCGGCGTGTGCCCGGCGAAGGGCTACCTGGGCGCACCGGAGCTGACGGCCCGCAGCTTCGTCGCGGACCCGTGGACGCCGGGCGGCCGGGTCTACCGGACCGGCGACCAGGTCGTGCGGGACGCGCACGGCGTGCTGCACTTCCTGGGCCGTACCGACGAGCAGGTGAAGATCCGCGGGTACCGGGTGGAGCTCGGCGAGGTCGAGACGACCGCGCTCGCCGTCGGCGGGGTCGGCAAGGCCGTCGCGGCGGTGAAGGACACCGCGTCGGGGCCCGAACTCGCCCTGTTCCTCGTCGTGTCGGACGACGTGGCGGCGGACGGGGCGCGGGCGGAGCGGGTGCTCGCCGAGGTCGGCGAGGTGCTCGCGGCCCGCCTGCCCGACTACATGGTGCCGCGCTGGACCGTGCGCGCCGACACCGTGCCGATGACGCCGAACGGCAAGGTCGACCGGGCCGCGCTGCTCACCCGGTACGCCGACCGGTTCACCGCCGCCCGCACACCCGAGGACGGCGCCGAGGAGTCGTACGCCGACGAGACCGAGCGTCGACTCGCCGCGATGTGGGCCGAGTTGCTGGCCGTGCCGACCGTGGGCCGGGAGGTGTCGCTGCTCGAACTCGGCGCGCACTCCCTGATGGTGTTCACCGCGCTGTCCCGGGTGCGCGAGGAGCACGGCGCGGAGATTCCGCTCAGGTCGTTCTTCCGCAGCCCGACGGTCGCGGCGATGGCCGCCCGCATCCGGTCCGCGGCAGAGGTGGCGGGCGGATGAGCACCACGCTGACCACTTCGCCGGCCACCCTGCCGACGGCCTCGCGCCCGCGCTCCGGACAGCTGCTGCGGGTCGCCGACCCGGGCGAGCCGCTGCTGCTGCGCTCCGGGGCCCGCCTGGACCACGTGGACGTCGCGTACGAGACGTACGGGACCTACGACGGCGCCAACGCGGTGTTCGTCTGCCACCCGCTGACCTGCGACGCGCATGTCGCCGCGCACGGGCTCGGCGACCGGCCCGGCTGGTGGGACACGCTGGTCGGGCCGGGGCGGGCCGTCGACACCGACCGCTACTTCGTCGTCTGCGCCAACGTCCTCGGCGGCTGCTCCGGCACGACCGGCCCCGCCTCGCCCAGGTCGGATGCCTCCGGCCGGGAAGTCCGGCCGTGGGGGCCGGACTTCCCGGCCGTCGGCATCGCGGACATGGTCGAGGTGCACCGCAGGCTGCTGCGGCGGCTCGGCGTGGGGCGGCTGCGGGCGGTGGTCGGCCCGTCGATGGGCGGCAGCCAGGTGCTGCAGTGGCTCCTCGCCCACCCCGGCGACGCCGCCGCGTTCGTCGCCGTCGCCGCGACGGCCCGGCCCTCCGCGGACAACCGCTGCTGGAACGCCGTGGCCCGCGCCGCCGTCCTGGGCGACGCGGAGTTCCACGGCGGCCGGTACGCGCCGGGGGCGGGGCCCCGGTCCGGTCTGGCGACGGCCCGGATGATCGGGCACCTCACCTACCTCTCGGAGCCCGAGCTGGAGCGGCGGTTCGGCCACGGGCGGGCGGGGCCGCGCTCGGGGCCCGCGGCGATCGCGCCGTATCTGGACCACCAGGGCGGCAAGTTCGTCGGCCGGTTCGACGCCAACGCGTATCTGACGCTGCTCGACGCGATGGACCGCTTCGACGCGTTCGCCGCGCCGACCGCGCTCGGCCCGTTCTCCGAGCCGCCGGGCGTGCTGCTCGCCAGCCTGCGCGGGGACCGGCGGTTCGGCCGGGAGCACTCGGAGGCGATCGCCCGCGGGCTCGCCGAACGCGGCTTCGCCCCCGTGCACCACCACGAGACGGGCACGGACGCCGGCCACGACGCGGCGCTCCTCGACCTGCCCGAACTCGCGGCCCGCGTCGAGGAGTTCCTGCGTACGGCAGGACGCACAGCCGGAGGGCGACGGGCCGCCGGAGAGCGACGGACAGGGGGAGGACGACGGTCATGACGGAACGCAGGTCAGGACGCATCGCGGTCATCGGCGGCATCGTCGAGATCCTCCAGGCGGCGCACGCCGTGGGCCTCGACGTGGTCCTGGTGCACACCCCCGGCGGGGCCGCACCCGGCTCGGAGCGGTACTGCTCGGAGATCCTGGAGGCCGACTTCAAGCACGACTACGAGACGGTGGAGCGGCTCCTCGTGGAGCGGCACCGCGAGCGCCCCTTCGACCGGGTCTTCTCGCTCACGGAGAACGGCCTCGTCCCGGCCGCCCGGATCAACGCGCTGCTCGGCCTCGGCGGCAACTCGGTGGAATCCGTGCGGCTGTTGAAGGACAAGGCGGCGATGCGGCGCAGGCTCGCCGAGCGCGTACCGCACACGGCCGTACGCCACCGGGTGGTGCGCAGCCGCGGCGAACTCTTCGAGTTCTGGGAGGAGTTGGGCGGGCCGGTGTTCGTGAAGCCCACGGACTCGGCGGGCAGCATCGGGGTGTTCCGGGCGGCGTCCGCGGACGAGATCAGGGACGGCTGGGCGCGGCTGCGGGCCCTGGGGCGGGCGGAGGCGCTGGCCGAGGAGTTCCTGGAGGGCCCGGAGTACAGCGTCGAGGGCTTCGTGTGGCAGGGCCGGCACCATGTCGTCGCCATCACCAACACCCTGCTCGGCGACGACTTCTACGAGCTGGGCCACTCCATGCCCGCCGAGCTGCCCGCCGACGTGACCGGGCGGATCCACGAGGCCGTCGCCGAGCTGATCGACGCGGTCGGCCTCACCGAGGGCCCGACCCACTCCGAGGTGCGGATCACCCCGTCCGGGCCGCGCATCATCGAGTCCCACAACCGGATGGGCGGCGAACGCCTCCACGAGCTCATGGAGATGGCGTTCGGCCTCGACCTGACCCGCCTCTCCGTCACGGTGCCGCTCGGCATCGAACCGCTGCCGCGGCTGTCCGGCCTGCCCTCGCGGGGCGCGGCGATCCGGCACTTCCTGCCCGCGCCCGGCCGCATCGTGGCGATCGACGGCGCGGAGGAGGCGGACGCCCGCCCGGAACTGCGCGTACGGATCTCGCCCCGGGTCGGCGACGTCGTCGGGCCCGTCGTCGACGGGGTGACCCGCGACCGGACCGGCGCCTACGTCCTGGCCGAGGGCGTGGACGTGGCCGCCGCCGAGGCCGCGTGCGCGCGGGCGCTCGACACCGTACGCATCAGGACGGTGCCGCTGCCCGACGGCCCCGGCCCCGACCGCCCGACCTCCGGCGCAAGTGCGGCTGCTGTCGCGGGTGCGGGCGCCACGGCCCTTTCCACCTCCGGGAGTTGACGACATGGCCGACTACTTCAGATTCCAGGAGTACGGGACGTTCCGCGCCGACGCGGTCGTCGACGTGCTGCGCGGCGACCTGCTCGGCGTGGTGTTCCGGCAGGCGGTGTCCGCCGAGGTGTGCGCGACGCTCGCGGAGCGCTTCCGGTCGAGCCCCGCCCTGCGGGTCCGCGGCTCCGACGCGCCGGGCCACTATCTGGGCGCGTACCACTACCACAAGACCACCGAGGGCTACCTCGACGAGTCCGCCGCCGCCCGGGCCGCGCTGACGCGTGTCCTCGACCTGCCCGACGACCCGCTCGCCCGGATCCGCGCCCAGCTCGGCCGGGTGCTCGCCGAGGACGGCGTGACGTTCCGGACGGCGCGGCACGCGGGCCGCGAGGCGGGCCTCGCGCTGATCCGGTCCTGGCACGGGCGCGGCGCGTTCGCCCTCGCCCCGCACGAGGACCGGGCGCAGTGCCGGGAGCCGCGGCAGGCGGACTTCGAGATCCAGCGGATCGCGGACCGGCCGGTCGGCGCGATGAACCTGTGCCTGGAGAACGGCACGGGCGGGCGGCTGCGGGTCTGGGACCTGGAGCCGGACGACGCGCTGCGGGACCGGCTCGGCCTCACGTACACCGGCTCGCCGTACCCGATGGCGGAGCTCGACGGGGTCGAGAGCTGCACGCTCGACGTCGGGCCCGGCGACGTCTACTTCTTCAACGGCGCGCACGTGCACGCCGTCGAACCGGAACGGGATCCCGCGGCCCGGCGGACCACGCTGTCCGGGCTGCTCGGCTTCATCGACGAGAGGACCGTGGTGTCGTGGACGTGATGCTCGCCGCCCCGCCCGCACAGTCGGCGCGGGAGCTGGTCACCGCCCTGTTCGACATCGTCGACGGGCGCCGCTGGGACGACCTCGGCCGGGTCTTCGCCGACAACTGCGTGTACCGGCGGCCGGGCTACGAGCCGTTCGTCGGCCTGGAGCGGATCGAACGGTTCTACCGCGTGGAACGCGTCATCGCCTCGGGCCGCCACGACGTCGAACAGGTCGTCGCCGAGGGGGAGTCGATCGTGTGCCGGGGCCGGTTCCGCGGGCTGAGCCGCACCGGCGCCGTCCTCGACGAGGGCTTCTGCGACGTCCACACCCTGGCGCCGGACGGCCGCATCCGCGCCCGCCGCACCTACTTCGACCGCGCCGCGATCTGACGCCATGACCACCACGACGTCTGCCGCCATGACCACCGCGACATCAACTCCGGTGCGCCGCCTGGCCGTTGTCGATCCGTTCGGTCCGGGCGCGCTCATCGCGCCCGCGTTCCGGCGGCTCGGCTGGTCGTGCGTCGCCGTCACCACGACCGCCGGGCCGCCGCCCGTGCTCGCGCACACCTGGCGGGCCGGGGACTTCGACACGGTCCTCGCGTACGACGGTGACGACGCGGCCCTCGGCCGGGAGCTGCGGGCGCTGCGCGTGGCCGGGGTGGTGACGGGCCTGGAGACCGGCGGCCCGCTCGCGGACCGGTTGTGCGCCCGGCTGTTCCCCGGCCGGGGCAACCTGCCCGAACTCGCCGACGCCCGGCGGGACAAGGCCCGCACGCACGAGGCGCTCGCCGCGGCGGGGCTGCCGCATCTGCGGCAGGTGCGCACGGCCGACTTCGCCCGGGTCGAGGAGTGGCTGGCCGCCACCGGGCTCGACCGGGCCGACGCGGTGATCGTGAAGCCCGCGCGCAGCGCCGGCACGGACGCCGTCCGCCGGCTGCGCCCCGGCCCGGAGCTGCGGGCGGGTTTCGCCGCGACGGTGGGCCGCCGCAACGCGCTCGGCGAGGTCGAACGGGAGGCGCTGGTCCAGGAGTACGCGGTGGGCACCGAGTACAGCGTGGACACGTTCTCGGTCGACGGGGTGCACGACGTGTGCGGCGTGACGCGGTACGCGAAACGGTCCGCCGGGCAAGTCGTCGGCATCTACGAGTCGGTGGAGTTCCTCGGCCTGGACGACCCGGTGTGCGCCGGACTCGTCGGCTACGCGCGGCGGGTGCTCGACGCGCTCGGCGTCCGGTTCGGGCCCATGCACGCCGAGATCATGCTGCGCGAGGACGGCCCGGTGCTCATCGAGCTGAACGCGCGCATGGCCGGCGGGCAGATGCCGTTCCTGTCCCGCCTCGCCACCGGACGCAGTCAACTCGACCGGCTGACCGGCCACTTCGGCGGCGACGCGGAGCGCTCCGCGGGGTACGAGCTGCGCCGGCACGTGATGTCGGTGTTCGTCACCGCGCCCCGCTCGGGCGTCCTGGAGAACCCGGAGGTCCTGGCGAGCCTCGACCGGCTGCCCACGGCTGCCCGGTCCACGGTCGAGGTGCCCGCGGACGGGATCGTCGCGCGCACGTCGGACGTGTTCTCGGTCCTCGGCCGGGTGATCCTCGCCTCGCCCGACCGGGACCTGGTGCTGTGCGACCGCGCCCGCATCCGGCGCATCGAGCGGAGCCTGCGCATCGGCTGAATCGGCTGAGGCGGGCCGGAAACGGGCCGGGAACGGGCGGCAGGCGGGCCGCGGCGGGTGCGGCACATCGGGGACACGGCACGTTGCGGACACGTCCGACCCGGCGTCGCGGGGCGCACCCGCGCGCAGAATCGGGTCGACGACAGCAGCGTCGGGCTGACCACCCGGCCTCACCCAGGATCGAGGGTTGCCATGCTTCGTTTCCCACCCGGATCTCCCGTGGCCGACGCGCTCGTACAAGACGCGCGCACCTGGGCCTGAAAGATGAACATCAAGCATCTCAGTGCCTTCCTCGCAGTGGCCGAGGCCCGCAGTTTCACCCGGGCCGCACACCTGCTCGGGCTCGCCCAGCCGACCGTCACGACCCGCATCAAGTCGCTCGAACAGTCCCTGGACACCTCGCTGTTGAACCGCACCGCGGAGGGCGCGAGCCTCACTCCTGCGGGCCGCAGGCTGCAGCAGTACGCGCAGCGCATCGTGCACCTCAGCCGGCTCGCCGAGGAGTGCGTGTGCGACTCCCCGGAGGACAAGCCGTCCCTGGTGATCGGCGCGGGCGAGTGCGTCACCACGTACCGGCTGCTGCCGCTGATCGAGCATCTGCATCTGCGCCACCCGGCCCTGGAGCTGACCCTGCGGGCCCTGGACGACGACCCGGTGTCGCTCGTCCGGGACGAACGGGCCGACTGCGCCTTCTTCATCGGGCCGCGCGCCGACCCGCGCACGGCGGGGCCGGGGGTCCGGCTCGGCGTGCTGCGTCCGGAGCGGCTCGCCCTGGTGGCGCACCCGGAGCATCCGCTGACCGGCGTGCCGATCCGCTCGGCCCGCGACCTGGCCGGGCACACCCTCGCCTGCGCGCACCGCTGCAGCGGCTACCAGCAGGCCTTCGAGGACGAGCTGGCCGCCGTGGGCGCGCGGCCGGGCGGAGTGCTGTGCCTCGGCTCGGTCGACGCGGTGAAGCGGAGCGTCGCCGAGGGCATCGGGATGGCGCTGCTGCCGGAGGTGACGGTCGCGGACGAGCTGCTGCTCGGCCAGCTGCGCCGGGTCGCCTGGCAGCCGTCGTTCGAGGTGTTCGCGCAGTGCGTGTGGCGCCCGGGCCTCGACGACGACGCGCTGTTCCGCACGGTCCTCACGACGGCCCGCCAGGTGATGACCGAACAGGACGGCTTCGAGGAGGCGTACGAGAGCCCCCGCCCGGCCCGTCGTACGGAACCGGCGCGTCGTACGGAGGTCCGCCGCACGGAGCCCGTCCGCCGTACGGAACCGGCGCTGCGGAGGGCCGGTTAGGGCGGGTGTGTCAGGGGCGGGTCGTCGTCGTGGCGGTCTGGCGGGCCGCGTACCGCCTGGCCTTGTTGCGGTTGCCGCAGACGCGCATCGAGCACCAGCGGCGGCTGCGGTTCTTGGACACGTCCCAGAACACCCAGGCGCAGGCGTGCTCGGCGCACCGCTTGAGGCGGGCGGCCTCCCCCGTGACGACCAGCTCGCTCCAGGCGACGGCGATGGAGGCGAGGGCGCGCCGGACCGGGGTGAGGGCCGGGTCGGGGGTGAGGGCGCCGGTGCGGCCGGCGGATCCGACGGAGCCGCCCGAGCCGCCCGAGCCGCCCGAGCCGACGGTGACGAACACCGGGAGCGCGCGCAGCGCCTCGTCGGCGGCGGTCAGGTGGGCCGGGTCGGCGGCGTCCCCGACGTTGGCGCCCAGTTCCTCGCGGATGCCCGCGCGCAGCCGCAGGCACAGGGCGTGGTCCTCGGCGGTCACGCGGCGGCCGCGGTCGAGGAGTTCCTGTGCGGTCAGCCAGGCGGAGAGCTTGCTCGCCGTGTCCAGTTCGTCGGTGCCGAGCTCGACGTCGACCGTGTTGGCGAAGGCCTCCACCAGTCGCGCCGATGCCGGGGCGTCGATCATGCGCCACCTCCTCGTCTGCGCCCAGGCTACACCCGCCGTAACCGGCTATCCAGTTTGCCGGGTAGCGAGACGGGGCCGAACCGTGCCAGACTCAGCCCGAAGACCTCACCACCAAACGCGTTAGCCAGTTAGTCAGCAAGTCCGTTGGCCAGTCAGGAGACTGCGATGAGCGACCAGGCCGTGCAGACCGCGGAGGCGCCCGCCCCCGCCGCGGCGCCCACCCCGTCCCCGTCCCCGGCTCCCCCACCGCCACCGGCCGCGGCGCAGACGTCGAAGACGTCGAAGACGTCGTTACGGGAGGGCGGGCGCGGCACCCGCAACTCCGTGGTCCTGCTGGTCTTCACGGCCGTCACCAACCTCGCGGACGGCGTCACCAAGGTCGTGCTGCCGCTGCTCGCCACCGCCGCGTCCGGCTCGCCCGCGCAGGTCACCTCCGTGTCGCTCACCCTGTCGCTGCCGTGGCTCCTGGTGGCGCTGCACGTCGGCGTCCTCGTCGACCGCGTCGACCGCCGCCGGCTGCTGTGGGGGGCGAACGCGCTGCGGCTGCTCGCGATCGGCGCGCTGATCCAGGTCGCCCTGTCCGACGGCATCACCATCGGCGTGCTCTGCGCCGTCGGCGCCACCCTCGGCGTCGCTGAGGTCGTCGCCCTCACCGCGGCCTCCGCCCTGATCCCCTCCGTCGTCCCGCCCGCCGGACGGGAGCGCGCCAACGCCTGGATCACCGGCGCCGAGACGGTCTGCAACGAGTTCTGCGGACCGTTCTTCGGCGGCCTGCTCCTCGCCGCCGGCACCGGCATCGCCCTCGGCACGACCTGGGTGGCCTACCTCGCCGCGGCCCTCGTCCTGGTCCTCCTCACCGGCCGCTTCCGGGCCGTACGACAGCACAGCGACGGTGACGACGGCGGGAGCGGCGACGGCGGGAGCGGCGTGCCGCAGCCGCGGGAGAGCGTCAACCAGCAGATCCGCGGCGGCCTGCGCTACCTCTGGCAGCAGCGGATGCTGCGCACCATGGCGCTGATCCTGACCGTGCTCTGCGCCTGCTGGGGCGCCTGGCTCGCCCTGCTGCCGCTGTTCGCCACGCAGGCCATGCACCTGACGTCGCATCAGTACGGCACTGTGCTCAGCGCGTTGGGCATCGGCGGCCTGCTCGGCGCGGTCGCGGTCACCTGGCTGAACCGGGCCTTCAGCCGCCGCTGGGTGATGTTCGCCGACCTCGTCGGCACCTTCGGGATGATGGCCGTGCCCGCCCTGACCACCCAGCTGTGGGCGGTCACCGCGGCGGCGTTCGCGGGCGGCATGGGCGGCACGGTGTGGGCCGTGAACGCCCGCACCATCGGGCAGCGGCTCGTGCCCGACGACATGCTCGGCCGCTACAACGCCGTGGCCCGGCTGTTCAGTTGGGGCGCCATGCCGATCGGCGCGGGCCTGATCGGGCTGCTCGCCGAGTGGTTCGGCATGCGCACGGCGTTCCTGGTGTTCGCCGCGGCGACCGCCCTGACCGTCGTGCCGTTCCTCCGCATGGTCACCCCGGCGGCCCTCGCGGAGGTCTTCGACGACGAGTGACCGACGGGCGCGTACGAGGAACCGGAACCCGGGTCGCCGACCCGGGTTCTCCTTTTGCAATTCCCTTTCCCGATGCTCGCCATCGGGTTTTCCGAATTTCTCTCACCGGCGGTCATCAACTTCACGAATAGGCGCTCAATTCCGCCGTTGACCGTTCTTCCGCAATTCCTGAATCATCTCTCGGGCGTCAGCAACGTGGCAGCTCCCGGAGGGGATTCTTCGCAATGAGCCGTACGGACGAAACCACCGACAGGCACGTCGTCTCCGTGATCAGCAGGCATGTGCGCGTGCCGTTCACCGCGTCCTCGTCGCTCGCCGAGGCGGGAATCGACTCCCTGTCCGTCCTGCGGATCGCCGGGGAAATCATTCCCGATCCGGACGCCGAGATCGACCCCTCGGGCCTGGCCGCCGTCCGCACGGTCGGCGAACTGCAGGAATGGCTGGGCTCGTTGCTCGTACCGGCCGGGCCCGCCCGGTGACCGCCGCCGTGCAGCGCACCCCGCTGCTGATCCCGCTCGCCCAGCGGCCGGGCCCGCTGCCCGCCGTGCTGATCCACCCGGCGGGCGGCGGACTCGGCCAGTACCTCGCGCTCGCGGGGCGGCTCGCCCGGCACGGCGCCGTGCACGGCATCCGCGCCGCCGGACTGCTGCCCGACGAGGAGCCGCAGGACAGCGTCGCCGCGATGACGGACGCCTACCTGCGGCTGATCGAGGCCCTGCCGGAGCGGCCCCGGCTGCTCGCCGGCTGGTCCCTCGGCGGCGTCCTGGCCTGGGAGTTGGCGGCACGGCTCGCCGCGGACGGGCCGGCGCCCGCCGTCGCCCTCGTCGACAGCTTCGCCGCCCACGACGTGTTCGACGCGGGTGAGCGGGCCGGGTTCCGGGAAGCGATCGAGCAGTCCGTGAGCACCCTGGGCAGCGGCCCCGACATCGCCCGCGCCCGCGCGACCGCCGAGGCGCACGTCACCGCGAGCACCGCGCACCGCACCCGCGTCCGCGGCTCGGGCCCGGCGCTCCTGGTCGCCTGCGCGAGCCCGTACCGGGAGCAACAGGTCGCGCGCTGGGGCGAGTTGGCGGACCGGCTGACCGTACGCGCCCTGGACTGCGGGCACTTCGACGTGTTCGAGCCCGCCCACCAGCCGGCCCTCCTCGGCCACGTGGACGCGTTCCTCGCCGAGCTCACCGCCGGACCCGAGGTGCCCGAAGCCGTACCCGGGGCCGAACTCACCGCCGTACCCCGGAAGGACAAGTCATGACCGCCGAGCAGCGGCTGCCTCTCGCCGTCGTCACCGGCGGCACCCGCGGCATCGGGCTCGCCCTGTCGCGGCGGCTCGTCCGGCTCGGGCACCGCACGGTCGCCCTCTACCGCTCCGACAAGGACGCCGCCGAGGAGGCGGCCGCCGAGCACGGGTTCACCGCCGTCCGCACCGACATCGGCGACCCGGGCGCGGTACGGGCCACGGCGCGGGCGATCCTCGACGCGCACGGCGCCCCGCGGGTCCTGGTGAACAACGCCGGCATCAACATCGACCGGCCCTTCCTCGACCTCACCGAGTCCGACTGGCAGCGCGTCCTGGACACCAACCTGTCCGGCCCGTTCCACCTCACCCAGGCGTTCGCCCCGGCGATGCTCGACGCGGGCGGCGGCACCGTCGTCAACGTCGGCGCCACCACCGGCATCCGGCCCCGTGCCAACGGCGTCAACTACGCCGCCGCCAAGGCGGGGCTGCTCCAGCTCACCAAGTGCCTCGCGACCGAGCTGGCGCCCACCGTCCGGGTCAACTGCCTGATCCCCGGCATGACCGAGACCGAGGAGCTCGTCACCCGGTTCCGGCTGAACGAACCGCAGCACCGCGCCGCCGTGCTGTCCGAGATCCCGCAACGACGCATCGGTTCCACCGAGGACGTCGCCGACGCCCTGGAGTACCTCGTCGGCCCGCTCAGCGCCTACGTCACCGGCCAGAAACTGATCGTCGACGGCGGCCAGTTCATGTGGTAGGAGACCCATGACCGAGCAGATACTGACCTCCGCGCGCGCTGCCCTCGCAGCCGCTCCCCCGACCGGCGACCCGGCGTACACCCGCTACTGCCACGAGCTCGCCGCCCGCCTCGCCGACCACTGGCCCACGGTCCTCAAGGCCAACGCCGACGACGTCGCGCAGGCCGAACAGCGGGGCCTGCCGCCCGTGCTGCTCGACCGGCTCCGCCTGACCGACGCCCACCTGGACCAGCTGCGCCGCCTCACCGAGGCCGTGCTCGGTGAACTCCCCGCCGTGACCGGGCCCGGCGAGGCCGTGCCCGTCGCCGGGTGGGGCGTGCGCCGCCGCGCGCCCAAACCGCTCGGCGTGGTGTTCATGGTGTACGAGGCCCGGCCCACCGTGACCGTGGAGGGCGCGCTGCTGCCCGTCGCCGTCGGCAACGCCGTGCTGCTGCGCGGCGGCAAGGAGATCGCCCGTACGAACGCGGCCCTGGCCGGTGTGGCGCGGGAGGCGCTGGAGGCGGCCGGGCTGCCCGCGGAGCTGGTCACCGTGCTCGACGACCCGGACCGGGCGCAGCTGCGGGCGCTGCTGAAGCGGCCCGACGCCATCGACGTGCTCGTGCCGCGCGGCAGCCCGTCCCTCATCGACCACTGCCGCAGCGCCAGTTCGATCCCGGTGATCGCCAGCGGCGGCGGCGTCAACCACGTGTACGTGCACCGCAGCGCCGACCTCGCGCTCGCCGCGGAGGTCGCCCTCGACAGCAAGCTGCCGGAGCCGACGGCCTGCAACACCGCCGAGCTGATGCTCGTCGACGCGGACGTCGCGGCCGCCTTCGTGGCCGAGGTGACCGCCGCCGCCGAGCGCGACGACCGGCCGGTGACGATACGACTCGACCGGCGTGTGCCGCGCCCCGAAGGCGCGGGCGAGGACCGGCCATGGCGGATCGCGGAGCTCCAGGAGCACGACTTCGGCCGGGAGTTCCTCGACGCCACCATCGGCGTGTGCCCGGTCGACGGCCTGGACGAGGCGGTCGCGCACATCCGCCGGCACGGCTCGGCGCACACCGAGGGCGTGCTCGCCGAGGACCCGGCCGTGGCCGAGGAGTTCACCCGCCGCGTCGACGCCGCCGCGATCGTCGTCAACGGCTCGCTGCGGCTGCACGACGGGCCCACGCTCGGGCTCGGCTCCGAGATCTCCATCAGCACCGGGCGCATGCACGTGCGGGGTCCGGTCACGCTCGGCGCGCTCGTCACCCACAGCTGGGTCGTCGAGGCGCACGGCACGCTGCGCAGCTCCGTTCCCGCACGGCAGTCCTGAACCCGACCTTCCCTGGAGGAGCACATGATCACCGGCCTCGACCGAGCCGCCGTCGCCGAGAGCGTCAAGCGCGTGGTCATCGCCGAGTCCCGGCTGTCGCTGCAGCCGTCCGACATCGACGACCACGAGCCGCTCGACGGGGAGCTGCTGCGGGTCAACTCGCTCGGTTTCGTGGGCATGCTGGTGCGCCTGGAGGACGAGCTGGACGTCGTCCTGCCCGACGACCTGTTCGTCGGCCGCAGCTTCCGCACCGTGGCCGACCTGACCGAGGTCGTACACGCCGGGGCGGAGGCGGCCCGATGAGCCCGGCCGGCGTGCCCGACCGCTGGCGGAGCGTGCTGCCGCACCTGGCCGAGCCGCTGCCGCCCGACCACACCCCGCAGACCGCGTCCGGCTCGGGCGTGCAGGTCAACCTGCCGATGGAGCTGGTGCGGCAGAGCGTACGGCCGAAGGAGTTCTGGGACATCCCCGCCGAGGTCGTCGACGCCTACCGGGCGTTCCGGCCCACGCCGCTGTGGCGCGCGAAGGGCTTCGAGCGCGCGGTCGGCGCCCGCGTGCCGGTGTACGTGAAGTACGAGGGCGGCAACATCTCCGGCAGCCACAAGCTCAACACCGCACTCGCGCAGGCCTACTACTACGCGCGGGCCGGCGTGAAGGAGCTGGTCAGCGGCACCGGCGCCGGGCAGTGGGGCACCGCCCTCGCGGCGGCGTGCGCGCTGTTCGGCATGAAGTGCACGGTGTTCATGGTCGGCAACAGCCTGCGCCGCAAGCCGTACCGGGGCACCCTGATGCGCACCCTCGGCGCCACCGTGCACGCCAGCCCGACCACCCTGACGGAGGTCGCCAAGCAGGCGGAGGCCGGGGTCAACAGCCTGTCCCTGGCGATCGGCGAGGCCGTGGAGTACGCGTCCCGCACCGAGGGCGCCGCGTTCTGCATCGGCAGCGGCGAGACGTACAGCATCCTGCACCAGTCGGTGATCGGCCTGGAGGCCGCCGACCAACTCGCCGCCCTGGACGCCGAGTTCGACGCGGTCGTCGGCTGTGTCGGCGCGGGCTCCAACTTCGGCGGGATCGCCCTGCCGTTCTTCGCGTCCGCCGCCGAGGCGGGCACCGAGCCGCCGCTCCTGGTCGCCGCCGAGTCCAGCACGACGCCGAAGCTCACACGCGGCACGTACGCCTACGACCGTACGGACGCCACCGGCACCGGGCCGATGGAGGCGATGTACACCATCGGCAGCTCGTACCCGATCCCCGACTCGCACTCGGCGGGCCTGCGCTTCCACGGCGCGGCCAAGGTGCTGTCCGCGATGCGGCACCGGGACGAGATCGCCGCCACGGCCGTCGGGCAGGTCCAGGCCCTGGACGCGGGGCGGCTGTTCACGCGCGGCGAGATGGTGCTGCCCGCACCGGAGTCGGGGCACGCCCTGGCCGCCGCGGCGAGCCTCGCGGGCGGCGGCGCCGAGGGCAGCAACGGCCTGCTGCGCGCCGAGAAGGGCGTCGTGGTGTGCGTCAGCGGCCACGGCTATCTCGACCTGGGCGCCTACCAGCAGCTCCTGGACGGCGAGTTGACCGACGAGGCCCCCGACCCGCAGGCGCTGCGCCTAGCGATGGGCGGCCTGGACCCGGTCGACGGGGCGCGGCAGCTCACGGGGGCGGGAGCCGGTCATGGCCGCTGACACCCTGACGGACTCAGGCGCGGTGCACACGGACGCGGGCCCGGACTCCGGCGCGGTCGACTGCCGGCTCTTCGACTGCATCCAGGTCAACCTGGCGCTCCTCGCGGACCGTTGGCACGGCCCCGGGACCTCCCTGTACGCGGGCGCCGCACTGCGGTTCCGTCCCGTGCCGGGCCCCGGCGGGCTGCCCACGGTGGAGGAGCCCACGTCCGGCCAGCTCGACCGGACGGCCCGCGCGCTCGGCCTCGTCGTACGCGACCGGCACGGCGTCGGACCGGGCGAGGAGCTCACCGCGGCGGAGGGCCGCTATGTGGTGGCCGACGCGTGGCACCTGCCGTGGGTGCCGTACTTCGGGCACCGGCACATGGACCACAGCTTCCTGCTCGAACCGGCGGACGGCGGCGCCGTCGTCGTCGACGGCTACCACAACGAGACCCCGTGGGGCAGCGCCCGCCCGGTCCGCCGCCCGATCAGCGCCGACGACCTGGCGGCGGCCGTACCCGCGGGCGCCCTCGCCGTCACCCTCGCCCCCGCCGCCGCCCCGGCCGGCGCTGAGCCCGAACTCGACTTCGCGGACGCCGAGTCGAGGGCCCGTTACGTCGCGGCGTACGCCGAGCACGACGACCGGGTCGCCGCCCTGGACCGGCTCACCCTGGAGACCTGGCTGCTCGCCCGCTCCCGCAGGCTGCACGCCGCGTTCCGCGCCCGCACCGGCACGCTGCCCGAGGGCGCCGAGGACCACGTCCGGGCCTGGGAGTCCCTCGCCGAGAGCGTGTACGTCGGCTACCGCCGGGCCGAGCGCGGCCGTCCGGAACCGCGCGACCTGTACGTACGCCTGGCCGACCGGCTCGACCGGGACCTGGACGTGTTCGGCGCCGCGGCCGTCCGCATGCCCGAGCCCGCCGCCGACGCCCCGACCGCCCCGGCCACCGCCCCCGCCGCGCTCCGCGAGCAGGTCGCGGCCGCCGCCGGCACGGTGCTCAGGGCCGACCCCGCCGCGCTGCTCGACGGGCGGGCGCTCGCGGACATGCCCGGCTACACCTCGTTCCGGGTGGTGGAGATCGTCGAGCGGCTCGAACGCGAACTGTCCCTGGAGTTCGCCGCGGACGACCTCGTACCGGAGAACCTGCACCACGTCGACGGCCTCTGCCGCATCGTCCTGCGCGCCCGCTCCGCGTCGACGGCCGCCGACGCCCGCACCGGCACCCGCACCGTCGCCCGCACCGGAGGGAACTGATGTCCACGCACCCCACGCTGCTGCACGACCTGCTCGACCGGGCCGCCGCGCACTGGCCCGAGCGGCCCGCGGTCACCAGCGGCGAGCACACCCTCGACTACCGTCGACTCGACGCCGCCTCCCGCAAGTTGGCGGCCTGGCTGCGCGCCGCCGGGATCGAACGCGGCGACCGCCTGGTGATCTGCGCGCCCGGCCACGTCGCCCTCGCCGCCCTCGTGTACGCGGCCTCCCGCGCGGGAGTGGCCTTCTCGCTGCTGCACGAGCAGGTGCGCGGCCTCCAGCTCGACCACGTACTGGACGACTGCGAACCCGCGCTGCTCGTCACCGACGACCCCGACTCGCAGGCCGCGGCGCAGCGCCGGGGCGTGCGGACCGCGACCGTCGACGCCGTGGCGGCCTGCGCCTTCGCCGACGGACCCGCGCCCGAAGCGCCCGCCGCGCTCCCCGCCCCGCCGCTCGCCGTGGACCCGGTGTGCCTGATCTACACCTCGGGCACCACATCGCTGCCGAAGGCCGTCGTCACCACCCACCAGCAGCTCGCCTTCGCCGTCGAGGCCATCCAGTCGGTGCTCGCCTACCGCCCCGACGACGTCGTCTACAGCCCGCTGCCGCTCTCCTTCGACTACGGCCTCTACCAGCTGTTCCTGTCGACCCGCGCGGGCGCCCGGCTGTGGCTCGGCCGCCCCGCCGAGGTGGGGCCCGCGCTGCTCGGCAACCTCGTGCGCGCCTCCGCCACCGTCCTCGCGGCGGTCCCGGCCGTCGCGGACGCCCTGTCCCGGCTGCTTCGCAGGGCCCGTACGGAACGGCCGCCGCTGCGGCTGCTCACCAACACCGGCGCGGCGATGCCCGCCGAGACGCTGCGGGCACTGCGCGCGGCCCTGCCCGGCCTCTCGGTGCAGCTGATGTTCGGCCTGACCGAGTGCAAGCGCGCCACGATCATGCCGCCCGACGGTGACCTGGCCAGGCCCGGCTCCAGCGGCGTCGCGCTGCCCGGCACCGAGGTGTTCGTCGTCGACGACGAGGGCAGGCGCCGGCCGCCCGGCGAGATCGGCGAGATCGTGGTGCGCGGCCCGCACGTCATGTCCGGCTACTGGCGCCGCCCCGAACTCACCGCCCAGCGCTTCCACCGCGCCGACGGCCTCTTCCCGCAGCTGCACACCGGCGACTACGGCTGGGTGGACGAGGAGGGCTATCTGTACTTCGACGGACGGCGCGACGACATCTACAAGGAGAACGGCTTCCGCGTCAGCGCCACCGAGGTCGAGGCCGCCGCCCGGCGCGTGCCCGGCGTCGTCCAGGCCGCCGTCCTGGCCCCGCAGGACGGCGCGCCCGCCCTGCTGTTCACGGTCGGCGAGGCGGCGTCCGCCGAGGTCCTCGTCGGCATGCGGGAGCAGATCGAGGAGTTCAAGATCCCCCGCCGCTGCCTGGTCGTCGACGCCCTGCCGCTCACCGGCAACGGCAAGGTCGACCGCAAGGCGCTGGCCGCGACGGCACAGGAGGCGGACCGTGTCCGAGCCCAGTGACCCGCTGCCCGTTCCGCCCGAGCTGCTCGCGTCCGTACCCACCCCGGCGTACGTCTACGACCTGGCCGAAGTGCGCCGCAACCACGAGGCGTTGACCGGGGCGCTGCCCGCCGGGGCCGGCCTCTACTACTCGCTGAAGGCCAACGCCCACCCGGCCGTCCTGACCGCGCTGCGCGAGCGCGGCACGCTGCCCGAGGTGTGCTCGACCGGCGAGCTGGACGCCGCCCTCGCCGCGGGCTGGCCCGCCGGGGACGTGCTCTACACCGGGCCCGGCAAGCGGGACGAGGAGATCGACGACGCGCTGCGCCGAGGCGTGCGGCTTTTCTCCGTCGACTCCGCGCACGCCGTCGAGCAGCTGGACGCGCGCGCCGAACGCCTCGGGGCCGACGCGCGGTGCCTGCTGCGGATCAACGACGACCAGCCGGTGCCGGGCCAGGGCCTGGCGATGACCGGTGTGCCCTCGCAGTTCGGCGCCGACACCCGCTGGGTGCTCGACGAGCCGGCCCGGTTCGCGAGCCGCCCGCACGCCGAAGTCGTCGGCCTGCACCTGTACATGGGCACCAACCTCGGGCAGGTCGACGCGCTGCTCGGCCAGTTCGCCCGCTCCCTGCGCACCGCCCGCACCCTCGCGGCGGCACTCGCCGAGCACGGCGTACGGCTCCGCGTCCTGGACCTGGGCGGCGGCTTCGGCGCGCCGTTCGCGGCGGCGGGCGAGCGCATCGACCTGTCCGGACTGCGGCCCGGCCTCACGGCGCTGATCGACGAGCAACTCACCCTGCTCGGCCGGGAGTTGGACGACACCGACGCCGACCGCCCGCAGGTCGTCTTCGAGTCCGGCCGCTACCTCGTGGGCACCGCGGGCGTGCTGCTCTCGGCCGTCCTCGACGTGAAGCGGTCGCACGGCAAGGACGTCGTCGTCCTGGAGTCCGGCATCAACCACCTCGGCGGCATGTCGGGCCTGCGCCGCCTCCCGGCCCTCAACCCGCACCTGGTGACAGGCCCCGCTCCGGACCGCGAGGGAGGCCTCGAAGCCCTGGTCGCCGGGCCGCTCTGCACACCCCTCGACACCTGGGCGCGGTCCGCCCGGCTGCCCGCGCTGCGCCCCGGCGACGTGGTCGCGGTGCCCAACGTCGGCGCGTACGGGCTGAGCGCCAGCCTCGTCGCGTTCCTCGGCCATCCGCTGCCCGTGGAGGCCGTCGTCGACGGCGACCGTCCCGGCGCCGCCCCCGCCCTGACCCGCCTGACCTTCGAGCGCCACCCCGCCGAACCCCCGCACCGCCCCGCCCCCGACCGCGACACCGCCGACCTAGGAGTGAAGTGGTGACTCCGCCCACGCCTAGTCGCGCGGGCTTCCTGCGTCGGAGGCTAAGCCGCCGCGCAGAGGGCCAGCCCGGCCCTGTTGAAGACATTCGTCGCGCCGACGTGGTCCGCGTTGGCCGCGAACCCACATCTGCCGCACTCGAACTTCGCTTGGGTGACTCGGTTCTCCTTCGCGACGTGCCCGCACTCGGGGCACGTTCGGGAGGTGTTGCGCGCATCCACCGGGACCACGAGGCGACCGGCACTCTCAGCCTTGTTCGCCAGGATTCCGAGGAACTGCGCCCAACCCGCGTCGAGGATGCTGCAGTTGAGCCCGGCCTTCGCGGCAGCGCCGTTCGGCCGAAAGCTGCTGGGCCGGCCGGGGTCGGGCTTGGGAGCAGGACGCTTGGTCATGCCCGCCGTGTTCAAGCTCTCATGCGCGATCACGCCGTAGTCACGGACCAGTTCACGGGCGGTCTTGTGGTGGAAGTCAGCGCGCTGCCGTCGGATCTTGGCGTACAGCTTGGCAACCTTCCGGGCTGCCGCGCGGTGGCGCTTGGTGCGTTGCCGAGTCCGGTGGGGGAACGTCGCGAGGTGCCTCTGCGCTTCGGCCAGTTCGTCGGCCATCGCCTGGAGGAAGCGCGGGTTGGCGATGTGCTCGCCGTCGGAAGTGGTCAGGAAGTGGGCGACGCCCATGTCGATGCCGACGATCGCCTCGGTGGGCGAAAGCTCTTCGGCCGGGATCTCGTCGCAGGAGAGGACGACGTACCAGCGATTCCCCTCGCGCTTCACCGAGACCGTCTTGACCCGGCCCTGCACAGGCCGGTGCTGGTGCACTCGGACGTGCCCGACCCCTTGAAGGCGGACGCGGGTCTGGCGGTCGCGCGGGGCGGAGTCCCAGCGGCAGCCGTCCCCGTCCTTGGGGAAGGTGACGGTGTCGAAGTGCCCGACACCCTTGAACCTCGGGTAGCCCGGGATCTGCCCTGCCTTGACGCGTCGGAAGAAGGCAGCGAACGCCTTGTCCAGGCGGCGCAAGGTGGCCTGCTGGGAGGAGAACGACCAGCGGCCCTGACGCTCCGGGTCGAAGGCCCGGATCTCCTTGAGTTGAACGGACTGGTCCCCGTAGCGGACGGTGGTCTTCGACACGTGCCGGTAGGCGTCCCGACGTTCCTGCAACGCCGCGTTGTACAACGAGCAGTGGTCCCGCAGCATCTCGCCCAGAGCGGCCGCCTGCCGGGCTGTGGGGCGGAGGAGGAATTTGTACGCGCGGATCACGCCTTGCGCCTCCGCTCCGCCCGCAGGCCTTCAGCCAGGAGGATGCACGCGGCAGCGTTGATCGAGATACCCGCCGCGTCGGCGAACTCCCCGACCTGTCGTTTCAAGTCCGGGGGAACGCGAAGATTCAGCGACTCCCGGCGATCCCCTCTGGCCACAACCAAAATGCTACCAAATTGGTCGCAGGTCAGGTCGAGGCCAGACTCTGCGCTGCTCACGCAGCGAAGCGAAGAATCCAATTCCCCCGCCGGCTACAGCCGGTGACCTCCGTGGAAGGACTCCGATGGACCCCCGTCTGACCGAACTGCTCGCCCCGTTCCTGAAGTTCCTCGGCGACCAGGAGCTGACCGCCGACTCGCCGCTGCGTGAGCTCGGCCTCGACTCGATGCAGGCCATCGAGGTGCTCTTCGCCGTCGAGGACACCTTCGGCGTGACCCTGCCGGACGACGACATGAACGACGAGACCTTCGCCACCGCCGGCAGCCTGTGGGCCGTCGTCAGCGCGGCGATCGACGCCCAACTGCCGGGCGGCGCGCAGGAGATGGCCGCATGACCGCGCCGACGCTCGCCCCCGCGCCCGCCCCCGCACGCCCGGCGGCGGCGCCGCCGCCGATCGACCGTGCCGCTCTCGCGCAGCGCACCGACCAGGTCGCGGCCGTCGCCGCCGAGCATGTGGCGCGTACCGACCGGGACGCGTCGTTCCCCGTCGAGGCGCTGGCCGAGATGCGCCGTACGGGCCTGCTCGGCCTGCTCGTCCCCACCCGCTACGGCGGCCTCGGCGGGGACACCGACGCGATGGTGCGGACGAGCATCGCGCTCGGCCGGGTCGACATGTCCGTGGCCGTGATCTTCGCGATGCACTGCCAGCAGGTCGCCGCCCTCGTCCGCTACGCCGACGCGCGGCTGCGCGAGGAGCTGCTGCCCGAGATCGCCGCGGGCCGCCGCTACCTCGCGTCGGTCACCACCGAGGCCGGCAAGGGCGGGCATCTGCTCACCTCCGCTGCCGCGCTGGGCCGCGACGACGACCGCCTGGTCCTCGACCGGTTCGCGCCGATCGTCACGGGCGGCGAGTACGCGGACGGGTTCCTGGTCACCATGCAGAGCCCGGAGTCGACGTCGCCGAACCAGGTGTCCCTGGTGTACGCGCACCGCGAGCAGCTCACCGTGGAGCGCTCCGGCGACTGGCAGCCGCTCGGCATGCGCGCCAGCCACAGCGTGGCCCTGCACCTGAAGGGCACCCTGCCCGGCCACCAGGTGGTCGGCGAGCACGGCGACTTCCGGTCCATGGTGACCGCCGTGTTCGGCCCGATGGCGCACATCGGCTGGTCGGCCTGCTGGCTCGGGACGGCGGCGGGCGCGCTGTCCCGCGTCGTGAAGATGCTGCGCGGGCCGCAGAGCCGGGGCCGCGTCGACCTCGGCTCGGAGCTGCTGCTGACCCGGCTTTCCCGGGCCCGGCAGCGGCTCGACACGGTGCACGCGCTCCTGGCGCAGGCCCAGCGGGTCGTGGCCACGCACGAGGACCTCAGCCCGCCGCGGATCCAACTCCTGCTCAACGCCCTGAAGATCACCGCGGCCGAGGAGTGCCACCTCGCCGTCGACGGCCTGGTGGAGGCCGTCGGCATGCGGCACGGCTACCTGAAGGACTCCCCGACCCGCCTGGAGCACAGCCTGCGCGACCTGCGGTCGGCGGCGCTCAACTACAGCAACGACCGCCTCCACCTCGTCGACGGCCGGCTCGCCCTGCTCGACCAGGAGGTGCGCCTTGACTGAGACCCGCGCGGCCCCGCCTCCCCGCACTGCGGCTCCCGGCGCGGCCCCGCCTCCCCTCGCCGCGGACTATCGCGAGCGCGCCGAGGTCGCCCTGTCCGGGCTGCCCGCCCACGCCCCGCTGGCCGGGGTGTGGGCGGCGCTCGGCACGGCGGGCGTCCTGCGGGACCTGTACGTGCCGGAGGGGTCCGGCGGCCCGGCGGGCACGGGCCCCGGCAACCCGGCGGGCACGGGTTCCGGCAGCCCGGCCGACATAGGCCCCGGCGGCCCGGCGGGCACGGCTCTCGGCGCTCCCGACCCGCGTCGGCTCGCCTGGCTGCTCGGGGCCGTGGACGCGCGGGGCGAGAACGGGGTCACGCTCAGCGTCCTCGTCCAGGTGGCGAGCGCGCTGCCGGTGCTCGCCGCGGCCGCCCCGCCCCCGGGCCCCGTACGCGACGCGCTGGAGCAGGTCCTCGGCGGCGCGGCCACGGTGGCGCTCGCCGCGACCGACGCGGCCGCCGCGGGCTCCGACCTGGCCGGCCTCGGCACCGAGGTGTCGCTCGGCCCGGACGAGGTGGTGGTGGACGGCGGCAAGCGCTGGATCACCACGGCATGCGCCGCCGACCACTTCCTCGTCCTGGCCCGGCACAAGGCCGGCCGGCACTTCACCAGCTTCACCTGGGTCCTCGTACCGGCCGACGCTCCCGGCGTGGACGTCGAGGCCGCCGACAGCGGTCTGCTCACGGGCGGCGGCGTCGGGCACGTGCGGTTCACCGGCGTCCGGCTGCCCGCCGCGCACGTCGTGGGCCGGCCCGGCCGCGGCATGGTGAGCTTCGCGCAGCACATGGGCACGGAGCGGCTCGCGGGCGCGCTGTGGGCGGTGGCCCTCACCGGCCGGGTCCTCAGCGACACGAAGATGCGGCTCGCCCTCCGCGAGATCGACGGCCGGCCGCTGTGGCAGGACGCCTCGGTGCGCCGCCGCTTCGCCGACTGCCTCGTGCAGGTACGCCAGTTGCGCGCCCTCTGCGACAGCCTCGGCGAACGCGTCGCCCACCACCAGGACCTCGCGGCTGCCGCCCTGCTGAAGTCCGCCGCTGCTCTGACCGCCGAGCCGGTTCTGGCGACCTGCGCCCAACTCCAGGGCGCCGACGGGTTCCGCCGCGGCGGTGTGCAGCAGACGCGCAGCGAGGCCGCCGTGTTCGGCATCGGCGGCGGGGTCACCGAACTGGTCCTCGGCGCGGTCGCCGACCACGCCGACAAGGTCCTGAAGGAGCTGCGCTCATGACCGCGCGTACGAGTCCTCACGCGCCCGCGCGTACGAGTCCCACTCCGCCCCGCTCCTCGCGTACGGCTCCGCCCACGGCCGCGCGTACGACCACGCTCGCCGCCCCGCGTCCGGCGGGACGTACGGTTCCGCTGCCGTCGCCGCTGGTCACGCAGGTGGCCCCCGACGTGTGGGTGGCGCGCGGCGGGCGGCGGCGCTGGGCCGCGGTCGCGCCGCATCCGCTCGACCGGGAGTCCGCGGACGGCCTGCCGCCGTGGCGGGCCGCGGAGTTCCTCGCCAGCCGGGCCCTGCTGCGCGCGCTGCTCGCCACCACGCTGCCCGCCCTCGCCGACGCGCCGGTGACCGCGGACGCGGACGGCCGCCCGGTGCTCGACGGGCACCCGGACACGGGCATCAGCATCTCGCACGACGGCGAGGCCGTCGCCGTCGCCGTCGCCCCGCACCGCACGGTCGGCGTCGACGTCCAACTCCCCCAGGACCGCGCCCCGGAGAGCCTGCTCCGCCGCTGCCTGGGCGGGCACGCCGACGCCGTGCTGCACCTGCCCGAGCGGCAGCGGGCCGCCGAGCTGGCCTGGGTGTGGACCGCCCAGGAGGCCTGCGTCAAGGCCGCGGGCACGGGCCTGGCCGGCCGGCCCTGGCAGATCGACGTACCGCCCCACCAACTCCTGGGCCGCTGGGGCGAGTTCACCTGGGTCAGCCTGCGCGGCCGCTCCCGCACGCCGTTGAGCTGCGCGTTCACCGCCACCCGTCCCCGTGACCTGCATCTTCCCGTACGCGGCGCAGCTCTGGAGGCCCCGTGTCCCTGACCGAAGCGACAGCACCGACCGAGGCGACCGACGCAGGGGCAGCAACCGGGCCCCCGGCCGCATGGCCCGACCTCAGCTGCTACACCACCAACCTCCTTGCCCACCTCGCCCCGGAAGTGCCCGGCGTACGGCGACGGCTCGGCGCGTCCGTACGGCTGGCCGTGCGGCTCGACCTGCCCGCCGGCGAGCTGGCGTTCTCGCACCACCCGCGCCTGGACCGCACCCCCGACGGCCGCGAGCTGGCCTACCGGGGCGCGGCCGACTGGCCCACCGCCCGCGCCGCGCTCCTCGACCAACTCGCCTACGACGGACGGGTGTTGGCCGCGGGGAACGTGCGGCATCTGCCGTGGGCGCCCGGGTACGGCCTGTCCGATGCCCCGCACTGGCTGCTCCTGCACGGGCACCGGGACGGGCAGTGGCTCGTCGCCGACCACTTCGCCGCCCTCACCCCGCACGGCGAGCAGCGGCCCCACCGCGGGTGGCTCACCGACACCGACCTTGCCGCGGCCCTCACTCTCGTCGAGGACCCGCCGCCGGAGGTCTCCCGCCGCGACCGGCTCGCCCTCGGCGGCGAGATCCCGCTCCCGGACACCGGCCCGTACCGCTGGCTCGCCTGGCAGCCGACGCAGCCGACGCAGCCGACGGCGGACACCCGGCCGGGCGAGCCCACCGACGACCCGGGCCCCGGCACGTGGAGCCACGACCTCGCCGACTCCCTGACGCACATCGCGGCCGTCTTCCGCGACCACCCCGAGGCCCTGCCCCGGTACGTCGACGACCTGTGGGCCGCCGCCCGGCACCACACGTACCGCCTCGCCTGCGCGGTCGACGACGGGGCCCTGAACCCCGAGCGGGCGGCGGCCTCGGCGGCGGCGTGGGGCGAGCTGCCGAAGGCCCTGCGGTTCGCCGCCCAGTCGGCGGCCCGCGGCCGGCCCCGGCCCACGGTGGTCGACCGCGCCCTCGACCAACTCCGCACCGCCCAGGCCGACTTGGACCCGACGCACCGCAGGAAGGATGACCACGGATGACCACGGACCGAACCGGCTGGACCTTGTACGAATGGTTCGCCGCCTCCGTCGCCGCGCACGGCGACGCCCTCGCCCTGGAGGTGGGCGAGGAGCAGCTGACGTACCGCGAGCTCGGTGCGCTCGTCGACCGGCTGGCCGGTGAACTCCTCGCCGCGAGCGGGGAGTTGCCGCGCCGGGTGGGGCTGCTCGCCGAGCGCGGCGTGCTCGGGTTCGCCGGGTATCTGGCGGTGCAGCGTCTGGGCGCGACGGTGGTGCCGCTGAACCCGGCGTTCCCCGCGGCCCGCAACGCGGCCGTCGCCCGCGCGGGCGGGCTCGGCCTGGTCCTCGCCGAGGACGCGTCCGCCGCTGCCGAACTGCCGGTTCCGGTGCACCCCCTCACCCGCCCGTCGGAGTCTGCGTCCGCCGCTCAACTCCCCCCGTACGAGGGCGAGATGGACGCGGTCGCGTACGTACTGTTCACGTCGGGCTCGACCGGGACGCCGAAGGGGGTGCCGATCCGGCACCGGAACGTCGACGCGTATCTGCGGCACGTCGTACCCCGCTACGACATGGGCCCCGGCAGCCGGGTGTCGCAGACCTTCGACCTGACCTTCGACCTGTCGGTGTTCGACATGTTCGCCGCCTGGGGCAGCGGCGCCGCGCTCGTCGTGCCGGGCCGCGCGGACCTGATGGCGCCCACCCGGTTCGTGGCGGCGAAGCGGCTGACGCACTGGTTCTCGGTGCCGTCCGTGGTGTCGGTGGCCCGGCGCCTGCGCAGCCTGACGGCCGGATGCATGCCGACGCTGCGGTGGAGCCTGTTCTGCGGCGAGCCGCTGACCCTGCAGCAGGCCGAGGCGTGGCGCCGCGCGGCCCCCGCCGGCCGCGTCGAGAACCTGTACGGCCCCACCGAACTCACCATCAGCTGCGCCGAGTTCGAGCTCCCGGCCGACAGCGCGGACTGGCCGCGCCCCGCCAACGGGACGGTGCCGATCGGCGAGCTGTACCCGGGCCTTGAGCACGTCGTCCTCGACGCCGACGGCCGCCCCGCCGACGACGGCGAACTGTGCGTCCGCGGCCCGCAGCGCTTCCCCGGCTACCTCGACCCGGCGGACAACGCGGGCCGGTTCGTCGCGTACGAGGAGGGCGGCGGGCCCGCCGAGGACGCCGAGAGCACCGGCACCGGGCCCGTGCCCGAGGACCTCTGGTACCGCACCGGCGACCGCGTCGCCCGCCAGGACGGCCGCCTCGTCCACCTGGGCCGCCTCGACCAGCAGGTCAAGGTGCGCGGCTACCGCGTGGAGCTCGGCGAGATCGAGGCCGCGCTGCGCGAACTGCCGGGCGTGCGGGACGCGTTGGTCGTGGCCGTGCCGGGCGCGGACGGCGAGAGCGACCTGGAGGCGGTGTGCACCGGCCCGGGCGGCGACCCGCAGGAGCTGCTCACCGCACTGCGGCTGCGCCTGCCCGCGTACATGGTGCCGCGCGGCATCAGCCGGTACGAGGAGCTGCCGCTGAACGCCAACGGAAAGGTCGACCGCAAGTCCGTGACCGCGAAGATCTCCGCCGAGTACGCCGGAAGGTGAGCCTGATGAGTCCTGTGTTTCCCGCGAGCCCCATGTCCCCTGAAAGCCTGCTGCCCGCACCGCCCCCACCCGTGGTGTCGGAGGATCGCTTCCGGCACGCGATGGCGCGGCTCCCCACGGGGGTGTGCGTGGTGACGACGACCGGCCCGGACGGCCCGGTCGGCTGCACGGCGAACGCGGTCATGTCGCTGTCCCTGCGCCCGCCGTCGCTGCTGGTCTCGCTGTCCACGGCCAGCCGTACGCTCCGGCAGATCCTGGCGAGCGGGGCCTTCGGCGTGAACGTACTGCCGTGGTCCGCGCGGCAGTTGGCCGGGCAGTTCGCGGTCGGCACCGCGGCCCAGCGGTTCGCCGGAGTCAGCTGGGAGCCGCAGCACGGCGTGCCCGTCCTCTCCGCGGCCGCGGCGGGCATGGTGTGCGAGGTGGCGGACACGGTTCGGCTGTACGACCACACCCTGCTCGCCGGCGCCGTCCGCTGGACCCGCGCGGACGACCGGGCCGCGACGGTGCTGCACGGCGAGGGCACGTACCGGGTGGGCGCCTGATGTCGACGCCTCCGAGCAGACTCGGCACCAGGCCGGTCGTCCTGATCGCCGAACCCCTCTCCCCCGCCGCCGTCGACACCCTGGGCCCCGACTTCGACGTACGGCACTGCGACGGGGCGGACCGCGGTGCGCTGACGGCGGCGCTGGCGGACGCCGACGCCCTGCTGATCCGCTCCGCGACCCGCATCGACGCCGAGGCGCTCGCCGCGGCGCCCCGCCTGAAGGTGGTGGCCCGTGCGGGCGTCGGCCTCGACAACGTGGACGTGCCCGCGGCCGCCCGGGCGGGCGTCCTGGTGGCGAACGCGCCGACGTCGAACATCGTCAGCGCCGCCGAGCTGGCCTGCGGCCTGATCCTCGCGACCGCACGCCACATCCCGCAGGCGGACGCCGCGCTGCGCAACGGCGCGTGGCAGCGGTCCAAGCACACCGGCACGGAGCTGAGCGGGAAGACACTCGGCGTGCTGGGCCTCGGCCGCATCGGCACGCTGGTCGCGGACCGCATGACGGCGTTCGGGATGCACGTGGTGGCCCACGACCCCTACGTGCGCGGCACGGACGGCGTGCAACTCCTGTCCCTGGACGACCTGTTGGCGGTGTCGGACGTCATCACGGTGCACCTGCCGCGCACGCCGGAGACCGTCGGCCTCATCGGCGCGGAGGCGCTGCGCCGCGTCAAGCCGGGAGTGCGGATCGTGAACGCGGCCCGCGGCGGCATCGTCGACGAGCAGGCCCTGTACGCGGCCCTCACCTCCGGCCGGGTCGCGGGCGCGGGCCTCGACGTCTACGCCCACGAACCCTGCACGGACTCCCCCCTGTTCACCCTCCCCCAGGTCGTCTGCACCCCCCACCTCGGCGCCTCCACGACCGAGGCCCAGGAACGCGCCGGCGTCCAGGCGGCAGAGTCCGTCCGCCTGGCGTTGAGGGGGCTTCCGGTGGCGGATGCGGTGAATCGGGTGGGGGTAACGCCTGTGGAGAGCTCGGTGGCGTCGGCGGCGTAGGCCTTGTCCTCCTCCTCATCCCGGCTCCTGTCCGACCAGCAGGATCGAACCGTCACGGCCCACCGGACACGCCAAGCCGAGTAGCGGTTACGCTCGCCCGCATGGCTGACTTCCTTCAGGTCTCCACGGCTACGGAGACGCGCGAGCAAGCCGTAGAACTGGCCCGATCCGTGGTGACAGGCCGCCTTGCAGCCGGGGCGCAGATCATCGGCCCCGTACTCTCCGCGTTCTGGCACGACGGCGAGTTCGGGACCGGCGAGGAGTGGCAGCTCCTCTTCATGAGCCGCGCCGATGGCTACGCAGCATTGGAAGCACACCTCCTGGAACACCACTCGTGGAACAACCCAGAAGTGTCGGCTGTCCCGATCGTGGCCGGTTCGGATGCGTACCTTCGTTGGGTCACCGCGACCGCCGGACCGACTGCCGCGGAATAGGTGTCAGAGCCGGGACTTCCTGCTGCGGAGTGTCACCGGCCTCGGCAAGGCGGACGCAGCGGAGCCGAGCGCGCGCTCCGTCTCGGTGGGAAGCCGGTTTCCCGTTCCGGAAACTGACGCACCTTGCCCTCCTCCGCGGCCTGCCAGGATGATCGGGTGGACGCCCGAGGCCGCGGAAGGGGAACGCTCATGAAGGTAGAGATGCTCGCCACCACATGCGACAAGTCGGACTGCCCCACGATCTACAAGACGGATCGGGGCACGATCCTCGTCCAGGGCGAGACACCCACCGGTCACGGGCTCGACCTTCCCGCTCACGAATCCCTCGTCGAGATCCCGATCGAGCTGATCCAGAAGGCGTTCGGAGACTCGGCCCGTGCCTGACCGCACTTTGGGGAGCATGTTCGACGCCTTTGAGCACGAGGCGTTCCGGCTGGAGACCCTGGACGACTACAGCAGGTCCGGCAGCGTCGACGCCTACCGGCTGTTCCTCGACGGGCTCGACAAGCCCGCCGACTACAACGCCGACTGGCTGGCCGACGTACGCGCACACGTCGAGGCCGGTCGGCGCATGTACCGCGTCCACATACTCTCCCGGCCTCTCACCCCGTACCTGCGCTTCGAGTTGGGCTGGGGGTACGTCACCAACGCCACCGCCGGCGAGGAGTTCTTCATCCTCGACGTGACAGACCAGCCGAGCCCACTGCCCCACGGAGTCGGGGACTTCTGGCTCTTCGACTCCACCACGGCCGCGCCGATGCACTACAGCCCCGACGGCAGGTTCATCGGCGCCGACGTGCTGCCCGACGAGCAGCGGGCGGAGTACGTCGCGTACCGCGACACAGCCCTGGCGCGCGCCGTGCCGTTCGCTGATTGGTGGGCGAAGCACAGCACGTGAACCGTTCGCAACTCGGGGCTGCGCTGCGGGCACTGCGGGACACCTCCGGGAAGGAGGCCAAAGCAGTGGCCCGCAGCGCGGTCATGTCTCCCAGCAAGCTGAGCAAGATCGAGACTGGGAAACTCGCCCCCAATGCCGACGACGTGCACCGCATCCTCACCGCCATCGGCGTCTCCGAGAAGGTCGCGGCCGAGTACATGGCCGTTGCAAGGGCCGTTGCCACAGAGGCCACGGCGTGGCGGCTCGTCCAGCGTGCAGGCCTCGACAAGGCCCAGGCTCGTCTGCGGGAGCTCGAGGCCCGCACGCAGAAGCTACGAGTCTTTCAGCCGTCTCTGATTCCAGGCCTCTTGCAGACACACCAGTACGCACGCGCCGTCCTGTCCCGACACAAGGACCTCTCGGACGAGACCGTCCGCCGCACCGTGAGCGCTCGCCTGGAACGACAGGAGGCTCTCTACGACCCGTCCCGATCGTTCGGGTTCGTCATCACGGAAAAGGTCCTCACCTGGGAGATCGTTCCCCCGCTCGTGCTCGCCGGCCAGATCGACCAACTCGTTTCCATGGCACGGCTTCCCAACGTTGAGATACGCGTCGTCCCGCAAGCTGGGCCCAAGCACGACATCCCCAACCATCCGTTCGTCGTCCACGACCACACCGCGGCACGAGTGGAGACCACGCACGCCGAGATCGTTGTGACCGACCCCCGTGACGTCACTCTGTACGTGGAGAAGTACGACGGTTTCGCCCAGCACTCCGTTTCCGGAGACGAGTTGACGCCCTTTCTTGTGGGCATCCGGAATCAGCTTTTGCGGCAACAGGAAACAGGCTAGAGACGCGTCGCCCTCGGGACGACGCTTGTCCCGTGGCCGACACGCAGCGATACCTCACGGAACCCGTCGAACTTCCCATTGAGCCCTGGCTGTACGGGTATCAACTCCGCCAGGGCTGTGAGGTCTGCGTCGCGCTCGACAAGCAGTTCAAGGAATCCGAGAAGCGCGGCGACCAGAGGGCGATGTGCGCCGCCGCTGCGGAGATCCGCTCCCACCACGGCAGGCGCAACCATTTCACGCGGCCGTCCGGCGCCCCCGGCGAGACACCCCAGCACGCCGGGTGACGAGCTTCGCGGCCGCGGCACGCCTCTCCTGCTTCCGCCGCGACCTGCAGAACGGCGCGGAGACCGAATCTCCGCACAGCACACACGCAAGGAGGAACACCCCGTGCAGAACCTCTACACCCTCCCCGCTGTCGACGACGGCGCGTTCGAGAACTTCTGCGGCGGCAACCTGGGCGGCGAGCACGAGTCGTGCATCGACGTCGCCGCCATCCCCGGCGCCGTGGAGGCGTTCGAGCTGCGGGACTCGAAGCCCGAGGGCACCGGCGAGAAGCTCCGCGTCACCGGCGCCGAGGTCGACGACTTCGCCCGTGGCTGGGCCAGGAAGCGGGGCTTGACGCTCTAGCCTGACGCTCCCTCATCCAGGAAAAAATGGGCCACCCTGCTTCGGCGGGGCGGCCCTGCACCTCCAGAAGGGCACCCAAATGAGCTGGTCAGGGCACTGGCATGGATACGGTCCGTGGATCGGACCGTCAGCGGTGTACGGAAAAGAGGGAGGCCGACGGCCTGCCCACCCCAACGGCCCGCCTTCCGTGCTCGATCCTGAGGACAAGAAGCAGCAGGCCGTCCTCGACCGGTACCGCGAAGCCGCATCCGAGTTCACCACCGGCAACGTGCCGCCCACGATGACCGGCTACTGGCTCCAGAAGAAGAACCAGGTCGCCAGCGACCGCACCTGGTCGGACCTCGGCATCGTCCTTGCCTGGCTGACGAAGCAGTACGAAGCCAACCTGCCTTTCGAGAGGCCGGACGGGCGCCAGGCGTACAGCACCCTGGACACCAAGCTCGACTACGCAACTGACGTCCTGCCACGTGGTGTTGACGTGAGCTGGGTGTACTACACGCCGTCGGAACGCCTCATCTCGTTCTCCATCGTGTGCTGCCCCAACCGGTTCCACCCCGAGATCGCCTGCCCGCTCCCGCCGTCATAAGGAGTCGACGCCATGTCGCTGCGCCTGTTGCTGCCAGAGGAAGGCGTCACCGAACTGCTGACCTCCTGGCCGGACGAGCCCCGTGTGTACGACCGTGGCCAGCCGGCACTCGACGAGGTCGTTTCCGCGGAATCCGTCCGGGGCTACCTCTACATGGGCACCGCCCCGGCCCACGAGATCGCAGCCGTTAAGGCGCCGAACCCGTCGCTGAGCCAGAACGCATACATGACGGACGGTCGGACCGACCGCGCGAAGCTGGTGCGCCTGTACGAGCAGGGCTACACCATCCGCCTCGGCAACCTCCAACGCGTCGTCCCCGCCCTGGCCGGAATCTCCGAGGCGATCCAGACCGAGACCGGCTACTCGAACTACATCCACGCCTTCCTGACCCCGCCCGGCCACCAAGGACTCCGCCACCACTGGGACCAGCAGATGGCCGTGATCGTCCAGATCGCCGGGACGAAACGCTGGCAGCTCTGGCGGCCACCGGTCACAGCACCGATGCGCGAGTACAACGAGAGCTTCCGCGTCTGGAAGGACGAGTACATCCCCACGTGGGAAGCGGTCGGCCCGGACATGGAGATCGACCTCAAGGCCGGCCAGTCGCTCCTGCTCCCGCGCGGGTGGGTTCACAACCCTCACGTACTCGCATCCGGACAACACAGCATCCACCTGACCTTCGCGATCCGCGAGCGCACGCGGATGTGGCTCGCCGAGAAGCTCCTCGCCGGAGCCATCGAGCAGGAGGCATTCCGTCGCATCGTCCGCCCGTACCAGCTCTGCGGCGAGAGCCTGGTGCAGCAACTCGCCTACGTGCGCGAGGCGTTGGTGCAGTACGTGCAGGGTCTCGACCTGTACGAGATGGCCCCGGACATCATCAAGGACGCCCAGACGGAGTTGGAGTACAGGACCTGACCGTACCGCCGTCGGCCTGAAGCTCCGCCAAGACCCGCTCCGCTGCCCGCCGGGCCGGCCCGACCCCCGGGTCCCCTGGATGCGCGTGCGGTCCCAGGATCTTCGACGCCGCGAAAAGCGTCATCAGCTTGCCGTCCCGGCTCTCGAAGTCGTGCTGCCGCTCTTGCAGTACACGGTCGGCCAAGGCCGGGACCGCGAGCGAACTCGCCCAAAGTGAGGCCGAGTCGAGGCCGCGGGGCGCGTTGCCCCAGTCCTCCCAGTCGAAGAGGCAGAACCCCGGGCCGGTGACGTTGGCCCAGTTCAGGTCCGCGTGGGCGGGAAGCCAGGACTCGACGGTCGTGTCGAAGTCGCCCGGGAACACGCTGCGGAGGGTGTCCGTGACGACGGCCTGCGTGATCGTGGCCGTGTCCGGCGTCGCGATGCGCCGGGTGGTCTGCCCCGCAAGCGCGTCGAGGGTGGCGTTGAGCGCACGCCACCACACGTCGGTCAGGCACGTCGGTGCCTCGCCCAGCACGGCCGTGCCGATCGGCGGCGCCGGCAGCAGGGACGTCTCGTCGGCCCGCCACATCACCGGCTCGTCCGGGTCCTGCCAGACGACGCAGCCGTGCCACTCGGGTTGAGAGACCCCCTTCAGGAGCGCGGCGCACTCGGTCCCGTTCCACCCCTGCGCGCCGATCCTGTCCAGGCCGCGCCGCTCCACGCGCACCCACGTGCCCCGGTCCGTCCGCGCGCCGACCGTGCGGCGCTTGCGTACGACGGACGACCGGTCCAGCTTCGCCCCCAGCGCGGCCCCCGCCCGGCGCAGGACCGCGTCCACCGGGTCAACCCGCAGGTCGGCGGCGCGAGTTGGTGAGGGCGGGCGCGTCATACGGGCGACCGTACCGCGTCGTCCCCGTCGCACGGCGTCACCCCGTACTGCCCCGCCCGGACCCTCCCACGGGCGCCCCGCCCCGGCCCCCCACACCCCCCGGCACATTCCGGTCGCGGGCACTGTGTGCCAGCCCTCTGCTGTTCCGTCGGGGGGTGTGGGGTCGGCAGGCTCGATGGCCCGACCCCTCTGCGGGGCTTCGTCGTCCCGCACCCCACCGGGAGAGAGAACCATGGATATTCGGCAGCTTCGAACCTTTCACCGAGTGGCATCGCTGGGGAGCTTCACCCGGGCGGCCACCGAGCTGAACTACGCGCAGTCCAGCGTGACCGCGCAGATCAAGAGCCTGGAGGCGTCCCTCGGCAGCGAGTTGTTCGAGCGGGTCGCCGGGAAGGTGAAGCTCACCCCGGCCGGCACCCGGCTGCTCCCGTACGCCGGGCAGCTGCTGTCGCTCGCGACCGAGGCACGCGGGGTGGCCTCGCCGGACGCGCAGCCCGAGGGGCTGCTGACGATCGGCACGATGGAGAGCATCACCTCGTACCGGATGCCGACCGTCCTGGAGTACTTCCACCACCGCTACCCGCGCCTGCAGATCTCGCTGCGGCCGAGCCTGTGCGCGGAGACGCTGCACGCGCTGCGGCAGGGCGTGTTCGACGCGGGCTTCCTGATGGAGGCCGAGACGCAGCACTCCGGCGTGCACAGCGAAGTCCTCGGCGTGGAGCCCCTGGTGATCGTCGCGACGCCGGGGCACCGGCTGGCCGACGCGGCCAAGGTCGACACCGACGAGCTGCGCTCGGAGTCGGTGCTCGCGCCCGAGGCCGGCTGCGCCTATCGGGAGCTGCTCGAGGCCGAGTTGAACGACGGTACGGGCGAGCCGGTGCCGTTCCTGGAGTTCGGCAACATCGAGGCCATCAAGCGCGGCGTCGGCGCGGGCCTCGGCATCAGCCTGCTGCCGCGGATGACCGTCACCGACGAGCTGGCCGCGGGCTCGCTCGTGCCGCTCGCCTGGGAGCCGCCGTTCGAGCTCTACACGCAGCTGGCGTGGCGCAAGGGCTCCACGCTGTCCCGGGAGCGCCAGGTCTTCGTGGAGCAGGTCATCGATTTCCTCAGCCACGAGTATCAGGAACTCTGATATCGCCCTGGAATCCGGAAACTCCACCGCGCACCACCCCGGAAAACACGTTCACATGAGCGGTCCGCATGCTGCGCATGAATGGATTCATCGCATCCATCGGCAGCTCCGATATCGCCCATCTGGCAAGCCGAACGCATCTCCTGGACTTCGCTCCCGACTCCAGCGGAGACTTTTGGAGTCCCAGTTAAAGGAACAAGGAGAACCCCATGTCCCAGGTCATGCTCCCGGCAAAAAGATTTGTCGTGTCGAGCGTGTCTTCCGATGCCCATATGTGGAATCTCGTCTTTCTTCAGCTGCTCCTGGAGGAGCAGGGCGCACACGTCACCAACCTGGGCGCCTGCGTGCCCGACGACCTCATCATCGAGGAGTGCCGGCGTTCCCGGCCCGATGCGCTGGTCATCAGCACGGTCAACGGGCACGGCCATCTGGACGGCCTGCGGCTGATCCGCCGCATTCGCAACGACCCGGAACTCGCCGATCTCCGCGTGGTGATCGGCGGAAAGCTCGGCGTGCGCGGCGCGGAGAACATCGTGTTCGCCGAGGAATTGGCGCTCAGCGGTTATGACGCGGTGTTCGAGGCGGACGGCGGAATCGAGGGTTTCCAGGAATTCCTGGGCACGCTCGACGGCTCGTCCGAGCGGCCCGCGCTCGCCCCTGCGGGGGTGGCCGCGTGAATACGCCGATACGCACGTCGGGCGCCGCGGTGGCCGCCCGCACCCGGGGGCGGTTCTCCCGCCATGTGCACCAGGCGCACGCCGAGGGCCGGCTCGTGGTCCAGCCGCGCATGGGCTTCGCCGACCTGGCGACGATGCGCGAGGGCCTGCTCGCGGTACGGGGCGCCGACGCCACCGCGACCGGGACCATCACCCTGGACAGCTACACCCGCGTCAACGACCACGACTCCGCCCGGCAGGCGCTGCGCACGGGCGCCGAGCTGAACGGGTTCCCGCTGGTGGCCCACGGGCCCGGCGCCACCAGGGAGTTGCTCGACTCGGTGTCGGGCCCCGGCTTCCCGGTGCAGGTGCGCCACGGTTCGGCGCTGCCGTACCCGCTGTTCGAGGCGATGACCGCGGCGGGCGTCGACGCGACCGAGGGCGGTCCCGTCTCGTACTGCCTGCCGTACAGCCGGGCCCCGATCAGCGAGGCGGTGAAGGCGTGGGCGCAGTGCTGCGAACTGATCGCCGCGCAGCCCGACCCGATGCATCTGGAGAGCTTCGGCGGCTGCATGCTCGGGCAGTTGTGCCCGCCGAGCCTGCTGGTCGCCCTGAGCGTCCTGGAGGGGCTGTTCTTCCGTGAGCACGGGCTGAGCGACATCTCGCTGAGCTACGCCCAACAGACCCATCCGGGCCAGGACCTGGAGGCGGTCGCGGCGCTGCGGCGGCTCGCGGGCGAGCGGCTCGCGGAGGCCGACTGGCACATCGTGCTCTACACGTTCATGGGGGTGTTCCCACGTACGTCCGTGGGGTCGTACCGCATCCTCGAGGAGAGCGTGCGGCTCGCGGTGCGCAGCGGCAGCGAGCGGCTGATCGTGAAGACGCCGGCGGAGGCCCACCGGATCCCGACGATCGCCGAGAACGTGGACGCCCTGGAGTTCGCCGCGTCCATCGCCCGCGACGAGGCGGCCCGCGGCTCCGAGGCGACGCCCGCCGAATTCGGGATCACCGAGTCCGGGATCTACGAGGAGGCGCGCCTGCTCGTGGACAGCACCCTGGAGTTGGCGCCGACCGTCGGCGAGGCGCTGATCCGGGCGTTCGAGCGCGGCCACCTGGACGTGCCGTACTGCCTGCACCAGGACAACGCCAACCGGTCGCGGGCGTACGTCGACCCGGCCGGGATGCTGCAGTGGGCCGAGGCCGGGCGGATGCCGCTGCGGGTCGAGCGGGGCGCGGCGCGGCGGCCGGTCAGCGCGAAGGGCCTGCTTACGATGCTCGGCTTCAACGAACAGCGCTTCGACCGCGAGCAGTTGACCCACGGCCACCTGCGCGGCCTGCAGTACCCGGGGCGCGCCTCGCGCCGGGGCCTGTCGTGAACACCCGGCGTCCGCGCAGGCCGTCCCGGTCCCCGCACGGGCCGGGCGCACGGCGGCCCGTGAGCGGGCTGCGCCGGCACGGGGCGGTGCAGCCGCCCGTCTCGGTGCCGTCGCTGAGCCTGCGCCGGATCCGCGTCCTGCGCATCCGCGCCGTCAACAGCCTCTGCCAGAGCTTCCGTTCCGACCCGAGGAGCATTCCGTGACCAGCACTCCCACCCTCGACGCCGTGCGCGGCCGCGGCGCCCTGCGGGCCGTCGTCAGCCGCGGCATCCGCGGCCTGTCGCTGCGCGGCGACGACGGCCGCTGGGTCGGGCTCGACACCGACGTCGCCCGCGCGGTGGCCGCCGCGGCCGTCGGCGACGGCGAGGCCGTCGAGTGGGTCTCCGCCGACCCGGCCGACCGGCTCACCCGGCTCGTCGCCGGCGAGGCCGAGCTGACGGTGTCCAACGTGAGCTGGACGCTCGGCCGCGAGGCGTCCGTGCCGGTGCTGTTCGCCGGTGTGACCTGCTACGACGGCGAGGGCTTCCTGGTCCGCGCGGACAGCGGCATCACCGGGCCCGAGCAGCTCGCCGGGCAGCGGGTCGCGGTGCAGGCGGGCACGACCAGCGCCGCCAACCTCGCGTCCTGGTACGGCAAGCGGGGCCTCGCCGTGGAGCCGGTCGCCTTCCCCACGCCGGCCGAGACGCTCGCCGCGTACGCCGACGGGGCGTGTGCCGCGTACGTCCTGGACCGGGTGGCGCTCGCCGGGGAGCGGGCGGCGCTCGCGGACCCGGGCGCGCACCGGATCCTCGACACGGCCATCTCGCGGGAGCCGATGGCCGCCGCGGTGCGCGACGACGACGCGGCCTGGTTCCGGCTGTGCCGCTGGGTGCTGCAACTCCTCGTCTCCGCCGAGCACCAGGTCGAGGAGGTCGGCGAGCGGGAGAAGGCGCTCGCCCAGGCCGCCGAGGCGGCGGGCCCGCACGGCCCGGCGATCGGCCTCGACGAGGACTGGGCGGCCCGTGTCCTCGCCGCGGTCGGCACGTACGCGGACGTCTACGAGCGCAACCTCGGCCCCGCCACCGGACTGAACGTGCCGCGGGGGCTCAACGAGCTGTTCACCCGCGGCGGCCTGCAGTACGCCGTGCCCCTGCACTGATCCCCCGTCACATCTGTTTCCCTCCTTCTGAGAAAGGCCCCTCCTCATGAGTTCCGACACACGCGCGGCCGGTGAGACGAAGGGCGCGGTGGAGCTGACCGCCGCCATGGTGCTCTCCGGCACGCTCGGCGTCTTCGTCATCGAGTCCGGCACCTCGCCCTTCAACGTGGTGTTCTTCCGCTGCCTGTTCGGCGCCGCCGCCCTCGGCCTCTACTGCCTGGTGCGCGGGTTCTTCAAGAACCACGGCTTCACGCCGAAGAAGCTGGGCCTGGCCGCGCTCGGCGGTGCGTTCATCGTGTTCAACTGGGCGTTCCTCTTCGAGTCGTACGAGGGCACGTCCATCTCGGTGGCGACGGTCGTCTACCACACGCAGCCGTTCTACGTGATGCTGCTCGGCGCCCTGCTGTTCCGCGACAAGCTCACCGCCACCAAGTTCGGCTGGCTCGGTGTGGCCTTCGTCGGCCTGATCCTGGTCGCCGGGGTGTCCGCGTCCGACCTGACCGGCGGCGGTGACAGCGCCTACCTGGCGGGCCTCGGCTACGCCCTCCTTGCCGCGGTGTTCTACGGCGCCTCGACCGTCATCACCAAGCGGGTCACGGGCGTGAAGCCGCACCTGGTGGCGCTGGTGCAGCTGGTCCTCGGCATCTTCCTGCTGCTGCCGTTCACCGCGCTGAGCGAGACCAAGGGCCTCGGCGCCGACTGGGGCTGGCTGGTGGGCCTCGGCCTGATCCACACCTGCGTGATGTACGTCCTGATGTACTCCGCGTACCAGAAGCTGCCGACCCCGAAGATCGCCGTGCTGGCGTTCGTCTACCCGGCGGTCGCGATGCTCATGGACTGGGCCGTGTACGGGCACAGCGTGAGCCTGCTGCAGGCGCTCGGCATCCCGCTGATCGTGGCTGCGAGCCTGGGCATCAACCTGGGCTGGTCGTTCAAGGGCAAGGGCAAGGCTGCGGTCGCGCCCGCCGCGCCCGCGGCGAAGGACCCGGCGGCCGCCGAGTCGACCGAGTCCGCCGACCGTGAGCCCGTCGCCGCGGCCGAAACCAAGATCGAGATCAAGTCCGGAGGCACCCGATGACCCTCGTCACCGACCCCAAGGCCCCGCGCATCGCCATCGTCGGTGCGACCGGCGCCGTCGGCAACACCCTGATCAACCTGATCGAGCAGCGCGGACTGCGCTACCGCGACGTCAAGCTGGTCGCCTCGGCCCGCTCCGCGGGCACCGAGCTGACCGTGGACGGAGTGGCCCACCCGGTGCACGCCGTCGACGAGTTCGACTTCTCCACCGTCGACCTGGCGTTCTTCTCCGCCGGCACCGAGGCAAGCGAGCGGTGGGTGCCGGTGGCCACGGCGGCGGGGGCCGTCGTCATCGACAACACCATCGCGTTCCGCATGGACCCGGACACCCCGCTGGTCGTGCCGCAGGTCAACGCGCACGAGCTGGACCGGCGCCCGAAGTCCGGCGTGATCGCCAACCCCAACTGCTCGACCATCCCGCTGGTCCGTCTCCTCAAGGGCGTCGAGGAGAGGTGGGGCGTGCGGCAGGCCGTCGTCTCCACCTACCAGGCCGCGTCCGGCCTCGGCCACCCCGGCGTGGAGGAGCTGCAGGACGCGAGCCGCGCGGCCCTGGAGCACCCCGGGGAGGCGTACCCGAACAAGGAGTTCACGCCGTCCCTCGCGTTCAACGTGATCCCGAAGATCGACCGCTTCCTGGACACCGGCTTCACCCTGGAGGAGCAGAAGATGCTCCAGGAGTCCCGGAAGATCCTCGGCATCCCGCACCTGGACGTCACCACCACCTGTGTCCGCGTGCCGGTCGTCAACGGCCACTCGGAGGCCGTGTGGATCGAGACGCAGGGCGTCGTGGACCGCACGGAGCTCGTCGAGGTCCTCGCCGCGCTGCCCGAGGTCACGGTCCACGACCGTGAGGCCGTACGGGAGTTCCCGACGCCCGCCACCATCGACGACCCGAACCGGGTGCACGTCGGCCGGGTCCGGGTGAACCCCAACAACCCGCGCGCCTTCTGGCTGTGGCTGGTCGCCGACAACCTCACCATCGGCGCCGCCCTCAACGCGATCCAGATCGCCGAGGAGCTCATCGCCCGGGAGACCCTGTGACGGGCTCCCCGCCGACGGCGGACCGGCGGCCGGTCGCGGTCCTGAAGTTCGGCGGTTCCAGCTTCCGCACGCTGGCCTCGTACGGGCAGTTGGCCGAGGCGCTGAGCCGGCGGGTGGCCGAGGACGGCACGCGCCTGGTGGTCGTGGTGAGCGGCCAGCCGGGCGAGACCGAGCAGTTCCGGGAGCGCCTGAACCAGGTCAACCGGCACCCGGAGGACGAGACCGTCGCGGGCCTGCTGACCCTGGCCGACACGGTCGGCGCGCAGCTCCTGGCGACGGCACTGCACCGGGAGGGCCGCACCGCGACGGTCCTCGCCGGGCACCAGCTGGGCCTGGTCACCGACTCGGCGTTCATGTGGGCCCGGTTGGAGCACACCGACCCGGAGCCGCTGCGCGCCGCACTGCACGACAACGAGGTCGTGGTGGTGCCGGGCGGGCAGGCGGCCGACAAGCAGGGCCGGCCGACGTGGCTGGGCAAGAACAGCTCGGACCTGTCGGCGGTGGCGGTCGCGGCGGCCGTGGGCGCGGACGCCTGCGAGATCCACTCCGACGTCGACGGCATCTACAGCTCCGACCCGCACCTGATCACGGGCGCCCAGCTGCTGACCGAAGTGTCGTACAACACGGCCGCGTTGATGTCGCTGTACGGGGCGAAGGTGCTGCACCGAAGGGCGGTGCGGCTCGCCCAGCGCAACCGGATCGAGATCGTGTGCCGCTACAACAGGGCGCCGTTCCCGACCGGTTCGGTGATCGGCAGCGCGGGTTCGTCGGTGGCCGCGGTGGTGCTCAACCAGCGCTCCACGGCGTTGCGCTATCCGACGGACGAGCTCGCCGACCAGGCCTTCGCGGTGTTCCACGCCGCCAACATCGACGTCGTACGCCTCACCTCGGGCCCGCTGGTGGCGATCACGGGCGGCTTCGTGGACCTGCCGGAGTTCCAGCGCCGCAACGGCATCACCCCGGGCGAGTACGCGGGCGTGCCGGTGACCGCGGTGCGCGGCAGCCAGGTGGCGACCCAGCTGGCGGCCGACGAGGAGGACGCGCTGCACGTCTCGCAGCGTCTGCACGACTACGTGAACCGTCCCGGCGCGGACGTGGACCCGAACGCGCCACTGCTAGAGATGCAAGGAGCCTGACAGCGATGACCGCGACCACCGACCACACCGTGCCCGCCGCGGCGGGCGTGGAGACCTTCCGCGAGATCGCCCTGCCCGACGCCGTGCGGGACGCCCTCGGCGCCCAGCTGGCACAGCTGCCCGACCCCAACATCGACATCGACCGTTCGACGACCCGGCTGCTGCAGCTGTTCGCGGAGCTGCCGACCGAACTGCTCCAGCAGATACTGGACTTCGGCCGGCACATCGACACCCCCGGCGTCAGCCTGGTCAGCAACCTGCCGGTCGACGCCCAGCTGCCGGACACCCCGTCCGACGGCGGGCCGAGCACCGACAAGAAGACCTTCGTCGCCGAGGGGGTGCTGCTCGGGCTCAGCGGTCTCCTCGGCGAGCCGATGGGCGTCCTCACCGAGAAGGCCGGGCAGTTGGTGCACGACGTCATTCCGGTCGAGGGCGGCTCGATGACCCAGACGAACCAGGGGTCAGAGGTCTTCCTCAACTTCCACAGCGACATCATGCACGACGTCATCGGCCGCTACGACGTGGCGAACCCCGACTTCCTGGTGCTCAGCTGCCTGCGCCCGGACCACGAGGGCATCGCCTCCACGTTCTACGCGGACGCCCGGGACATTTCGGCCGCGCTGCCGCCGGAGACCCTGGAGCTGCTGCGCAGCCCGCTGTTCCGCCTGAACGCGCCGGGCAGTTATGTCCGTGACGTGGCCGGCGGGCAGGAGGTGCTCTCGGAGCCGGTGCCGATGATCAACGGGCACGCCGACTACCCGGAGATCGCCATCTCCGCGAACGGTGTGCATCCGCTGACCAGCGGCGCCCGCGCGGCCCTGGACATCCTGCAGGAGGTGTGCCGCGCGGTCGCCCACCGCGTCGAACTCCGGCCCGGCCAGGCCCTGTTGATCAACAACCGCAAGGGCGTGCACGCCCGGTCCACGTTCACCGCGCGCTACGACGGCAAGGACCGCTGGCTCCAGCGGACGTACGTGCGCCGCAGCCTGTGGAACGTGCGCTACCGCGTGACCGAGGAGAACCGCCGGGTCCACCACTGACCCGCCGATCCGGGCCCACCACGGCCCGCTGAACCGGGCCCACCGTGGCCCACTGAACCGGGTCTGTCACCGACCCGGTGATCCGGGCCCCGCCGAGACCCCTGGCGGCCGCCCTTCCGTTCCGCCCCGCACCGCGCCGAGAGACCCCGGCGCCGTGCGGGGCTTTCCTCTTTTCGGCGTTTCGTCCCCTCAAATCCCGTTATGCGGCGGCGTTTTACCGCGGTAAACCGCTCCCGATCCACTCCGGATCCGCTCCCCATCCGCCCCGCGCACCCGGCCTGGCCGCGACCGGTCATGCCCGCCGAGGCCATCCGCCGAGCACCGCAGCTGGGCCCCGAGCGGTCGATGATCGACGTACCCAACGGGCAGCGGTACTCGGCGAGTCGAGGGAGATCATGGGGACGACACTGGCGCAGAAGACCTGGGACGCCCATGTCGTGCGGCGCACGGACGGCGGCGACGACCTGCTCTACATCGACCTGCAGCTGCTGCACGAGGTGAACACCCCGCAGGCCTTCGACCGGCTGCGGGCCGCGGGCCGCACGGTGCGCCGCCCCGACCTCACCGTCGGCACCGAGGACCACAACACGCCCACCCTGGCGCTCGACCGGGTCATCAAGGACCGCGAGGGCCGCCGGCAGGCCGAGCTGATGCGCTCCAACTGCGCCGAGTTCGGCATCCCGCTGCACCGCTTCGGCGATCCCGGGCAGGGCATCGTGCACGTCATCGCCCCCGAACTCGGCCTGGTGCGGCCGGGGATGACGATCGTGTGCTGCGACTCGCACACCACGACCCTCGGCGCGTTCGGCGCGCTCGCCTTCGGCATCGGCGCGAGCCAGGTCGAGCACGTCCTCGCCACCCAGACCCTGCCGATGCGGCCGCTGCGGACGATGGCCGTGCACGTGGACGGCACCCTGCCGGCGGGCGTCAGCGCCAAGGACCTGGTGCTCGCCCTGATCGCGAAGATCGGCACGGCGGGCGGCCAGGGGCACATCGTCGAGTACCGCGGCGAGGGCGTGCGGGCGCTGTCGATGGAGGCCCGGATGACGCTCTGCAACATGACCGTCGAGGCCGGTTCGCGGGCCGGGATGGTCGCCCCGGACGAGACGACGTACGCGTATCTCGCCCGGTGCCCCGGCATGCCGCAGGGCGCGGCGTGGGACGCGGAGGTCGCGTACTGGCGCGGCCTCACGAGCGACGCCGACGCCTGCTTCGACCGCGAAGTCACCCTGGACGCGCGGGAGTTGAGCCCGTACGTGTCCTGGGGCACCAACCCGGCGCAGAGCGTTCCGCTCGACGGGCGGGTGCCCGCCGCCGACGACTTCGCGACCGCCGCCGAGCGGGCCGCGGCCGAACGGGCCCTGGACTACATGGACCTGAAGCCCGGCACGCCGCTGCGGGACGTCGCCGTCGACACCGTGTTCCTCGGCTCCTGCACCAACAGCCGGATCGAGGACCTGCGGGCCGCCGCCGACGTGCTGCGCGGACGCAAGGTCGCCGACGGGCTGCACCTGATGATCGTGCCCGGCTCCGCCCGCGTCCGCCTGCAGGCCGTCGAGGAGGGCCTCGACCGGGTCTTCGCCGAGGCCGGGGCCGACTTCCGGGCGGGCGCGGGCTGTTCGATGTGCGCGGCGCTCAACGAGGACCGGCTGCTGCCCGGGCAGCGCGCCGCGTCCACCAACAACCGCAACTTCGAGGGCCGGCAGGGCCGCGGCTCGCGCACCCACATCGTGTCGCCCGCGGTCGCCGCGGCCACGGCCGTCACCGGACGGCTGTCCTCGCCCGCGGACCTGTGAACCGCAGCGCCCTGTGACCGCCGGGCCTGCGCCCGCCGCCCGCCGCGACCGCCGCCCGCCGCACCGCCGCACACCGAACCGCCGCCCACCGAACCACCGAACCACCGAACCGCCGATCCGTGAGCCGGAGACCGGAGACCCGTCATGGAGAAGTTCACCGTCCACACCGGGACCGCCGTCCCGCTGCGCCGCACCGACGTCGACACCGACCAGATCATCCCCGTCCGGTTCTGCGCCAGCACGAGCCGCAGCGGCCACGCCGACGCCCTGTTCGCCGACTGGCGCGCCGAGGACGGCTTCGTCCTGGAGCGGCCGGAGCGGCGCGGCGCGTCCGTGCTGGTCGCGGGCCAGGACTTCGGCACCGGCTCGTCCCGCGAGTACGCGGTGTGGGCGCTGCAGGACTACGGCTTCCGGGTCGTGATCGCACCCCGCTTCGGCGACATCTTCCGCGGCAACTCGCTGATGAACGGCCTGCTCACGGTCGTGGTCCCGCAGGACGTGGTGGAGCGCCTGTGGGAGCTCACGGAAGCCGACCCGGCGGCGGCCGTCACCGTCGACCTGGAGCGGCTGCAGGTGCGGTGCGCCGGCCTCGTGCAGGACTTCACCCTCGACGAGGACGCCCGGCGCCGCCTCCTCGGCGGCCTGGACGCCATCGCCGACACCCTGCACTTCGAGGCGGACATCGCGGCGTACGAGGCGACCCGGCGGCCCGCACTGCCGGTCACCCGGGACCGTACGAGCCCCCGGCCCGCCGACCGGGCCGCGCCGCCGGTGGCCGTGCGATGAAGCTGTCGCAGTGCGCGGCGTTCGTCGCCATCGCGGACACCGGCAGCTTCACCAACGCCGCCCGCGCGCTCGGCATCAGCCAGTCCGCCGTGAGCCACGCCATCGCAGGACTTGAGGCGGAGCTGGGCGTGACGCTTATGGTGCGGGACCGCTCGGGCGTGCAGCTCACCGACGCGGGGCGCCGCGCCCTCGACCCGGCCCGCGCCACGGTGGCCGAGGCGGAACGGGTACGGCAGGCGGCTCGCGGGGCGGGCTCGGAGCCCGAGGGGACCGTGCGCATCGGCACCAGTCAGAGCTTCGCGGCGCGGCTGCTGCCCGGCCTGATGTCCGAACTGCAGGCCCGCTACCCGCTGTTGGAGATCGAGCTGCGCGAGGGCAGCGACACCCAGATCGCCCGGTGGCTGCACGGCCGCGCCATCGACATCGGCATCGTGGGCCTGCCCAAGCGGGGCCTGGCCACGGCGCCGCTGCTGCAGGACGAGATGTTCGCGGTGCTGCCCCTCGGCCACGCCCTGGCCGCCCAACAGGCCCTGAAAGTGGGCGAGTTGGCCGGGGAGCCGTTCCTGATGCCGGTCGGCGGCATCGAGGCGCTGGTCCGCGCGACGTTCCGCACGGCGGGCCTGGAACCGGCGATCAGCCATCACGTACGGGACGTCAACGCGCTGCTCGCCATGGTCGCCGCCGGGCTCGGCACGACGGTGCTGCCGCGCCTCGCGCTCCCGGCGGCGCTGCCCGAGGTGCGCCTGGTGCCGCTGTCCCCGCCGGTCGTCCGGCACCTGGGGATCGGCACCCGCCCGGGGGCGCAGGACTCCCCGGTGGTGGCGGCGTTCATCGACGTGGCGCGGTCGCTGGCGCTGCGCGACGACTGGAGGAGGCTGCCCGTTGCGAGCTAGGCAGCTCCTCCGTCCGTCGTGCGGGGTGCGGCTCCGCCGGTCCTGCTGCGCGGGCCCCCGGCGGTCGTACGGCGCCGGGCGGGGGTCAGACGACGGGGCGGGTCGGCGCGTGCCGCACGCCGAGGACCGTGCAGCCGGTCTCGGTGCTGACCCGGTGCACGCTGCCGGGCTCCTCGACGACGAGGTCACCGGCCCGGTACCGGTCCCCGTTGTCGTTGCACAGCTCCCCCTCCAGTACGAGGATCAGCTCGTAGCCGAGGTGTTCGTGCAGGTCGCCGTGGGCGCCGGGGGCCATCCGCGTGATCATCGCGGCGCCGGAGGCGTCGTCGTCGGTGACGTACAGGCGGTGCACGTCGACGCCGGCGCGGCCGGGCTCCTGCCAGCGCTCCCAGCGCAGCGCGTCCAGGCCGACGGGGTCGAAGATGTCGCGTACGACGGTGACATGGCGCTGCTGCGGCTCGGCCTCGGGGGCGGCCGGTCTCGTGACGACGGACATGGGCGGTCTCGCTTTCCTGTGTCGAAGGCTTCGGCGGGAGGCGACAGCGGCGGGGCTGCCTTCGGTCGACTGGGGCTGCTAGGCGGCGAGTTCGGAGGTCCGGGCGAGGACGGGTGCGGTCACGTCGGCGGCGATGGCGTCCGCGTTCTGCACGAAGTCCGTCCAGAACCCGGGCCTGCTGCTGCCGCCCTGCATGAACCAGCGGGTGTGCTCGGTGGGGATGCCGAGGACGTACAGCCCCTTGTCGGGCCGTCCCGCGCGGTCCAGCGGGTGGAAGGGCGCCTCGGTGACGGCGACCCCGCCGGTGTCGAAACGGCCGCCGTCCGCCCCGTGGTTGACGTACGAGGTCCAGATGCCCTGCTCGCGCAGGCTGCGGGTCAGCGGGTGCGGGTCGAGGCGCACGTCGGGCGTGGGCACGCGGGCGTCGACGACGGTGTCGACGAGGACCCGGGAGCCCGCCACGTACGGCGAGTGCACGGCGAAGCGGCCCGATGCGGGGTCCGGCAGGAAGCGGGTGCCGGGGCCGGCGATGCGCAGCACACCGCAGTCGAGGAGCGCGCGGACCTGCCGCAGGCGGGTGCGGGGCGGCCCGGCGGCGAGGAACGAGCTGCGCTGCACGTACCAGCCGAGGAAGTCCTCGCGGTGCGAGTCCGGGGTGAGGCCGCCGAAGTCGACGAGCGACCGGATCACGGCGCGGGAGTCGCGGATGACGTCGAGCGCGGCCTTCAGCGGGTCGTCGACGTTTCCGGCCGCGGCGTGCGCCAGGTCGTCGGCGATCGCCGCGCTCAGCGCCCGGCGGAACTCCTCGGGGCTGTCGAAGTGCCGGTCGGCGAACGGGCGGGCCTGCTCGTCCAGGTCGATCCGCGGCACGTCGCCGAGCCCGTACCCGGCGGCGATCGCGACCACGTCGGGCACACCGGCCTCGGCGGCGGCGACCACCTCGGCCTCGAACGCGGCGGCCCGGCCCGGGCTGTGACGGTGCGTCAAGGTCGTGGCGTAGTAGACGAGTTCGACCTCGGCGAGGAGCCAGGGCAGGGCGTCGTCGGCGAAGGAGATCGCACCGTGGCGGCTGTGCGCGAGGACGCGCTCGGTCGTGAACAGCACATGGTCGTAGCGGTGGTCGTGGTGCTTCTGGTTGCGGCCGCGCGCCGGGAGCGGCATACCGCTGCGCGAACCGGCGACGATCACGGGTTCGCGACCGCTGGGCCGGTAGCGGAGGCCGCCGTCGCCGTCGTCCTCGAAGACGCCGCCGCGGCCCTCGGTGAACGCGGCGAGCACGTCGTAGAAGGAGAGGCCGAGCCCGAGGACGCCGACGGGCGACCCGGCCGGTACGGCGTCGAGCGGCATGTCGGCCGCCGAGTCGCCCGCGATGTGGCGCAGGTGCGGGTGCTCCTCGGCGAAGGCGGCGAGGCGGGCCTGCGTTCCGGTGAGTTCGGGCGTGGTGTGCCCGGTGGTCAGGACGACCTTGTCGACGGTGAGGTGGGCGCCTTCTTCGAGGGCGAGCAGATATCCGTCGCCGGTGCGCTCCAGCGCATGCACGGTCGCCTTGAGCGGAATGAGTCTGACTTTCTCGGGGAGGTTTTCCTCGACGGTCCGCAGAATGAACTGCATGTAGCGTCCGTGCAGGGCGCGCGGCGCATAGCTGTTGGGCCCCGGATAGTGCGGGTCGACACTGCTCCACCACTGCGCGAGCGAGGGGCCCGCGCCCGGTCGCGCCGGGCCGCCGTCGGGCTGCCCGGAGAACGCGGACACCTCGTCGGCGACCGTGTTCATCAGGAACCAGGACGGCTGGTCGGTGCGCCAGATACGGCCGCTGCCGACCTGGTGGGAGTCGATGAGATAGATCTCCAGGCCCTCGTCGACCGGGCTCTCGGCGAGGCGGGCGGCCATGCGCTCCAGGACGGAAAGTCCCCTGGGGCCACTGCCGACTATTGCCACCTTCATTTATCTGCACCTTTCGGTAGGCGGTATCCGTCTCACCGCACCAGAAAGATACGGATCGCTGTATCTGCAGTTCAAGACAGCTTTATTGATGCATTGCATGAGTGTTCTTCATGCAATTTCCGCGAGCGCAGGAAGAGGTAAGAAGAAATGAGCACGAACAGTGGCAGCGTCACCGGGAACGGCAGCCGGCGCCCGGCGCTTCTGGTCCTGGACCTCATCAACGAGATCGTGCACCCCGACGGAAAGTACGCGGCGGACGGCTACTTCGCGCAGGCCCGCGACCGGGGCGTCCTGGAGCGGACCGCCGAGGCGATCGCCCGGGCCCGCGCGGCGGACATCCCGGTGATCTACGTCGTCGTCGGCTTCAGCGCGAACTACGCCGAGTGGCCCGCCGGTTCCCCGGTCTTCGAGAAGGCCAGGCCCGACGGTCGGCTGCAACTCGGCACGTGGGCGACGCAGGTGCACGACGCGCTGGCGCCCGAGCCCGGGGAGCCGGTGGTCGCCAAGCACCGCATCAGCCCGTTCCACGGCACGAACCTCGAACTCCTGCTGCGTACGCGGGAGATCGACACGCTGCTGCTCACCGGCGTCTCGACCGAGCTGGTGGTCCTGACGACCGCGCAGGCCGGGCACGACCTGGACTTCCGGGTGCAGGTCCTTCAGGACGCGACGCTCGCGGGGGACGCGGAGATCCACGAGGCGGCGCTGAAGGTGCTGGCGCGGATCGCCACGGTGACGACGGTCGAGGACGCGCTGCCGAAGCCCCACTGACCACGCCCCCTCCCACGCCATAACTCCCCTATCCAAAAAGGAAGTTGAACCCTCATGGCCAACCGGGCCGCATCCCGCTTCGGCGCCGTCGGCGCGTCCGCGACGTACGCCGTCTTCGACCGGGTCGCCGAACTGCGCGCACAGGGCGTGGACGTACTCGACCTGGGCGGCGGCGAACCCGACTTCGACACCCCCGAGCACATCGTGGACGCGGCCGTGGGCGCGCTGCACGACGGGTTCACGCACTACACCCCGAGCCGCGGCGTGCCCGAGCTGCTCCGGGCCGTCGCCGACAAGCTCGCCAAGGACAACGGCGTGCTGGTCGACCCGGCGAGCGACATCGTGGTCACGCCGTCCGCGAAGCACGCCCTGTACGCCGCCCTGCTGACGGTCCTCGACCCCGGCGACGAACTCCTCGTGCCGACGCCGAGCTGGGTCAGCTACACCGCGATGGCCCGGCTGATCGGCGCCCGGCCCGTGCAGGTCGCCCTCGACGGCGCGAACGGCTTCCGGATCACCCGGGAACTGCTCGAACGGCACGTGTCGCCGCGCACCAAGGCCCTCCTGGTGAACTCCCCGAACAACCCCACCGGCCGGGCCCTCACCCGTGAAGAGGCCCGCGCCGTCAGCCAGTTCGCCGCCGAGCACGACGTCCTCCTCGTCGCCGACGAGATCTACGAGAAGATCCTGTACGACGGCGCAGAACACCTCAGCCTGGCCTCCCTTCCGTCCTGCGCCGACCGCACGATCACGGTCAACGGCTTCTCCAAGGGCTACGCGATGACCGGCTGGCGCCTCGGCTACGCGGCCGGCCCCACCGACCTGATGGCCGAGCTCCTCAAGGTGGCGCAGCACACGGTCGGCTGCGCGGGCTCGTTCGTGCAGCGCGCCGGCGTCGCGGCCCTCACGGGCCCGCAGGAACCGGTCCAGGAGATGACCCGCGCCTACGCGGCCCGCCGCGACCTGGTGGTGGACGGCCTCAACTCCCTTGCCGGAGTGACCTGTTCACCCCCGGACGGCGCGTTCTACGCCTTCGCCGACATCACCGGAACGGACTTCCCCGACGCGACGGCGTTCACGCAGTGGCTCCTCGACGAGACAGCCGTGGCCCTGATGCCGGGCCCCGCCTTCGGCCCCGGCGGCGAAGGCCACGTACGCCTCTCCTTCGCAACGTCCCCACGCATCCTGCGGGAGGCTTTGGGGCGGATGGGGCGGGTTTTGGGGAGTCGCGGCTGACGGTGGGCGGACCGGAGGCCCATGCAGAAGCCCTGCCCGGATCAGATCCGAACGGGGCCTCAGGGGTCGCGCTACTCAGCCCTTGGACGGGACGACGAATCCTCGTACCGGCTTGGGCTCGGGGTCACGCGATTCCGGACGCTGCGCGCGCCTCCAGGCTGCGACCAGTTCCGCGTAGCGCGGGTTGGTCCATTCCTCCGGGTCCCATCCCATGGCAGTGATGGCGGCGCGAGTGCGGTTCAGGATCTCCGGGTCGTAGTTCGTCGGGTCGTACCCCGGGTGGTGGTGGACGAACGCCCCGCCGAGAGAGGCGCACAAGTCCGCGTACACCGCGCTGTGCAGGAGTAAGGCGTGCCACCCCTCATCCACGATTCGCGACGGGGCGAGCCCCACGCCGGGGTTGCGGGAGCAGGCAGCGACGAACCGGAGTGTTCCGGGCAAGGAGTCACCGTTCGGGGTGGGGCTCTTGGTTCACCCTCAGCGCCTGGCTCGAAGCCCAGCGCTCAGGGTGTCTTGGGGATGAAGCCCAGTACCGCGCCGGCTGCCGTGCCGTCTTTACACGCGGGCTTCACGAGTCGCACCAGGCACTCAGAGTCTGAAGCGCAGTGCGAACGCTGAGTGTCTGGGCCTCTTCACGGCTCGCTGTCCGCACATGCCCTCTCAGCTGGAACCAGCGGATCCCGCTCGGACGCTCCAACATCACTTCGTCGTTGTCGAAGCCCTTGACCTGACCCACCAGGCAGCGCTCCACGTCCATGACCACGTCATCCAGCCCGTAACGCATCGCGCTGCCCCTCTCGCTCGCTGTCCATGCTGCTGGATACTGGCCCAGCACAAAGGCCACAAGCGCCCACCATTCAGGGGTAGTTGGGACGGACACGCGCTCGGCTGACAATGTCCAAAGTGTCCACGGGGGTTGTCTTGAATGAGCGACTAGAGTCGGCTATGGCGGAAGCCCGGATGACTCCTCAGCGCCTGGCTCGGAGAATCGGGGTTTCCCCGAAGACGGTCAAGCGTTGGCTGGACGACGAAGCTCAGCCACACCGCCAGAGCCGAGTAGACGCCGCGCGGGCACTGGGAGTGGACGAAGAGATGTTGTGGCCTCAAGCGGTGACCGACCGCATCAAGACGGGGGCAGACCGGGAGATCATCCGGACCTACCCGTACCGATCGGCGGCACCCTCGACGCTATGGGGCGAGCTGGTGGCCGGCGCACAGTCCGACCTCTTCTTGGCGGGGTACACGAACTATTTCTTCTGGACCCAACAGCCCCACTTCAACGACACACTTCGCGAGAAATCCGCGGCAGGCTGCCGCATCCGTCTCCTGCTGGGCGACCCGGAGTAGTCAGACCACGCGGGACCGGGAAACCATCGAAGCCGTGGCGCTGACCGTCTCCACACGCATCCGCATGACGCTGGACGAAGTGGCGCGGATCGGTCCGTTGGCCAACCTCGAGGTGCGGTTCAGCGCCGCAGAAGACGCCGTGAACCACGTGAGCCTGTCGACGTTCCGTTTCGACAACGACGCCCTGGTGACGCCTCATCTGGCACGTCTGGTGGGCCACGACTCCCCGCTGCTGCACCTGCGCAGGGCGGACGCAGGCGGCATGTTCGACCGCTTCACGGAGTCCTCCGAAGAGCTGTGGAGCCGCGGCCGACCGGTCTAGGCCCTGTCGTTCGGCAGACGGGCCCGCGCGCGGCACGTAGGGCCGCGTCGCCGAAGGCGCCCGGCTCTTCCGCGAGGCGTGGATCGCAGGAGTACATGAGCACTTCCCCGGCGAACCGAAGGCCGGCTACGTGACGCCGTGGGAGGACACCCCCGAGTGGGAGCGGCGGGCCGCGGGCGCGGTGTACGAACAGGTGCGGCAGTTCCTGGAGTTGAGTGGTGGTCACGCCTCACGACTGTCACGCGAGCAGAAGAGCCGCTTCGTCGCAACGTGTTGGACCGCGCAGATGTACCACCACTTCGAGGACCCGAAGCCCGTTACGTAGCCGACTGGGCCGATCTGCCGAAGTGGCAGCAGGAGACCGACGCGGACGTCTTCGAGGCCATCGAGCAGTCGGCCGGCTGATCGGCGTACCGTCACCCCGTCCCGCGCCGGGCGACAGGGAGCCACATGATGACAGAAGGTTAATCTTGTGCCATCGTGTGGGCATGACTCAGATCTCCATCAGCAGAGCACGCTCCGAGCTCGGCGATCTCGTACGTCGTGCCGCGCACAACCGGGAGAGCATCGCGCTCACGGACCACGGCCATGTCGCCGCACTCCTGGTGTCGCCCCAGGTCATCGAGGATCTCGAGGACGCACTCGCAGTCGCCGAGTACGAGCGGCGCAAGGCTGAGGGAACGCTGGGCGAGGGGGTCCCGCACGAGGAAGTCGGCCGCATGCTGGGGCTGCGTCCGTGACCTACTCCGTCATCTGGGAACCCGAGGCGACCAGCGCCGCCGTGCGCTTCCTGAAGGACGACCCGCAGGGCCTGGCCGCGCTGTACGAGGCAGTCGACCGCCTCGCCGAGAACCCCCGCCCCGCCGACTCCGCGCCCTACGGCAGCACTTACCGACGACTGCGGGTCGGCCGCTACCGGGCCCTGTACACCATCGACGACCACGTGATCCGCATCCTGATCACCCACATCGGCCGCACCTAGCCGTCCCCCTCGTACCCGATGAGCTGCAACGCCCCCCGGACCGCCGCCTCGAAGGGCTCGGTGGACTCCGCGGAGCGGGCCATCACGTAGCCGCCCTGCACCACCGCCGCGAGGGTCGCGCCGACCGCCTGCGGGTCGAGCCGCGCGTCGATCTCGCCCGCCGAGCGGGCCTCCTCGACCAGGTCCGCGAGGCGGGTGCGGAGCCAGCCGAACAGCTCGTCGAGCGGGGCGCGCAGCCGGGGGTTCTCGACGACGTCGGGGTCCATCGCGAGCCGGCCGACGGGGCAGCCGCGCAGCACGTCCCGCTCCCGCAGCAGGTACGAGGCGATGCGCCGGGTCGCCGGGCCGGGGCCGGAGAAGTGGGCCTCGGCGGCGTCCATCAGCTCCTGCGCGCTGCGCTCCGTCGCGGCGCGGGCGAGGCCCGCCTTGCCGTCGAAGTGGTGGTACATGCTGCCGACGCCGACGCCCGAGCGCTGCAGGATCGCCTTGGGGCTGGTGCCCGCGTAGCCCCGCTCCCAGAGCAGTGCGCGGGTGGCCTCGATCAGCCGTTCTGGGGTCGCCATGCGCGGCACTCTATCGACGGGGCGGGAGTCTTTCCCAAGGGTTGGACAGGGCCGCCGATCGGACCTTTCGATCCGCCGCTTCGGTTTTCCCGTACGCCCCCTTCGGGTCTCCCGCTCACCCCCCTTCGGGTCTCCCGCTCACCCCCTTCGGGTCTCCCGCTCACCCCCTTCGGGTCTCCCGTTCACTCCCTTCGGGGTTCCCGGTCACGCGTCCCGCCGCTCCGCGTTGCGCCGTACCGACCAGGCCAGGAGCGCCCCGCAGGCGAAGGCGGCAGCGGCGAGCACGGCCGACAGGTGCAGGCCCGCGGTGAAGTCGGCGGCGGTCGCGGCGAACGTGCCGAACAGGGCCACGCCGACGGCGCTGCCGACCTGCCGGGACACGTTGAAGACGGCGGAGGCGATGCCGGCGCCCGACGCGGGGGCGGACTCGATGATCGCGGCGGTCGCGGCGAGCGCGGTCATGGTCTGCCCGAGACCGGTCGCGACCAGGGCGAACAGCAGCACCGGGTACGAGGTGCCGGGGCCCGCGAGCAGCCAGCCGAGGAAACCGGCCGTGCCGAGGACGAGTCCGGCCGCCATCGGGACGTACGGGCCGGTGCGGGCGGCGACGCGGCTGAACAGCGGGGCGGCGACCAGGCCCATGCAGACCGAGGGCAGCAGGGCGAGCCCGGTGGCCAGGACGCTGAAACCGCGCTCCTGCTGGAAGTAGAGGGTGGTCAGGAAGAGCATGCCGTAGTAGCCGAGGCTGATCAGCAGGCCGATCGCTGCGGTCGAGGTGAACGCGCGGGAGCGGAACAGGGACGGCGGCAGCAGCGGCGCCCGCCGGGTGCGGCCCTGCGCCTCGCGGCGCTCCAGGGTGCGCTCGACCAGCGCGAAGGCGGCCAGCGCGGCGACGCCGACGGCGAACGCGGAGAGCACCAGCGGCGAGGTCCAGCCCTGCGAGCCCGCCTCGTTGAGGCCGCCGGCCAGGGCGACGAGTCCGACGATGCCGAGGATCTGACCGGCCGGGTCCATGCGGCGGGCGTCCGACTTGCGGGCGGAGACCGGGATGTGACGCAGGGTCAGCCAGACGGCGAGGGCGGCGACCGGCAGGTTCAGCCAGAACACGGCCCGCCAGTCGAACCCGGCGACGAGCAGCCCGCCGACCGCGGGCCCGGCCCCGAACGCCACCGAGGCGACGGCGCCCCAGATCGCGATGGCCCTGGCCCGCACGGCCTTGTCCGGGTAGGTGGCCTGCAGCAGCGCGAGCGAGGCGGGTACGAGCAGCGCCGCGCCCGCACCCTGGGCGAGCCGGCCGGCGATCAGCACGCCGGGGGTGGCGGCGAGGCCGCAGGCGAGGGAGGCGGCGCTGAAGACGCCGAGGCCGGTGAGGAACATCCGGCGGTGCCCGAGCCGGTCGGCGAGGCCGCCGCCGAGGAGCAGCAGCCCGGCGAAGACGGTGCTGTAGCCGTCGACGATCCACTGGAGCGCGGCGGTGCCGGTGTCCAGGGAGGCGCGGATGTCAGGGATGGCGACGTTGACGACGGTGACGTCGAGCATCACCAGGAAGTAGCCGAGGCTGAGCGCGAGCAGCGGCGGCAGGGCGAGCGCGGGTGCGGGAGCGGGGGCGGCGGGCTGCGGGGCCGTCCGCTGCGTACCGGGAGTGATCTCTGCGGTGGTCATGAAAAAAGCATCAGCGCCAGACGCTTCGTCGGACATCGAAGTGTCGTTGTCGTACGCTGACACCATGCCGAAAGCCAGCAAGGCCGAGGGACAGGTACGGGGACAGGTGCAGGGGCAGTCCGGCGAGCCGCTCAAGCACCAGACCGACATCGCCCGCGCCGCCGCCCTCGTCGCCGACCCCTCCCGCGCCCGCATCCTTAAGTGCCTGGCCGACGGCCGCGCCCTGCCCGCCGGCGCCCTGGCCGGGGAGGCGGGCATCAGCGCCGCGACCGCCAGCGCGCACCTCGCCAAGCTCGTCGAGGGCGAGCTGCTCACCGTCAAGGAGCAGGGCCGCCACCGCTACTACCGCCTCGCGGGGCCCGACGTCAGCGCCGCCCTGGAGGCGCTCGCCCTGATCGCCCCGCCCCTCGCCATCACCTCGCTCCGGCAGAGCAGCCGCGCCAACGCCCTGCACCGCTCCCGCACGTGCTACGACCACCTCGCCGGGCAGCTCGGCGTCGCCCTGATGCGGACCCTGATCGAGCGGAACGTCCTGACCGGCCACGACGGCGTCCACCGCCCGAAGGAGGCCGTACGGGACCGCCCCTCCGCGTACGGCCGCGACGTCCGCTACGACCTCACCGACGAGGGCCGCACGATCCTCGCCGGGCTCGGCGTCGACACCGACCGGCTGCCGCCCCGCCGCCCCGCCGTCCGCTACTGCGTCGACTGGAGCGAACACCAGCACCACCTCGCCGGCGGCCTCGGCGCGGCCCTCACGTCCCGCCTCTTCACCCTCGGCTGGATCCGCTGGGGCACGGCCCCCCGCGTCGTCCACCTGACGGACGAGGGAGCGGTGGGCCTGGAACGCTCCCTGGGACTTGTCCTCTCGGACTGACCCCAAGCAGCCCGGCCGACCGGCCCGCCCGCCCAACACCCAGCCGGGCCCGGGGAGTTGCTCCCCCTGAGGCCCTGAGGCCTCCGGCCCGGAGGCCTGGAACGCAGAGGCCCGGAGCCCCGGACGCTGGGGTCACCCGACCCCGGCCACCGGCATCCGCCCCGTACGGAGCCGCACAACCGCAGCCGCCCCACCCAAGCCGCGCGCCCGAGTTGCTCCCCCGGACACCCGGAGCCCTGGGGTCACTCGGCCCCGCCCCGCCGAACCGGCTCAGCCGCCCGCCGCCGAAAGAAGCACGTCCACCAACCGCTCCGCCGCATCCGGCCGCCCGTGCGCCCGGGCCGCGTTCGCCATCGTCGCTCGGCGGGTCGGGTCCGAGAGGAGGGGGGCGAGGGCCTCGCGCAGGCGGGCCGTGGTGACCTCGCCCTCCAACGACAGGGCCGCGCCCGCCTCTTGGAGGTGTCGGGCGTTGTGGGCCTGCTCGTTGCCGGCCGCGGAGGCGAGCGGTACGAACACCGCGGGCTTGCCGAGCGCGGTGAGCTCCGCGAGCGTGCCCGCGCCGCTGCGGGAGACGACGACGTCGGCGAGGGCCAGGACGTCGGGGAGTTCCGGGCCGACGAACCCGGTGAGGTGGTAGCGGGCCGCGAGTTCCGGCTGGAGCTGCGCCGCGCGCTCGCGCAGGGACGCGACGTTGTCCGGCCCGCACTGGTGCACCACGTTCGCCCGCTCCAGCAGCCACCCGAGCGCGTCCCCGACCACCCGGTTGATCTGCTGGGCGCCCTGCGCGCCGCCGGTCACGTACAGGGTCGGCAGCCGTCGATCGAAGCCGGTCAGGCCGAGCGCGGCGACCGCCTTGTCCGCGTGCCCGGCGAGGACCTCCGGCCGCACCGGGTTGCCCGTCACGACCGCCGCGGGCCGTACGGCCTCCGGGAGCAGCGGCAGCGTCGACTCCGACGACACCGCCACGTACGTCGCCGACGAGGCCAGCTTGCGGTTGGCGAGCCCGAGCCGGACGGTCTGCTCGTGCAGCACCAGCGGGCGCTTGCACATCCGTGCCGCGAGCCCGGCCGGGACGGCCACGTACCCGCCGGTGGCGAGGACGACGTCCGGGGCGAACTCGGCGATCTTCTTCCGCGCCTGCGCGACGCCGAGCGGCACCCGTGCCATGTCCTTCACGTTGGCGGGGCCCAGCATCTTCAGCGGGTTGGACGAGCGGCGGATCTTCCCCGTCGCGACCGTCGTGAACGGGATGCCCTCGGCCGGGGCCACCCGCGCCTCCAGGCCTTCTGCCGTGCCGATCCACAGCACGTCGAGGGTCCGGCCCTCGGCGGCGAGCCGGGACTCCAGCGTGCGGACGGCGGTCAGGGCCGGATAGGTGTGGCCGCCGGTGCCGCCGCCCGTGACGAGCAGGCGGAACGGGGCCGGGGAACCGGAGGTGGGAGTCATCTGCCGCACCCTACTCGCCGCCCTCCACCTTCGGCCGACCCTCCCCCGTCGCCGCCTCCACCCTCGGCCGACCCCGCCCCCGCCATCGGCGTACGCCTCCGCGCCGGGCTCCTCCGGCGGCCGATGTGCGGGGTGCCGGGCGGGCGGGAGGGTGCGGGGCATGGAACCGACCTACGTACTCTCCGATGCCGAGCGCGACCGCCTCGCCACCGTGCTGCGCTCCGTGGCCAAGCACCCGTACGAGGACTACGAGGCCTTCTCCCGCGCCGTCGGCGACCTGGTGGCCCGGGGAGAGGTGCCCGGGTTCTTCACCGAGGTCTGCGCGCGGATCCGGGCCGACCGCGACAGCGGCGCCTCCGACGCCCATGTGCTCCGCAACTGCCCGCTGGACGAGGAGATCCCGGTCCTGGACCTGGACGACCCGGTCGCGGACAAGCACGCGAAGAAGAAGACCTTCGTCGGCGAGGCGTTCCTGGAGCTGTTCGCGCAGCTGGTGGAGACCCCGCTGCTGTCGTACGCGACGCGGTTCAACGGCGACTTCTTCACGGACGTCGTCGCGATCAACCGCTACAGCGGCATGCAGACCGGCTTCAGCGACAGCGAGCTCGTCTACCACAACGACCGTACGGCGCACCCGGTGCGCGCGGACTTCATCTCGCTGCTCGGCATGAACTGCCCCGACGGCGACTACATCTACACCGGCTTCGTGGACGGCCGCGACCTGCTCGCCCACCTGAGCGAGGAGGACCGACGCCAGCTCAGGCAGGCGCAGTTCGTCACCCCGTTCGACGTGTTCTCGCGGGACAACAACAAGGACCTGACGGTCTCCGAGGTCCACCCGATCCTGGAGAACCACCACAGCTTCCGCTACCTGGACACCTGCACCACCGCCGCCCCGGGCGCCCCCGAGTCCGCGAAGGACGCGCTGCTCGCCCTGAAGAACGCGATGGTGCGCGCGGACAAGACCCGGCACCGCATCCGCACCGGCGACCTGTTCACCTTCGCCAACCAGGACGGCCTGCACAGCCGCGACAAGATGGAGATCAACGACCCGGCCCGGGCCCGCCGCCGCTGGCTCCTGAAGACGTACGCCTTCCGGGACGCGGCCGCCGCCGAGCAGCACGCGGACCGCTGGCTCGACGGGGTGCGCGGCCGCGTCGGCGACTGACCCGCACCCCCTTGAGAACCTCCGGCCGACGGTGCAGCCCTCCCCCGGGCACCGTCGGCCGGATCGGCATACCCGGACACGTACGGCCGGATCGGCATCCCCGGACACGTACGGCCGGGGGAGCTCACGACCACGGCGGCCGGTCCCCGTCCAGCGCCCGGCGCATCAGCAGGACCGCCTCCAGCCGGTTGCGCACCGACAACTTGGCCAGGGCGTGCGACACATGGCTCTTGACCGTCGCCGGCGTCACCTTGAGGCGGCGGGCCGCCTCGCGCGTGGACAGCCCCTCGGCGAGCAGCGTGAGCACCTCCCGCTCCCGCTCGGTGAGGGAGCGCAGCAGCAGACCCGCCGTACGGTCCCCGCGCCGCGGCCGGGGCGCGGCGGCGGGCCCGGGCCGCTGCGGCGTCCACAGGCCCACGAGCTCCGGCGACACCACCACGTACCCGGCCGCCGCCGCCCGCACCGCCGCCGCGAGCCGGCCGATCTCCGGGTCCTTGACGAGGACGCCGGCGCAGCCCGCGGCGAGCGCGGCGCCGAGCGAGCGGCCGGTCCAGCCCGTGCCGAGCAGCAGCACCCGGATGCCCTTGTGCACCAACTCCGCGGCCAGCGGCCCCGGTTGCGGGCCCGAGCCGTCCGCGAGCACGACGACCTGCACCCCGGCCAGCGGCCAGCGGTGCAGCGGCTCCCGGCTGTCGGCGGTGCCGAGCACGGTGACCCCGTCCGCCCCGCCGAGCGCCGCCGCGAGCACATGCCGGGCCACCGGGTCGGCGTCGGCGAGCAGCACGCACACGTCGGGGCGCTCCTGCTCGTACCGCAGCACCAGGCCGTCCGCCGCGTAATCCACGGTCATCTCCACTCCGATCTCCGTTCCCGGCCACCGCGGTGGCCACGAGCGGGCCGGGCCCGGGGAGTCCGGGCCCGGTCCGCGGGCTGCTCAGGCGGCGGCGGGCAGCCGGTCCCCGAGCAGCAGGCCGGCGAGGCGGTCCTTCAGTACGGAGATGTCCTCGCAGTCGCCGCCCGCGCGCTCGGCGATGTGCTCGCGGTACAGCTCGGTCAACTCCCCGTCGGTGACCGTGATCTGCAGCTCGTCGAGGATGTGCCGCAGCACGGCCCGCCCCGAGTGCCGGCCGATGAGCAGCGACCGCTCCCGGCCGAACCGGGCGGGCTCCACGTACTCGTACGTCGCCGGGTTGCGCAGCATGCCCTGCTGGTGGATGCCGGCCGCGGTGCCGAAGGCGTACGTCCCGAAGATCGCCTTGTTGCGCGGCTCCTCCAGGCCGATCATCTGCCGCATCGCCGTGTACGCCGCGTACATCGCGGACACGTCGATGTCCGTGTGCATCCCGAGGATGCCGCCCTTGTACGAGAGCAGCGCGGCCAGCTCCTCCAGCGGGGTGTTGCCGGCGCGTTCGCCGATGCCGCCGAGCGTCGCCTGCACCTCGTCCGCCCCGGCCTGAAGGCCCGCGACCGCGTTGGCGAGGGAGAGGCCGAAGTCGTCGTGGCAGTGCGTGGAGATGCGCACGGCGTCGGGCAGCCAGGCGCGGAATCTGCCGATCAGAGCGGCGTACTCCTGCGGCAGGTTGCAGCCGGAGGTGTCGGCGACCGCGAAGCAGGTGGCCCCGGCATCGACGGCGGCGAGCGCGATGGCGCGCAGCAGCTCGTCCTCGCCGCGGCTGGCGTCCTCGATGCCGACCGACACGGCCTCGACGCCGAGGGCGCGGGCGTGGGCGACCGTGTCGGCGACCTCGTCGACGGCCTGCTGCCGGCTGATGCCGCGCTTGTGCCGCAGGTGCATGTCGCTGCCGGTGGCCATGATCTGCACCTGGTGGCGCTCGGCGCCGCCCGCCTCGACGGCGGTGTCCACGTCGGCGCGCACGGCCCGGCAGAACGTGGTGAAGCGGGCCGACGTCATGTTCCGGGAAATGAGCCGGGTCGCCTCGAACTCGCTCGGCGACGAGGCCGGAAATCCGGCTTCGATGAAGTCGGCGCCGAGCGCTTCAATGCGCAGTGCCATGTCGAGTTTCTGCTGCGGATTCATGGCGTTTCCGGGGGCCTGCTCGCCGTCCCGGAGTGTGGTGTCGAAAATGGATATCCGTCGTGAACCGGCCGTCGGTGTCATCAGGTTCCTTTCCTGGGCCGAAGCTCCTCATGGATCTCAACAGCGCGCACACTAGGTCGAGTCGAGGGTCCGCGACGCGTTGATCGACTGGCCGGTCAGGGCCATGACCCGCATGGGTCGAGCGCTCCCGCGGGCCGGTGGCGGCCAACTCCGGAAACCTTTTCTTGAATTACTGATACGTCGGTCGGTGGCCGCTCGGGGACACGGCACCGCTGGGTCACCTCCACCTGTTGCCCGAAGGTGGAGAAGGAATGGAAGGTTTTCCTGAAAGCGCGGTCACCGCCGCGCACCGGTCTTTTCAAAGAATGAGGAAAAAATCATGCTGACGCCCGTCGCCGCCACCACCGACGTCGCCGCCAAGCTCGTCCGTGTCTGCGCCCTCGCGCTCGCCGCCACCGCCCTGGCCGGCTCCGCCGCCCTCGTGAGCGACGCCTCCCCCGCCGAGATACGGACGACGGCCACCGACCCGGCCTCCGAGGACGACCTGATCTGGGGCTGAGCCGACGGCGGTGGCGTGCGACCTGTTCCTGCGGGGCCGGGTCTATCCCCAGAGGGAGGGCGCGGGCGGGGCCAACACCCCGTCCGTGTCCTGCTGTCCGGCCTGCGGGTCGTCCTCGGTCCGCAGCCACTGCGAGAAGTTGACCCGGTCCGCGCCGGCCGCGACATGCAGCGCGGCCGCCCAGGAGCGCGGGGTCGCCGGCGGCGCGCCGAGCAGCACGGACAGGCCCCGCTGGTCCGCCTGCCGCATCAGGTCGAGGGCCGCGGTGAGGCCGCCGACGGCGTCCGGTTTGAGGTTGATGCCGTCGTAGCGCGACGCGAGCCGGCCGAGGCCGTCGCCGCTCTCCCCGTACGCCAGGTCGGCGATGATCGGGAAGGGGCGGCGCAGCCCCACGAGGGCGCCCGACTCCCCTTCCTCCACGGGCTGTTCGAGCAGCCGCACCCCGTGCGCCTGCAGCATCGGCAGCATCGTGTGCAGCCGGTCCACGTCCCAGGCCCCGCCCGCGTCGACCATCAGCCAGGCGTCGGGACGGCGACGGCGCACGGCGTGCAGGCGGTCCAGGTCGTCCGCCACGGTGCCCTCGCCGAGCATCAGCTTGAGCGCGCCGTAGGCGTGGCTGTGCCGTAACTCGGCGTCCAGGCAGGGCCGTTCGCCCCACGGCAGGGTGAGGACGGCCGGTACGGGGCGGGGCGGCGGCACGCCGAGCAGCTCCCACACGCGCTGCCCGCTGCGCTTGGCGAGCAGGTCCCACAGGGCGGCGTCGAGGGCGCTGCGCAGCGGCCCGGGCGGCAGCATCTCCGCCAGGTCGACGGGGCTGATCATCCGCTCCAACCGGTCCCGGGTGCCGCCGAGTTGGGCGCGTACGACGTCCGGGGCGTGCGCGTCGAGGAAGGGCAGGAGGGTGGCCTCGCCGCGTCCGGCGCGGCCGGCGTTGCGCAGCGTCACGCGGAGCACGGACCAGTCCCGGCCGGTGTCGGCGGGCGGGGCGTGCGGCGGCTCGGCGGGCAGGACGGCGCACTGCACCCGCATCGGTGTCCCCGTCAGGGACTTGAGGAACGCGGGGTCGAACACGAGGGGCTCCAGACTCGCTGCCGTTGCGGCGGAGCCCTCATCGTCGCCGGGGCGCGCGGCGGCCACCAGAGCCGGAACGCGGCACTCTGCGACCTGGCCGCAACCGGACAGCCCCTCCGGACCGCGCCCCTCCCCCGCCCCGGCCGACGCAGGTACCGGGCCTCCCCCCTCGGCCCGGGGGGGCGTCAGTCGAGCAGGCCGAGCCGCGCCGCCGTGATGCCCGCCTGGAAGCGGCTCTCCACCCCGAGCCGGGCCATCAGGTCGGCCATCACCCGGCGCAACGTCCGTACGGACACGCCGAGTTCACGGGCGATGGCCTCGTCCTTGCGGCCGGTCGACATCAGCCGCAGCACCCACAGCTGCTGCGAGCTGAGCCCCGAGTCCTGCCCCGGCTCCGCGGCCTCCAGCGGGGCGGCCGAGGCCCAGCACATCTCGAAGACCTTGACGAGCAGCGCGGTGACCGCCTCGCCGCGCAGCACCATCATGGCCTTGGAGGAGTTGGTGTGCAGCGCGGGCACCAGGGCCTGCACACGGTCGACGAGGATGAAGCGGAACGGCACGATCGTGGCGATCCGCACCTGCGCGCCCGCGTTCTGCAGCTCCTGCAGATGCGTCATCGAGTGGATGATCCGCGTCATCGGCCGCAGATGGATGCTGCGCATCGCCACCCCGCGGTTCAGGACCTGCACGTCGCGCCGCAGCCCCTCGGCGAGCATCTCGGGCGCCATCACGGGCCCGGGGTGCATGCTGAGGATCTCCGAGGTCGCGATGTCGGCGGTGTCGCTCAGCACCCGCGCGATCTTCTCGGGGCTGGTGACGACCTCGCCGCTCAGCCCGTTGGAACGCGCGGTGTGCAGCGGCAGGAACACCTCGCGCATCGCGTCGATCTGCTCGCGGGTACGGCGGATCTGCTCGGTCAGCCGGGACGCGGCCTCCTCCTCGGCGGTCAGCAGCCGCAGCAGCGCGGCCTCCGGCGCGGTGGCCTTGGTGGCGGGCTCGCCGCCCTGCGCGCCGCCGTCCGGCGACTCGATGAGCAGGCCGAGCCCGATCAGTTCGCTGCGCGCCCGCTCGATCTCGCCGACGGTGGTGTCGAGTTGCTCGCAGGCGCTGCGCACCGTCCAGTCGCTGCGCGACGAGGCGTACTCGAAGAGCCGCAGTGCCTGCGGCCCGATGGTCGCTGCGCTCATGTCGTCCGTTGCCTTTCCCTGACGGATCGATGAGGTCGTACGGGGCAGCCCGGGGGCCACCTCAACCGCCCCGCGCGCCGAACAGCCCCCAGAGGCCGTCGAGTCGGGTGCGGCTGCCGATGCCGTTCTCCGCGCCCGGCTGCGAACCGGCGAAGATCGCGGTGGTGACCAGGTCGGCGAGGGCCACCGGCGGGACCGCCACGGCGGGCGCGGCCTGCTGCTGCGCCCGGCGTGCCAGTTCGGTGAGGCGGTCGGAGACCAGGGACACCAGGTCCCGCTCCCGGGTTCCGCGCCGGCCGTCCGAGGCGAGCCGTACGGCGGCCCTGAAGACGGTGTCGTCGTCCATCAGGCGCGCCAACTGCCCGGCCAGCGTGCGCAGTTCGCCGACCGGGTCGGAGGGCCGCGCCGGCCGCTGCGCGCTCAGCCGCTCCCAGCAGGACGCGGCCTCGTCGGCCACGGCCCGGGCCAGCTCCGCCTTGGAGGCGAAGTGCCCGTACAACGCGCCCTTGGTCATGCCGATCCGGTCCACCACGGTCTGGAGCCGCGCGCCGGAGTACCCGCGCGCGGCGAACTCCTCGGCCGCGGCGTGCAGCAGCAGGCGTCGGGTCCGTGCCGACCGCTCCTGGCTCATCGGCGATGTCTCGCATCCGCTGCGTCTCTCCTGTCCGGTGAGAACCCCATGACAACAAAATACCCTCCCGAAGGTATTTTTCTCGACGGTGCGCATGGCCCCTACCGGCCAAGGGCCGATCGGGGCCGTACGCGTCAACTCACTTGCGACTCAGCCCACTTGCGCCACCACCGCGCGGGACCGCAGCGGCCCGGCCGCCGCGTCCAGGCGCGGCCAGCCCGCGGCCGCGACCCGCTCGGCGAGCACCGGGTCGTCGCCCACGACCACCGGATGCCCCACCGCCGTCAACAGCGACAGGTCGCTGCTGTGGTCGGCGTACGCGAAGCAGTCCCGCAGCCGTACGCCGAGGCGCGCGGCCAGCGCGGTCGCGACCGTCCGCTTGGCGTCCCCGAGCACCGGCCGCCGCACCTCGCCGGTGAGCACTCCGGCGGCGTCCGTGAGCACCTCGGTGGCCAGCACGTGCCGCACCCCGAGCTCCTCCGCGAGCGGCCGTACGAGCATCTCCCCCGCGCCGGTGACCAGGGCCACCTCGTGGCCCGAACTCCGGTGCCGCAGCAGGGCCTCGACCGGTTCGGTGAGGCACACCTCAGGGCCGCGGCGGAACTCCTCGTACCAGCGGCGTGCGGCGCGCTCGAGGTGTGCCTGGGGGACGCCGGCGAAGAGCCGGAAGTAGGCGCGGTTCAGGGTCTCGCGGTCGGCGCCCGAGCTGCGCGGGGTGGGCAGGGCGCCGCCGTGCCGGGCGGACAGCGCCGCCCAGAAGTGCCAGAAGCTGAGCATGCTCTTCCCGGCGAGCAGCGTCTCGTCCACGTCGAAGAACGCGATGCGTCGGGTCACGGGCGGGCTCCGGCCTGCGCTCGCGCGGCGAGTGCCGCGCCCGCGTAACTCGCCGCCGCCGCTTCGAAGTTGAGGGTGCCGTGGGTGCCCGCCACGGTGATGTCCCGCCAGGCGCGCTGCAGCGGGTCCCCCTCGTCGAGGGCGCTCGACCCCGCCGACCGGAACAACTCGTGGGCGGCCGAGCCGCACAGCTCGACGGCCACGGCCACGTCACGCTGGTTCTCGGCGACCAGGACGGGCGTCACCGGCGCGTGGTCGGCGCGCTGGGCGGCCCGTTCGAGGAGCAGCCGGGCGGCCTGGACGTGCGCCGCGGTCCGGGCGAACACCTGCTGCTGGGCGGGCTGTTCGGCCGCGCTGCTGCCGTCCGGGCGTACCCGGGAGGCCTGCCGGTCCCACCAGGTGCGCAGCGCGCCCTCCGCGGCCCCGAGCACTGGCGCCGCGAAGATCAGCGAGGCGACCAGCGGGAACGGCACCGTGTGGCAGCGTGCCGCGTGCGGCTTGGCGCGGGCCAGATCGCGCAGTGTGAAGCTGAGGTGGTCGGGGACGAGGACGTCGGCGCCGACGGTGTTGCTCCCGGTGCCGCGCAGGCCCACGGGATGCCAGGTGTCGATCACCTTGACGTCGGAGCGCGGCACCGCGAAGACCCGGTGTTCGCGTGCCGGTTCGGCGCCCTCGTCGACCGGCGGCGCCCAGGCGGCGAGCAGCACCCAGTCGGCCTGGTCGACCCCGCTGGCCATCGTCCACCTGCCGGTCAGGCGCCAACCCCCCTGCGTACGCTCGGCGTTGCCCTGCGGCGGGACGACGGAAGCGGCCACGCACACGTCGGGCCCGCTCCCCCACAGCTCCTGCTGCCCGGCCTCGGGAAGATACGAGGCGAGCCGGCCGTGCGCGGCGTAGAGCGCGCCGCACCAGGCGGTGGACGCGCAGGTCTCGGCGACCACCGAGACCGCGTCGAGCAGTGCGGTGAACGTGCCCGCGCAGCCGCCCCAGCGCTCGGGCACGAAGTGCCGGGTGAAACCGGCCGTGACCAGCGCGTCGGCGAGCCGGTCGGTGAGCTTGCAGGACTCGTCGAGCAGTGCCCGGTCCTGCCGGGCCGTCTCCAGGATCGGCTCCAGATCGCTCAGCATGCGGCAGCCCCCGCCTCGGCCGCCATGCCGGCGAGCGGGGCGGCCGGGCGGCCGGCCACCCGCGCCGTGGCCAGGGCGCGTTCGCCCTGGCGCGCGGTGGCCAGGTAGGCGTGGTCGCCGAGCGGCTCGGCCGACACCGTGACGGGCTGGTCGAGTTCGCCGAAGGAGGCGAAGGTGGTGTGCATGGCCCGCAGCTCCCAGCCGTCGGGGGCTCTCTTCGCCGCCTCGACTAGGACGGCCTGCCGGAACGACTCGACGATCACCATGCCGGGCACGTGGTCGCTCTCGTGGTCGAAGAGCGCGGGGTGGCCGGTGTCCATCCGCAGCCGCCAACTCCCCGGCTCTTCGGGGCAGTCGCCGATCAGCACGGCGTCCTCCCGGTCGCGGCCCACGGCCTCGGGGCGCAGCGGCGCCGGGTCGGCGGGCGGCGCCGTGAAGTCCGCGAGCGAGGGCACGCCCGCGCAGCGGTGGCGTACGACGGCGTAGTGCTTGGGCGCGAGGGCCTGCCAGGACATTCCGGCCCGGCCCACGGACCGTCCCCCGACGAGGAGTTCGGCCTCGGACGCCAGCTTGAAGCGGTCCGGCTTGCCCGGCTCGCGCCGGACGGTGATGTCGAGGACGACGTCGGCGCCGTTGCCGAGGTCGCGGATCGGTGCGCTGAGGTCGTACTCGAAGCTGTGCAGGACGAAGGCGTGGTCCATGGGCACGCCGTGGTAGCGGTGCGAGAGGTAGATGCCGGCCTGGCGCATCGTCTCCACCACGATCAGCGAGTCACGGACCCCGTCGGCGGAGCGGCCGTGCAGCAGGTGGTCGTGCGGCCAGCGCATCCAGACCGCGAAGCGGTCGTCGGCCAGCGGCTGCGCGGCCGAGAGCAGCACCTCCCGGTCGGCGGCCTTGTGTACCAGAGTGCGCGGAACATGTGCATCGGCATGGCGCCCGGCTGCCTTGTGGGTGTCGGGCTCGATGTCGGCGTCGTACATGGGTATCCCCTCCCTGGACAACGGAGCCGCTGCGGCCCGGTCCCTGTGACTCCCCGGAGGGCCCGGCCGCTCGGCGGCTCGAAAATATACCTACGGGAAGGTATATTGCAATGGGGTCGTCGAGCGCCCGACTGCCGTACGGCGCAAGGGACTTGACGGATGAAAGGCCAGGGGGGCGAGCGATGAAGGCGAGTGCAACGTGACCCAGAACAAGAGCCGGGCCTCCTTCCCGATGCCCGAACGCAAGCCGGGCGACGAGCCGAGGACGGGCCGGATCCCCGAGCGCCAGCAGGAACGGGCGGTGCAGACGCGCCTGCAGATCCTGGACGCGGCGGCCGAACTCTTCGACCGCAACGGCTACTCGGGCACCTCCGTGCAGAACGTCGCCGACCACGTCGGCATGACCAAGGGCGCGGTCTACTTCCACTTCCCCACCAAGGAAGCCCTCACCATCTCGGTGGTCGACGCCCACTACCACCGCTGGCCGGTGCTCCTGGAGGCCGTGCAGGCCAAGGGACTCGGCCCGCTCGACACCCTGGTCGAACTCCTCGACCAGACCGCGGCGGCCTTCCGGGACGACGTCATAGTGCAGGGCGGGGCCCGGCTCCAGATGGAACAGCCGCTCCCCGAGGGCGTGCTGCCCACGCCCTACGTCGGCTGGATCAACCTGCTCGAACAACTCCTCATCGAGGCCGAGGAGGCCGGCGAACTCCGCGCCGGCGTCTCCCCCGCGGCGGCCGCGCACGCCCTGGTCTCCGTCTTCTTCGGCACCCAGCACATCTCGGCCCGCCTCGGCCGCCGCAAGGACCTCACGCGGCGGTGGGAGGAGGCCCGGGAGCTGATGTTGTATTCGCTGCGGGCGTGAGGGGGCGGCGGCACACGAACGAGGCCGTACGGGTGGGGGCGGGCGTGTGGGCCCGCATCCGCACTCGTACGGCCTCGTCGATCGTCGTGCGCAGGAGGTTCGGCGGGCGGATCAGCCGAAGCTCCACTCGACGGCGCCGCTGGACGACACCAGCGCGGCCAGCACGATCAGGTCGGCGATGCCGAGCGTGAGGCCGAGCACGGCCCGGCCGCGGCGACTCGTCCCACGGACGAACGCGAGGGTCGCGAGGGCGATGGCCATGGGCCCGAGCACGATGTTCAGGGCGAGCAGGCCGACGAGTCCGAGGACGAAGGACGCCACAGCGGGTCCGTCGCCGCTGCGGACGGCGTCCGGCTCGGCGACGGGGCGGTGGACGACCTCCGCGACCGTCAGCGGCGGCAGGTCACCGGGAGCAGTGGCGAGCGGCCGCTCGGGGGAACGTACGTTCATGATGCGCCTCCTCGGTGTCAGGCGGTACGACTCGGTCGGCTTCGGTGTTCACGGATCGCGAAGTGTGTGAGCCAGCCGGCGATGGCGACGGCTGCGACTGCGGACACAGACAGCGGCAGGTAGGCGACCGCGCCGAGGAACACCCCCAGAAGCGCGAAGACAGCGACCAGGACGAGCATGATTCTCCTTTCGACGGAGGAGCTGTAGCCGTTCGGGGGTCAGGGCCATGACGGATGTTCAGTAAAGGGCCAACTGCCGAAGTGGTCGAGTCTTGACTGAACAGTTAACTGAACGCTTTGCGCCTGGGATTGAGCGAAGGCACGACGCACCGGCGACTCGGCTACCACATGCCGCAAGTCGGTCAAACTACGGTGAATGCCATGCCCAAGCTCCGTGTACACAACACGATCTCCTTCGACGGCTTCGCCGCCGGCCCTCGGCAACGTGAGGACGCCCCGTTCGGGGACGGATTCGACGGCGTGCAGCAGCGGATGCTCGCCACGATGGCGGACCGCGTCAAAGGCAGGCCGAACGCCGACGTCGACTTCCTCGAGCGGAGCGAACGGAACATCGGCGCCACCATCATGGGACGCAATATGTTCGGACCGCAGCGCGGCCCGTGGGAGGACGAGTCGTGGACCGGCTGGTGGGGGCCCGAACCCCCGTTCCACCACGACGTGTTCGTGCTCACCCGGCATCTGCGCCCCGCCGTGCGGATGGAGGGCGGCACGACCTTCCACTTCACCGACGAGCCGATCGAGAAGGTCCTCGAGCTGGCCTTCGCGGCGGCGGACGGCCAGGACGTGCGCGTCGCCGGCGGCCCGTCCACCGTGCAGCAGTACATGCGCGCGGGCCTGGTCGACGAAGTGCATCTGACCGTCGTTCCCGTCATGGTCGGCGCGGGCGAGCGCCTGCTCGACAACCTGGGGGAGGCGGCGCACTCCTACCAGGTGGCCGAGCTGGTCGGCACGCCCGCCTCCGTGCACGCACAACTGACCCGCGTCTGACCCACGTCCGTCCCGCGGTGAGCCCGTTCCGCCTGAGCCGTCAGGCCGGGACGGGCTCCACCGTGACCGGCACTCCGTTGAACACCGCGTTGCCCGACGGTACGTCGACCACCGCGTCGTCGGTCAGCGTGTTGGCGTTGACCCCGGGGTTCTTCGCCGCGACCAGCTGCGTGCCGTCCTCGTGGCCCCAGCCGTGCGGCAGGCTCACCACCCCCGGCATGATCGTGTCCACCGGCTCCAGCGGGACGACCAGTTCACCGGCCGCGGAGCGGATCAGGGCCCGCTCGCCGAGCCCGTAGCGCGCGACGTCGGCGGGGTTGATCTGGAGCGTGCACTGATTGGTGCCGCCGGTCAGCGCGGGGACGTTGTGCAGCCAGCTGTTGTTGGAGCGCAGGTGGCGGCGGCCGATCAGCAACAGCTCGGCGGGCCGGGCGGACATCCGGGCGCGCAGCCGGTCGACGTCCTCGACGAGCGGGGCGGGGGCCAGCTCCACCCGGCCGGACTCCGTGCACACCAGCTCGTGCAGGCGCGGCTGCAGCGGCCCCAGGTCGATGCCGTGCGGCTGTCGCCGTACGGCATCGAGGGACAGGCCGTAGCCGCCGAACTTGAGCAGGGCGTCGAGGAGCAGGTCGGGGCCCGTGCCCTCCAGTCCCGCGCGGATCTCGGCGACGTCGGCGCCGAGGAGCGGTGAGCCGGGCGCCTGGGTCACACCGGCGAGGACCTGGCCGACGATCATCTCGTGGGCGGTCTCGGCGTCCGTGTCGTGGCCCTGCCCGGCGAGGATGAGGAACAACTTGCCGAGGATGTCGTGCTCGTGGCGCTGGTCGGGGCCGAGCGGCAGCACGGGCGGCGAGTAGCGCGCGTAGTTGCGCACCATGATGCACTGCACGAGGAAGTCGAAGTGCGCGGTCTGCATCATCCGCGGCGGCGGCAGGATCACGTGGGCGTGCTTGGTGGTCTCGTTGAGGTACGGGTCCACGCTGACCATGAAGTCGAGGTCGGCGAAGGCGCGGTCGAGCCGCGGCCCGTTGGGGGCGGACAGCACCGGGTTCCCGCCGACCGTGACGAGAGCCCTGACCTGGCCGTCGCCCGGGGTCTCCAGCTCGTCGGCGAGGGTCGCGACGGGCAGTTCGCCGAGCGCTTCGGGCAGGCCGCGCACCCGGCTGTGGAAGTTTCCGGTGCGGAAGGGCAGGCCCGTGCGGAAGATCTCCAGGCCCGCGGTCTTGGCGAACATCACCCCGCCGGGCCGGTCGATGTTGCCGGTGAGGATGTTGACGGCGTCCACGAGCCACTGCGCGAGGGTGCCGAACTCCACGGTGCAGGTTCCGATCCGGGCGTAGACGGCCGCGGTCGGCGCAGCCGCGAGTTCCCGGGCCAGGCGCACGATCACGTCCTCGGCGACGCCGCAGACCGGAGCCACCGCCGAGGGCGGGAACTCCTCGGCCAGGCGGCGGAGTTCCGCCACACCGGCCACGTCCGCCGGGGGCTTCGCCAGGCCTTCGGCGAAGAGGGTGTGGACGATGCCGAACAGCAGGTACGGGTCGGTTCCGGGGCGTACGTACAGATGCTCGTCGGCGGCCTCGGCGGTGCGGGTGCGGCGCGGGTCGACGACGACGAGTTTGCCCCCGCGCTTCTGCAACGCCTTCAGCCGGCCGGGGAAGTCGGGGGCCACGCACAGGGATCCGTTGGACACCAGCGGGTTGGCGCCGAGCACCAGCAGGTAGTCGGTGCGGTCCAGGTCGGGCACCGCGACGGCCATGGGGTCACCGAACATCAGGCCGGACGAGACGTGCTTGGGCATCTGGTCGATGGTGCCCGCGGAGTAGATGTTGCGGCTGCCCGAGACCTGGGTCAGCGCCTGGCGGTACATGAAGCCCGCCATCGTGTGGAACGTCGGGTTGCCGAAGTAGAGGGCGAGGGCGTCGCGGCCGTGTGCGTCGAGGACGCCGCGCAGCCCGGCGTCGACGCGGCGGAAGGCCTCGTCCCAGCCGACCTCCCGCCATTGCTCGCCGTCGCGCACCAGCGGAGCGGTGAGCCGGTCCGGGTCCTCGTCGAGCTGTCCGAGCGCGGCGCCCTTGGGGCACAGGAAGCCCTTGGAGAAGGGGTCGTCGGCGTCGCCGCGCACGGAGGTCACTCCGCCGTCGTCGTCCAGCGTCAGCTTCAGCCCGCAGGCGGCCTCGCACAGCGGGCAGGTGCGGTACGCGGTCGTGGTCATGTTCGCTCCCCAGGTTCGGCTGCCACCGGCATCGTGTCCGGCTTCCGGCGGCTCAGGAATCTCCCGTATTGCGGAGTTGGGAAGCGTCGGTGCGCCCTGGGCAATACGGAGGATGCCCCGGCCGACGGCACCGGGATAGGCGTGGATACGTCAGGCGCGAACGGTTTCGCACATGGGGGTATCAACGACATGAGCGCACTCAGCGACGAATCGGGCATCACCAAATTCGTCTACTGGGACAATCTCACCTACTCGCCGCCTGGATCCTACGACCCGGAGGAATGGGACGCCGGACTCGGGGCCCGTATCTACGAGAATTACCTCGACCATTGCGTCGAGGCGGAACACCTCGGATACGCCGGTGTCAGCATGCCGGAACACTTCGGACCGTCGTCGCCGTGCCCGCATCCGAACATCATGATGGCCGCGCTCGCGGCGCGGACGACCACGGCTCGGATCATCTCGGGGGCGAACCTTCCACTGCTGCACCATCCGCTGCAGCTCGCCGAGCAGCTCGCCATGATCGACGTGCTGTCCGGCGGACGGCTCGAGGTGGGCCTCGGCCGGCACGGCGACCGGGCCGCGCAGGAACACGCGATCGACCTCGTCGACGGTGGCCTCAACCGGTTCGACCTGCCCGTGCCGAAGGACGATCTGACCCCCATGTCGGCGGCGTTCCTGGCGGACGCCGAGACCGCCGAGGTCACCGTGTGGCCGCGGCCGGTGCAGCAGCGGGTGCCGCTGTGGGTCGCGGCGGGCTCCGACGAGTCCCTCGCCACCGCGGCGCGCCGCGGCCTGGGCGTGTTCACCGGACTGAACATCACGCCCTCGGCCGGCGGCATGGCGCCGCTGCGCGTGGACGAGATGGCCGCCCGGCTGCGCCGCTATGTCGAGATCGGGCAGGAGCACGGGCAGGCATTGTCGATGGCGCATGTCATGGCGAGTTGTTTCACGGTGGTCGCGGAAACCGACAGGGAGGCCGCGGAAATCGTGCGCGACGGCTTCATCAGACACGTCGAGTCCGCAGCGGTTTACTTGGCCCGCATGGCCGGATCCGGGCGGCTTGACAGCCCGCTCGAATCGCTTGCGGAGCAAGAGGAAACGGGAATCAGGGCGGTTCTGGAAACACCGGCGGATTCGTATCTCAGGAATCCGTTCGCCCTCGTCGGATCGGTCGAAACGGTCAAGGAGAAACTGGCCGCACTGCGAGCGGCCGGCCTGACGCGGTTCATGCTGCTCTGCGGCGGAGTCGGCACGGAGCAGGCCATCGGCTGGCAGACGGCGAAGGCCATGGCCGAGGACGTGGCGCCGGAACTGTTCCTGGCCGCCCGGAACGGCCCGGTCCGGATGGCGGCGGCCTGACGGGGAAGACGCCC